>VXLT01000046.1 GCA_009841475.1 Gemmatimonadota bacterium
CCGCCCACCCCACCCACCTGCGACAACTGGAACCGGCTGAACTTCTTCGAGTCCGCCTCGGCCGAACTCGTCCAGCAATGCCTCCAGGCAGGCGCGAGTGCCCACGATCCCGCACAGCAGATGCCCGCCATCTTCAGGGCCGCAGCCAGCGCAACGGACCCCCGCGTCATCCACCTTCTTGTGGACGCGGGCGCGGATCTTCGTGCCACGCTGGGCTATGGACGCCGGGGTAGCGGATACCGACAAGGCTACACTCCCCTTCACACGGCCGCGGCGCTGAACCCCAGCCCCGGAGTTATCGACGCGCTCGTGGAGGCCGGAGCCGATCTCGACGCGCGGGACCGGGAGGGCGCAACACCCCTCCACACGGCCTGGACTAACCCCAATCCCGCCGTCGCCCGTGCGTTGCTGCGCTCTGGCGCCGACCCGCTTGCGCGCAACGAGAGCGGCCTCGCCGCCGACCCCACCAGCTGCATCAACTGGACTACGGCGGCGTTCGCCCGGCTGGCTCTCCCTGACGACTTCCGTCGGTGCCTGGCGGGTGGCGAAGACGTCCAGGCCTACGACGGCGACGGGGACACTCCGCTTCATCTGGCCGTGGAGGTCGAAAATGCGGCCGCAGTGAGGCTATTGCTGGACGCAGGCGCGAACCTGACCACGGGCAACAACACGGGCGCGACGCCCCTGCATGTGGCCACTACCCACGACGGCACGGAGATCCTCTCCCTGCTACTGAAGGCCGACGCGGACATCCACGCCGGGGAAGGCGGCCTCGGCACACCCCTGTTGTACGCCATCGTGAACCGGGGGTTCCGCAGGACGCCGATCAGCGAGCCCGTCGTCAACGCACTCCTCGACGCAGGCGCCGACATCAACGCCGCCGATTCGGCCGGCAACACTCCCCTGCTCGCAAGCATGGACCCCGAACGCCGCGAGGGATCCCTCACCGACCTTCCGTTGAGACTGCTGGCGCTCGGTGCGAACCCGAACTTGCGGAACAACCAGGGCCGGACTCCGCTGTACGTGGCCGCCGCCGCCGAGGAGCCGGAGGTGATCCACGCCTTGCTCGAAGCCGGTGCGAACCCGCGGGTGCTGACTGAAGACGGCTCATCCCCCCTTCATGCCGCGGCGGAGTCGGGAAGCCCCGAGGTCATCACGCTTCTGGCCGGCATCGGCGTGGATCCGGACGGCCGGAACGCCGACTCACACGCACCGCTGCACCTGGCGGTCGAGAGAAACAACACCAACTGGTTCTACGCTGCGAGGGCGGACGCCGACGGGACGCAGCCTCCTTCGGTCCTGCGCGCGCTTGCGCTACTGCAGGCCGGGGCCGACCCGAACGCACGAACCGCCGAGGATGACACTCCCCTGCACCTGTCCGCGTGGTACCCCGACTCGACCCTGGTATTCGCCCTTGTTGAGGCCGGCGCAAATGTGCACGCCCGAAACGCCAAGGGCGAGACTCCCCTTCACAGGGCCCGCGCTTGGGACAGTCGTCCCGCCATGCGAGCCCTTCTGGACCTCGGGGCTGACCCGGACGCCCGCGACAATGCCGGGCTGGCCGCCGACCCCGTCTGCTGGGCCGCCGGGCCCGTCTACCCGTGGGGATTCCTCGCCAAGTCCCCGGTCGAGAGCGTGCGCGGATGCCTGGAGACCGGAATACCCGTTGACGCGCGCGACGAGGAAGGCGCGACGTTCCTCGCTCGGCTGGTGTCCGCGACGGATTGCTGCACCGACTTCGAGAATGTCCTGGCTGCGTTCCTGGAGGCGGGCGCGGATGTGAGTGCCCGTGACAACGCGGGCAGGACCCCGCTTCATCGTGTGATCACCAGCCGGGGCGACCGGTCGGCACGGGCCAGCGTGATGTCGGCGCTGCTGGAGGCAGGGGCCGACCCCAACGCGCGCGACTCGCAGGGTGCAACGCCGTTGCACATCCTGGCCGCGGAGTGGTGGAGTTCAAGCGCCCTTGTGCCCCTCCTGGCGGAAGACGGCGCCGATCTCAACTCCCGCAACAACGGCGGCGAGACCCCTCTCCACATCGCGCTGCGCCGTATTGCTGCGTTTGTCGACGACGCCGCGCTGGTGCGGACTCTTGTGCAACTCGGAGCCGATCCGGCCGCCCGGGACACCGCGGGCAACACGGCCGATCCGGTCTCCTGCGAGCGCTGGGGCACGAGGAGCTTCTTCGCGCTCGCCGACGCCGACATCGTGGCAGGCTGCATCGCCGGCGGGGCGGACGTCCAGGTTGGGGTGGACAGATTCCCCTTCGGGCTGCCGCCTCTTCATGCCGCCGCCGCAACGCGCGATCCCGCTGTCATCTCCGTTCTTCTGGAAGCTGGGGCCGATGTCCACGCCCGCGACGATTTCTACTCGTACACTCCCCTCCACCCTGCCGCCGAAAGCGGCACTGCGGCGGTGGTCCGGGCGCTGTTGGATGCGGGCGCGGACCCCGATGCCTGGGCGACGGGCTTCGCCACCGACTGGGGGTGGGCCTGGACCCCGCTGCACCTGGCCGCAAGGTCGAACCCGGACCCGGAGGTTGCGAGGGCCTTGCTGGAGGCGGGCGCAGACCTCGAAGCCCCGGCCGGGGAGAGTGACCGGCGCGGCAATACGCCACTGCACTACGCCGGCGAGAATCCCAACCCCGCGGTCGCGGCTGTGCTGCTCGACGCCGGGGCCGACGTCAACGCCCTGGCCGCGGGGGGCCGCACGCCCCTGCACGAGGCCGCCTCCGGCGCCTCGAATCCCGCCGTGATCGAGCTTCTTGTCGCGGCGGGCGCGGACGTGAACGCGCACGCTCGCAACGGCTACACGCCGCTGCACTCCGCTGCCCGGTACAACCACCGTCCGGAGATCGCGACCGCCCTGATCGCCGCCGGAGCCAACGTCAACGCGCGCGATCCCGACGGGTACGTCCCCTCGGGCCGCAGCGCAAACGACCGCACGCCACTGTTCATGGCCGTGAACCGCGGCGACGCGTTCTTCAGCTTTCAGCGACCGCCCACCCGGCACAGTGTTACGGTCGCCGAAGTGCTGGTGCGCGCGGGTGCGGACCTTGAGGAGCCGGACGGCAATGGCAGGACCCCCCTTCACGCGGCCGCGCAGTCAAACCCGGCGATCTTCCCTTTGCTCCTCCGCCTGGGCGCCGACCCCAACGCCCTCGACGCCGACGGCAAGACGCCGATGGACTACGCACTGGAAAACCGGTCGCTGGAGGGACTGCCCGAGGTGCTGCGGATGCTGGAAGCCATGCGGCGCCGCTGAGGGCCCCCAGCCCTAACTCCCCTCCGTCCTCCTCGGCAGCACCATCAGGATGTCCCCGACCCGCCACGGTTCCCAGCGCATGTAGAGCGGCACCGTGACGATCAGGTGGGCCCGCCCCCGCACCTCCTCCCCGTCCGGGCCGCGCCACGTCGCCACCACCCACACGTCGCCGATGTTGTTGCGCAGGCCGCTGCGCTCGGGGTTGGGGCCGTCGATCGCGGGGTGGAAGAGGCCGCCCTCGTCCAGTGTCCCGATGTACTCGATGTCGTCGTCGTCGAAGACCGCGGCGTATTCCTCGACGCTCCAGGTCACGTCGACGTGGCCGAGCGGCAGATCGTCGCCGGTCTCGGGATCGCCGTCGGGGCCGTTGCTGTAGGCGGTCACCTCGAACTGGGCGAATCCCTTGGGGAAGTTGCCGCCGCCGACCCGCGCCATCCCCGCCTCGGGCGTCACCGCGATCCGGTCGATCGTCTCGTAGACCGTCAGCGCGCCCGGAACCGGCTGGCCGGCAAGGAAGACATCGCGGGCGCCCGCCGCCGCATCATCGGCCGCCGCGACCTCTGCCGTAAACCGGTCCGACTCGCTCGCAACGACCCGCACGACCTCGATCCCCGGCCCGAGGTCCACGTCATCCGGCCCCAGCCCGGTGGCCAGGTTGACCCCGTGCACGGTCACGGTCGCAGTCGTCCCAACACGCATCGCCACCGGGTGCAGCCCCGACAGCACCGGGCCGTTCGCGCGCACCAGCTTCACATCCGGCCCGAATTCGTCGTAGGCGCCCATGAACCAGCGCCCGTTGATCTCGTTCCAGCCGCGCTCGACCATCATCACCTCGCGCAGCTCGGTCTCCTCGTCCCCGCCGACGAACGACCGGCCACGCCACTGGTAGCCGGTGTAGACGATCGACCGCCCGCCCCGCTCCACCCGCTCCCCGGTCCGCGCGTACTCGTAGTCGAGTTCGGTGATGAAGCTGGATTCGTCCGCACCCTGCGCGATCTCGACCGTGCCGTAGATGGGGCCGAACCCCGGGTCGTGACCGCTCAGCGCCCAGGTTCCCACAATCCGGGGAGGCCGCTTCGTCGCCGACCAGGCCGTCCACTCCGGGGTGACGAGCGGGAACTCGCCCGACAGGTGGCGCACCGCGGCGTCCTTCGGATGGCCGGAACTCCCGCCGAACCGCATGAACCCCTGCCCGTCCGAGAGCGGGTAGTAGCCCCGGTGCGTCGCCATCAGCAGATCCCATTCCTCCCGGGTCCTGCGCTGCGTGATCACCCGCCCCATCGAGTGGCACTGGCTGCAGGTGTTCTCCACGTCCTCGTCCGCCTCGTAGCTCCAGTCGATCAGCCGCCGCTCGACCTCGAACCGCCCCGGCCGCAGCTCCTCCGGCGCGATCCCGTGGTTGTCCGACAGGTAGCGGACGATGTCGCGCGCCGCCGCCGGATCCAGCTCCACGTTGTTGAGCGTGACCATGCGCCGGATCGACTGCTGCCACCCCTCGGGCGTCTTCCGCATGTAGGAGATGCGGGTCATCATGCTGTCGTCGTCGACCGCGTGGCAGCGTTGGCAGGCGTCGATGACGGTCTCGTTCGTGACGGGGAGGCCCTCGTCGTCGTCATCGTCGCCGTTCTGCTGGGCGGCGGCG
>VXLT01000094.1 GCA_009841475.1 Gemmatimonadota bacterium
CCCCCCCACCCGCGACGACTACGACTTCGACGAAGTCCTCGACCGCCTCGGCACGGACAGCGTGCGCTGGGACCGCGCGGTCGCGCAGTACGGGGACGGGATCGTCGCGGGGATGGGTGTCGCGGACATGGACTTTCGCGCGCCGCCCTGCGTCACCCAGGCGCTCGCCGAGCGGTGTGCGCACGAGAACTGGGGGTACATGCACCGCCCCCGCTCCTACGCGGAGGCGGTCACGGCCTGGAACGAGCGCCGCTACGGCATCGAGATCGACCCGTCGACCCTCGTCTTCACCACCGGCGTCCACCCCGGCATCATCGCCGCCCTGCACACCTTTTCGCCGCCCGGCACGCGCGTCCTGATGACGACGCCCACCTACAACGGGTTCTACAGCGACCTCAGGTTCGCCCGCACCGTCACCGACGACAACCCGATGATCGTCGACGCGGACGGCCGCTATTCCATCGACTTCGACGACTTCGAGCGGCGCGCCCGCCGCTGCAACACCTTCATCCTCTGCAACCCGCAGAACCCGACCGGCAACTGCTGGACGCCCGAGGACCTGACCCGCATGGGCGAGATCTGCCTGAAGCACCGCTGCGTGGTGCTCGCCGACGAGATCCACTGCGACTTCGTGACCCAGGGCAACATGTACACGCCCTTCGCCACCCTCGACCCCGAGATCGTCGCGAACAGCCTCACCTTCAAGTCCGGCAGCAAGTCGTTCAGCCTCGCGGCGATGAAGGTCGCGTGGTACTACAGCACCAACCGGGACCTGCTCGAGCGCGTCAAGGCCAACACGCGCGCCGACCTCAGCACGCTCGGCATGGTGGCGATGCGCGCCGCGCTGAACGAGGGCGAACCCTGGCTCGACGACCTGCTCGTGTACATCGACGCGAACCACGATTTCGCCGAGTCGTACATCCGCGGCAACATCCCGGGCGTGCGTTACACGAAGGCGCAGGGCACCTACCTGGCCTGGCTCGACGTGGCGGGGGTCGCGGAGCGGATCGGGGCCGCCGAAACCGCCGCTCGCGAGAGCGCCGAGGGCAGCGCCACCGTGACCCCCGAGAAGGTCGTGCAGCGGTGGTTCGCGGAGCGCGCGGGTGTTTTCCTGAACCCAGGCCCCGGTTACGGTACAGGCGGGGCAGGACATATGCGCATGAACCTGGCCTCTTCGCGGAAGATCGTGGAGTTGGCCTTGAACAACATGGCCGAGGCGGTGGCCGAGGCGTAGAATGGACGTGGCCGGTAGCTCCCAGGCCCACGCTGGACAAATCCCCCGTTGGGGGAGGAGAACTGAAATGAAGAAACTGAGCGCGACCCTCTGGAGCGCGGCGGCGGCCGCTGCCCTCATCCTCGCTTCCATGGCTTCGCCGCCCGCGGCGCAGGCCCAGTTCGACGATGTCGGCATCATCACCTTCCCGACCTCGGCGACCGGGGCGGCCCAGGAACACTTCCTGCGCGGCGTCGCGATCCTGCACAGCTTCGGCTGGAAGCAGGCGCGGGAGCAGTTCCACGCGGCCCAGGCGATCGACCCCGACTTCGCGATGGCGTACTGGGGCGAGTCGCTCGCGTACAACCATCCGCTCGTCACGAGCATGAACCCGGACGATCCCCGGGAAGCGCTGAAGCGGCTCGGCGACACGCCGGAGGAGCGCCTCGCCAAGGCGCCGACCAAGCGTGAAAAGGGCCTGCTCGGCGCGGTGGAGATCCTGTGGGGCGAGGGCGAGCACCGCGACCGCGCGGTGGGCTACATGGAGGCGATGGCGGACCTGCACGAGGCCTACCCGGACGACCCCGAGATCGCGGCCTTCTATGCGCTCAGCCTGCTCAGCGCGACGCGCGCGACCCGGGACCAGAGCGACCGCTGGAACGTCCGCGCGGGCACGATCGCGCTCAAGCTGTTCAACGACAATCCGCTCCACCCCGGCGCGGCCCACTACACGATCCACGCCTTCGACCACCCGATCATGGCGCCGCTCGCGCTGGACGCGGCCTACGCCTTCGCCGACATCGCCCCGGCGGTGTCGCACGCCCGCCACATGCCGACCCACATCTTCATCCAGCACGGCATGTGGGACCTGGTCTCGGGCCACAACCAGTCGGCGTACGACGTTGCGCGCGAGCTGTGGGTGCCCGGCGACGCGCTCGGCGACGCCATCCATTCCCTCGACTGGGGCCAGTACGGCGACCTGCAGCGCGGCGACTACGCGAAAGCGCGGCTCTGGATCGAGCGCCTCGCGGCGATGGTGGAGAACGACGGCTTCGAGACCGGCGGCGCCCGGGGCGAAGCCGGATCGGCCCGGGCACGCGGCGCGCTGCCTCTACTCCAGTCGCGCTACATCGTCGAGACCGAGGAGTGGGAGGTGCGCGAGCCAACCGACGAGATGCGCACCAACGAGTTGCTCGCGATCGGGCTCAGCGCGGCGCACTCCGGCGACGAAGCCGCGCTCAAGGCGACCGCCGACATCCTCGGCGAGAAGTCGAACGGCGGCGGCTACAACCACGTCATGCACATGCAGGTCAGCGCGCTCCTGGCCATTCACACGGGCTATCCCGACAAGGCGGAAAAGCTGATGGACGACGCCGTCGCGACGGTCGAGGCCATGTCGCCGCCGCGCGGCTCCGCCAACCCCATCAAGCCCGTCCACGAGTTCTACGGCGAGCTGCTCCTCGACATGGACCGCGCGGAAGACGCGGCCGAGATGTTCGAGACCTCGCTGCAGCGCATGGCGGGCCGGCCGCGCTCGCTCCTCGGGCTCGCCCGCGCGCACGCCATGATGGGCAACGACCTGATCGCCGCCGAAAACTACGCGAGGGTCGCGGCGATATGGGAGGGCCGCACGGGGATCGCGGGGCTGGACGAGGCGAAAGGCTTCCTGGCAGACCATGCGGCTGGCGGAGGGTCGAGTTCAGGACGGCGGTAGCGGGTGCGACGGGCGGTAGCCTGCCTCGGGTTCCTGGGCACCCTCCTGTTCGCCACGCCCCTCCACGCCCAGCTCACCCTGGGCGCGAGGGGCGGAACGACGCTCAGCACGCTCGATTTCACCGATGAGACCGGCGTCGTCCAGGACGCGGCGCCCAAGTACGGCGCGCACGGTGCCGTCTCGCTCGCCTACTCGTTCAGCGACCGCCTCGCGTTGGTGCTGGAGGCCGGGTACACGCAGCGGGGAGCGGAGCTCACGATCCTGGAATACGACGCCTACTACGACGCCACCTGGGGGTACGACTACTTCGATTTCTCCCTGCTCGGCAGGTCGTCCCTCGGCCCCGCGTACCTGCTTGCCGGCCCGGCCGCCTCGCGCCGCGTCGCATGCTACACCGCCATCTCCCACCGGAGCACCTGCGAGAGCGTGGGGGCGGTGTTCCGCGAGAACGACTACTTCCTGATCGGTGGGGCGGGCGTAGGCCTCGACACCGGCCCCGTGACCTGGGTCGCGGAGGGACTGTACAACCTCGGCCTCCTGAACATCGACAACGACGGGGTCACCACGACGAAACACCGGGGGTTCGTCATGCGGCTGGGGGTGGACTGGCGCGGGTAGGAGCCCCTACAGCCCCACCGCCACCGCCACCGCGATCGCCACCAGCCCGAGAGCGACCAGTCCCAGGTATAGCGGCAGCACGTGCCGCAGCCACGCCTCGTAGCGCACTCCCGCCGACGCCAGGATCGCCATCAGGGCGCCGTTTGTGGGGGTGATGAGTTCGCAGAGGCCGGCGCCGTACTGGTAGGCGAGCACGGTGACCTGCCGCGACATCCCGAGCAGGTCGGATAGCGGCACCAGCAGCGGCATCGTCAGCACGGCCTGGCCGCTCACGCTGGGCACGGGGACGTGAATGGCCGTGTGTGCCGCCACCATCCCGAACGCGGACGCCAGCACGGGGAGCCCCTCGAGCGGGGTGAACATGGCGTGCACGATCGTGTCGATGATCTGCCCGTCCTGCAGCACCACGTAGATCGCGCGGGCGAATCCGATCAGCAGCCCCGCGTACGCCATCCCGCGGAAGCCGCGCACATATGCCCGGGCCGTGCCGCTCAGCCGCATCCCCGCGAGCAGCCCCACGATCACGCCCATGATGAAGAAGGCCGCCGAGAGCTCGTTGAAGCCCCAGTGCCAGAGCGCGAGCCCGGGCACGATCAGCGCGAAGGTGGCGGCGACCAGCGCGAGGATCAGGAGATCGGAGCGGCGGACGCCCTCGTCGGTGGATTGGTCGTCGCCCCCCGCCTCCGGCTCCCCCCGCGTCCGCGCCGCATAGCGCATCGTCATCCCGATCCAGAGCGCCAGCGCGAGCAACAGGAAAACGATCCGGAAGAGCGCGCCGGAGAGCAGTGGCAGTTCGGCCAGCCGTTGCGCGATCTGCACCTGAAACGGGTTGATAGGGCTGAACGCGGAACCCACGAAGGCGGGTCCAGCGCTCATCGCCACTGCGGTGATCGGCGTGAAGCCCATCCGCCGCGCGAGGATCATCAGCACGGGGATGAGGGGGATGATCTCTTCCTGCATGTTCTCGAGGACGCCGCCGGTGGCGAAGCAGAGCGACACGACGGGGATCACAAGCAGATCCCGCCCCCGCAGCGCCCGCACCAGCGACGTGATGCCCCGCCTGAGCGCGCCCGTCTCGTCCACGACGGTGAACGCGCCGCCGATCAGGAAGACGAGGAAGATGACTTCGGCCGCATCCACCATTCCGCGCGGGAGCGCCACGATCGCCTCGAAAGGCCCGACCGGACTCGGCTCCACCGCCTGGTAGGTGCCCGCCACCACGACGGTCCGCCCAACCTCCTCGTCGGTGACGCGCTCGTAGGCGCCCGCCGGCAGCAGATAGCTCGCGCCCGCGGCCAGAACGACGCAGGCCGAGAGGAGGACGAGGGGGTGGGGGACGGAGAGCTTCATGGGGTAACGG
>VXLT01000123.1 GCA_009841475.1 Gemmatimonadota bacterium
CCGTGGGGGGGTGGGGCCGGGACGCCCAAGGACGACTCGAGGCCGCCCAGAGTGCCTGGCCTGAGCGTGCCGGCCGCGGCCGCAGCCGCGGCGGTCGTAACGAAGCGGCGTCGATCGATTCGTGACTTACTCATGTCCTCACTCCCTTCGGATAGTGCCCGTACACCCATCTGGTCCGGACCCGGCCTCCGCCGGGCATCCGGCGTCTTCAGCAGCGGAACCACCGCGGTCGCCGTGAAAACATAGCTCCTGGCGATATATTCCCTGGCGATGAGGTCCACAAGGCCGACCTTGAAATGCAGGCTCCCCGACTGGGCATAGGGGATGGCGAGAACGGCGCCAACCGTGCAGGGATCTCGCCGGGCGAACTTGCCGGACGCCAACTGGCGTGAGCTACCCTGGCAGTCCGTGGACAAAGCCGCCACGGGCTGCCGGCTCCCTACTCGGACTTGCTGAACCGGTAGACCCGGACTTCCTGAACCCCGGTCTCCTCGTCGCGGGCCCTGGCGACCAGGGCGCCGTCGCCGAACGCGAGCACATTGAAGGACGGGAATCTCCCCGGGACTTCGAGACGACCCATCAGCTCACCCTCCGGGCTGAAGACGAGCCACTCCAGACCTCGCATCGGGCGGCCCTCCCGCACGGCAACCTTTTCCACGTAGATCAGCCCATCGGCACCGACGTGGAGGTCCGTGGTGGCGGAAAACCGATCGATGCCCTCCCAGGCGGGCGGCGCTCCCGCCGGAACGGAGCGGTCACCCGCGTCCCACTCGACTTTCAGCAAGATCCTCCCTGACCGGTGCACGGCGAGAAGCTCAGGTCTCTCCGTGGGGACAATCCAGATCGTGTCCCCCGACACCCCAGCCGTGCCGCTAGGCTGGTGGGCGAAACGCATTGGAACTTCCTGTGGAAAGTTGGGATCCCTCTGGACCGCGGTTGTGAACAGCACTTCCCGCTCTTGCGAATCCGAGGGTTCATTCCCGGCTTCCATCGGGTCAGCGGCCGCGATCGACGCGACCAACGTGGTATCCGTGGTACCCGCGGACCTCGAGAAGACCAGCGATCCATCCGGGAATATCCCAAGGAGGGCTCCCGAAATGTCGGTGTAGGACGGGGGCCTGGTGAAACGACCCTCTCCATCGGCCCGCCAGACATCCGCCCCCCGTCGTCGGCTCAGTGGCGGCTGGTTGCCCCCCATCAGGAGGATGTCCCCGTCGTAGAATGCCAGATCGAAATGGACCCACTTGAGGGGTTGGTCATCCTCTCCCCGCGGGGCTGGGATACGGGTCACTTCACCACTCGCTGGATCGAGTATGTGCAGCAAGAGTGAATCCGGATCCAGTACATCGCTCAGGGAATAGAGCACGACGACCCTTCCATCGGGCATGAAAGTCGCCTCGTTGCGTGTCGTTGTTCCATTCCGGTAACCATCACCTGAACCGAATCGGGTACCACCTCGAAGACGGGTTCCACCCCGACCCTCCACCGAGGCGCTGACTCAAGAATCTCGGCGGTCCACATGCGCACCTCGCGGGCTTCGATCGTCCCGCCCCAGCCGAGGGGTGCCTCGCCAACCCGCACATCACGCCCGTCACACGCGGCGGCAGGGAGTACCAGCCCCCATGCGACCACCGCAATCGCCGGCGAATCCCGGATTCTCAACCCTCTGCCCTCCTCGCGCCCGGTTTGCCTCATCATCGCGCCACCAGTTCCAACGTCACGATCTCCACGAATGGCAGACCGCCCTCGTTTTCCTTGTAGCGATACCCCTGGAGCGAGCCGCGGAAAAGCCCCCACGGAAGAATCTCACGCAGATCCGATGTCCGGTAAGTGTCCGAAGCAAGCAGCCGGCCGGATCTGGTGTCGATCACCTCAAGGACGAGTTCCGTGAGTTCATCCATCCGCTCCTCCTGCTCCTCCAGCTCGCGGAAATCGACGGCCCCTCCCGATCTTGCCACTCTCGCCCGCTCCCGCACGTACTCGTCGGTGGGACGCCAGACGACCGCGTAGAGAAGGCCGCCCCGCGTGATGTGTATCTGCGTCACGCGGGGCGCATGCTCTTCCGCCCCATCCCACTGGTACCACGAAACGTCACGCCGCAACGCCCGGCGCAACGTTCCGTCGATCCCCCACTCTTCCATAACGTAGGCATCCGAGCCAAGCTGGCCCGGACCCGCCCAGAAGGTGTCGCCGCCCGCGTGGGAAATGGGCCGCCCCCTACTCCCGGACGACCGGTCGCCCACCGGTCCGAACGTGCGTGCGAGGGCACCCGCGGAGTCGGTGACGCGAAAGTAGTGACCCTCGGACACCAGACCGTCGCTGGCCAGCGCCGACCCGTCGTCCAGAATGACGGTCCTCCACGGCAGTCCACCCATCATGTTGGACGCGACCCGCCGCAGGAACTCCTGCTCTGGAGAGAAAACCGACCAGCCGTACGAGCCGTCGCGGACGTGCAGGTTGTCGCGGTTGTCGATGTACAGGCGCACGCCCCCCCGAGCTCTCAACGGCCCCGGGCCCTCGCCCTCCCCACCGAAATGGGAGAGATACGCTCCCCGCGAATCCCAAACGCTGATGATCGCTCTCCATCCGGGTGCGTCCGAGGTGAAGAAGCGGCCGTTGGAATCCACCACGACAGTCATGCCCGGATCCGGCCTGCTGCCGTCGGCCGTCGCCTCCAGCCGGATCCCGGTCTCGCGAAACTCAATTCGGCATGGCGGAGCGCGGTCCTGAATCCCGGTGACGCTCCCCACCGGTACGGACTGCTCCGGCGCGCGTGGGCAGGACGAGGGCCGGGATTGCCAGCCGTGGCCGGGTGTGGCGACCGCGAGGCCCGTACAGCAAACGAGCGTCGCGGTCAGGTGCTTCAGAGCCAAGGGCCCTTGCAAGCGACATGGCGATCGTTCGGCATATATGAATGGCACGAATAGTCTCACCGGGATCCCTGGCCGGACTTCCTGAACCGGTAGACTTCGACATGGGTAAGGCTGGTGTCCTCGTCCCACACCGTCGCCACCAAGGCGCCATCTCCGAACGCGAGCACATCGAAGGATGGGAATCTCCCCCCAACGTCCAGACGTGCCATCAGCTCTCCCGCCGGGCTGAAGACAAGCCACTCCGCGTCCCGGGCCGGACGGCCTTCGAGCACAGCGACCGTTTCTATGTAGATAAGGCCATCGGCGCCGACCATGAGACTGACGGCGGCGGGGAAACGGTCCGCGCCCTCCCAAAAGTCTGGTGCTCCTGGTGGAATGGACCGGTCCCCCGCCTCCCACTCGACTTTCAGCACGATATTCCCCGACCGGTCCACTGCGTACAGCTCGGGCTTCTCCGTAGGCATCAGCCAGATCGTGTCTCCGGACATCCCGGAGGTGAAGGCTGGCCGGGGTATCCAGGACGGCGCACTCCTGGATGCACCGGCGGGATCCCGTGGCATCGCCGTTGTGACCAGCACTTCTTCCGCCCGCGCGTCCGCCGGGTCGTGCCCGGCCTTGACCGGGTAAACCACAGAGGCCGGCGAGAGTAACATCGTATCCATCACGACCGAGTGACCCATGACGGCCAGCGACTGATCCCGAAAGACTCCAAGGAGTATTCCTTCCATGTGTGTGGAGGATGGGGGGCCGATGAACCGGCCGTCGCCGTCGGCCCACCAGATGTCCTCTCCCTGCCGCCGGCTCAACGCTGGCTGGTTGTCGCCCATCAGGATGATGCGCCCGTCGCGAGTAACCAGGTCGAAATGGACCCATTCAAGGGATCGGCCATCGTCTCCCTTCGGGGCCGGAACCCGAGTCTCCTCTCCGCTCCCGGGATCCAGTATGCGCAGAAGAATCGAATCGGGCTCCGAATAGTCGCTCACGTAGTAGTAGAGAACGATTCGTCCATCCAGCAGGAAGGTCGCGTCGCTTGGGTATCGCTGTTCCCTTCCCGTGAGCGCTGCTTCCACCGCATGGGGCACCCGCTCGACGAGCGGTGCCTCCTCAATCTTCCATCGGGGCACCGACTCCACGCTCTCCCTCGACCACTTCCGCACCGCATCGGCATTGGTCGCACCGTCCCAGCCGAGCGGCACGTCAACATCCCGCGAGTGCCCGCGGTCACACGCGGCTGAAAGGAGTAACAGCACGCATGCGGCCGCCGCGAGGCTCAAAAAGAAGACAAGCGCCGCAACCAGGTACTTCATAGTTCTTCACACTCGTATTCGGCCACAAACCCGGGACCTCCATCAGTTCCCCACCCCTCAAACAGTGTAAACTGCCTATCCTCGTCAAGTCCCATGCCGGGAATAAGGGACTCTGTGGCTTCGCAACCGGTACACCCCCACCGTCAGCAGCGGAATCACCACAATCGCCGTGAAAACGTAGCTCATGGCGTTGTATCCCTTCCCGATGAGGTCCACAAGGCCCACGCGGGAAAGCAGGTAGCTGGCGAGCAGCAGGGCAACCGCCGTAACGGGCCGCAACCGCACCGGCATTTCACCGCCCCGCATCCGGTACACGCTGTCGATGCGCTCGTTGAAGGCGTGGATCAGCCCGGCGCCCGTCTCGATGAGCGTACCGAAGAGCACGACCTGAAATGCGATCTGGAAACCGCGCGATCCGAGCACTTCGAGCAGGTGGTTGGCCGGCACCGGACGCTCCAGGATCCCCGGATACTGACCCACCAGCGCCAGGTAGAAGAACACCCCCGGGATCATCGCGATCGGCCCCGCCACCCCGCCTGCCCACACCGCCTCCTTGCGGCTTCGTATATGCCGCGTCGCAAAGAGCATGGCCGGCACGAGCGACACCAGAAGCGCCCCGTACCGCGCACCCGAAGAGAACCGGGGGGGGGGGGGGGGGGGGGGGGGGGGGGGGGGGGGGGGGGGGGGGGGCGGG
>VXLT01000119.1 GCA_009841475.1 Gemmatimonadota bacterium
GCGTCCGACCCTCCCGACCCCGCCTCCGCCCGGCTCGCGGCCTTCGCGCGCACCACCGACGGCTTCGAGATCGCGTCCGAAGACCTCCGCATCCGCGGCCAGGGCGACTTCTTCGGTGCCGAGCAGCACGGCCACGGAACCGAACTGCGCTTCGCCGACCTCCTGAAGCACGAGGACCTGATTCGCCCCGCCCGCGAGCGCGCCCGCGCCCTCGTCGACGCCGACCCCCGGCTCGCCCGCCCCGCCAACCAGCAGATCCGCGCCCACCTCGACCGACGCTACGGGGAGCGCGCGAAGCTCTTTGGCGTTGGCTGATCCCCCGCCCTCTGGTACCTTCCGATCCCATGACCATCAAGGACCTTCCCCAACGCCCCGGCGAGACCGTCACCGTCACCGGCTGGATTGCGACCCTGCGCGTGCACGCGCGCGTCGCGTTCATCGTCCTGCGCGACGGGACCGGAGTCGTGCAGGGCGTAGTCGTCAAATCGCAACTTCCCGACGACATCTGGGAGCTCGCCACCGCGCTCACCCAGGAGAGCTGCATCGCACTCACCGGCGTGGTCCGCGCCGACGCCCGCGCCCCCGGCGGACACGAGCTCACCGTCACCGGAATCGAGCTGATCGGCGCCAGCGAGGAGTTCCCCATCCAGCCCAAGGAGCACGGCGTCGAATTCCTCCTCGACCACCGCCATCTGTGGCTGCGTTCGAACAGGCAACGAGCGGGACTGAGGGTCCGCGCCGAGGTCGAGCAGGCGATCCACGACTTCCTCTACGAACGGGACTTCGTACGCATCGACACGCCCATCCTCACCGGCTCCATCGGTGAATCGGCCGGGACGCTTTTCGAGACCGACTACTTCGGGGAGCGCGCCTTCCTGGCGCAAACCGGACAGCTGTACGCCGAGTGCGCGGCTCCTGCGTTCCGCAAGGTCTACTGCTTCGGTCCGACCTTCCGCGCGGAGAAGTCGAAGACCCGCCGCCACCTGACGGAATTCTGGATGATCGAACCCGAAGTCGCGTTCGCGGACTCGGACGACAACATGGATCTCCAGGAGGAGTTCGTCTGCTACGTCGTGGCGCGCGCGCTCGAACGCTGCGGTCCCGAACTGGAGGTCCTCGAACGGGACGTGAGCATGCTCGAATCGGTCAGGCCGCCCTTCCCCCGGATCAGCTACAGCGAAGCCGTCGAGCGGCTGAACGCAGAGCGCGCCGCTGCCGCCGCCGCTCCCGACTCCCCCGCCCACCCCTTCGAATGGGGCCGCGACCTTGGCGCCGTCGAGGAGACCACCATCTCCAGCTGGTTCGACCGCCCGGTCTTCGTCTACAACTACCCCAGGGAGGCCAAGGCCTTCTACATGAAGGAGAACCCGGACGACCCGCGCACCGCGCTCTGCAACGACCTTCTGGCGCCGGAGGGCTACGGCGAGATCATCGGCGGCAGCCAGCGCGAGGACGACCTCGACCGGCTCCTCGCCAGGATTCGCGAGGAACGGCTTCCCGAGGAGGCGTACGACTGGTACCTCGACCTGCGCCGCTATGGGACGTTCCCGCATTCCGGGTTCGGCCTCGGCCTCGAACGGACGGTCGGCTGGATCACCGGGCGGCCTCACATCCGCGAACTCGTCCCCTTCCCGAGGCTGATCAACCGGCTCAAGCCCTGAGCCGCCATCCCCGCGCCCGCGACCCCGGGCCCCGACATGGCCACCATCGTCATCGACCTGCGCGACCGGCGCCCGATCTGGGAGCTGCCCGGCCGGGCCCGCGACGCGATCACGGCCTCGCTCCCGCCCGGCTGGACGGTGCGGTTCATGGAGACGCTCTCGGACGGCTCGGGCGACGGCGCCGGGCACGTGACCGGCGAGCTGCTCGAAGCGGTGGCGGACGCGCGGGTGTACATGGGGTACGGTATCCCCGCCGAGGTACTGGAACACGGACGGCGGCTCGAATGGGTGCACTCCGGCGCGGCCGGGGTCGCCGGGTCGCTGCACGCCGCGATGCTGGCCAGCGACGTCCTCTTCACCAACTCCGCGGGAGTGCACGCCGCGCCGATGGCCGAAACCGTGATGGCGATGATCCTCCACTTCGCGCGGGGTCTCGACGTGGCCGTGCGGGCCCGGCAGGAGGGGCGGTGGGCAGCCCCCGAGTACTGGGCGGCGGATGCGCCGGTCACCGAGGTCGGCGCCTCGACGGTGGGGATCGTCGGGTTCGGGGGGATCGGGCGCGAGGTCGCCCGCAGGGCCGCCGCGATGGGCGCGAGGGTGTTGGCAGTGCGGCGGGGTGGGGATGATATGCTAACGTGTATAATCGACGACGAAAAATACAACCTGGAATATGAAGTTGGTGCCGGGCGGAATGTTCTGGACCACACGATAGGCCAATCCGACTATCTCGTCCTGGCGCTCCCCGAGACAGCGCAGACCCGCGGCCTCATGACGGCCGAGCGCCTGTTCGCGATGAAGCCCGGCGCGGTGCTGATCAATGTCGCGAGGGGACGCCTGGTGGATGAGCAGGCACTCCTGGAAGCCCTCGATTCAGGGCGGCTGCGCGGCGCCGGTCTCGATGTCTTCCACACCGAGCCACTGCCCGCCGACCATCCCTTCTACCGGCATCCCCGAGTGCTGATGACGCCTCACGTGTCGGCCACGACCCACCGGTTCTGGGACCGGCAGACCGAACTGATCACGGACAATATCGGGCGCTTCGCGCGCGGGGAACGCCTGCGGAACCTCGTGGACAGGACGGCCGGTTACTGAGGCTCCTCCCGCCCCTTGACCTCGTCCCAGATCCGGTCCAGTACGTCGAGGCCGGTTCCCGGCATGGGCAGGCCGCGGAGCCGTGCAATGCGCTCGACCTCCGCGAACCGCCGCCCGAACTTCGCGGTCGCCCGCCCCAGAGCGGGAGCCGGATCGATGCCGGCGAGGCGCGCGACATTCACAGCCGCAAAGAGCAGGTCCCCGATTTCGTCGGCCAGGCGCTGGCGGGCTTGTTCGGTGACGGCGGACTGCCTACGGCCTGCGGCCAGCCCACCGCCTGCGGCCAGCTCACCGTCCGCGGCCAGCTCACCGTCCGCGGCCAGCTTACCGTCCGCGGCCAGCTTACCGCCCTCGGCTATCAACGCGGCCACTTCATTTGTTTCCTCCCGGACCTTCGCGAGGGCGCCGCGTGGGTCGGTCCAGTCGAAGCCCTTGTCCGCAGCCATCGCCTGGATGGCGGCCGCTCGGGTCAGGGCGCATGCTTGATCGAAGGTTGGGGTCATGGTCAGGCCGGTGAGGAGGGTGGGCTGGAGTCTGTCTCTGCAGTGGGTTCCGAGGGACGGGCTGGACTTCAATACTAGGGCGTGTGAGGGGGTGGCGCGGGATGGGAGTACCCGCAGTGCGGGCGGACCGCGCCCAATCGAGCATGCCGGAGTCCCGGGAGTTGCCGCGGAAGCGGGGCGGGAGTCTTGTATCGCTTCCGACCATCCCTCCCGGCCGCGCTGCCAGGCGGTGCCGCCAGGGCCGGCTTCCCGCCGCCGGCACATAGTTCCAACACGTGTCCCAAACGATCCATGCAAAGGCCGGTTTCGCCATGGACGGATCCTGTTTTCGGCGTATCTTCGGTACAGCGGAATCGGGGATGCCGTCGGTGCGCCTGGAGCCCGTCCACACGGTGTGGAAGCTTCCCCAATCCGCCCGTGCCAGAGGCCTGGAGGGGAGAGCGATGAGTGTATCGGAGCTGAGCGAGCGGATCGCGGAGTTGGCCGCGCGGATTGCGGTTGCGCGCTACGAGATGCTGACGCTGGTACGTGAGTTCGACCAGCGGGAAGGGTGGGCGGCCGACGGGTTCGAGACGGGCGTGGACTGGCTGGCGTGGCGGATTGGGGTTTCGCCGGCGACGGCGCGCGAGCACATCCGGGTGGCCTATGCGTTGCCGGAACTGCCACGGACCTCCAAGGCGATGAAACGTGGCCTGATTTCGTACACGAAGGTTCGGGAGATTACTCGGGCGGGGACGCCGGAGAACGAGGCGGCGCTGTTGGAGTACGCGCAGGCTGGGTCGGCAGTGAAGCTGCGGCGGATGGTGCTGGGGTGGAAGCGCTTCGGGCGTGACGGAGAGGTGGATGCCGAGGAGCACCGGCACCGGAGCCGGCACCTGAACGTGGCAGTCGACGACGAGGGAATGTACGTGGTGCGGGGGCGGTTGGAGCCGGAGGCCGGAGCGGTGCTGTTGCGGGCCCTGGAGGCGGCGAGCGATGCGGCGTACCGGGAGGAGGATGCGGAGGCGCGGCCGACGGGGGCGCAGCGCCGGGCCGATGCGGCGGGGCTGATGGCGGAGCGGGCCCTGGAGGCGGGATTCGGGGGTGGTGTGGAATCGGGAAGCCGGGCAGAGCGCTACCAGGTGGTGGTGCACACCGAGGCCGCAACTCTGGCGGAGAACGGCGAGCCGGGACGGTCGGAGCTCGATGGGGTGCGCGTGTGCGCGGAGACGTCACGGCGGCTGGCATGCGACGCCTCGGTGGTGCCGATGGTGCACGGCGGTGGTGGCGAGGTGTTGAACGTGGGTCGCAAGACGCGGACGGTTCCGGTGCACATCCGGCGCGCGCTGGAGGAGCGGGATCGGGGATGCCGGTATCCGGGGTGCGGGAGCCGGTTCACGGACGCACACCATGTGCGGCATTGGGCCGATGGAGGCGAGACGAGCCTGGCGAACCTGGTGCTCCTGTGTCGGCGGCACCACCGGGCGGTGCACGAGGGCCGGTCAAGGATGGGACTGGACCTGGAGGGCAAGGCGGTGTTCTTTTCGCGCACGGGCCAGGTGATTGGAAACGCGCCGCCACCGCGCGCGGCCACAGGCAAGCTCCCCCCCGCC
>VXLT01000114.1 GCA_009841475.1 Gemmatimonadota bacterium
CCCGCCCGAACCGGCCCTGCGGCTCATCCTGGACATGTTCGAGTGGTGCTCGGAGAACGCGCCGCGCTACAACCCCGTCTCGATCTCGGGATACCACATCCGCGAAGCCGGCGCCACCGCGGGCCAGGAGCTCGGCTTCACCCTCGCCAACGGGTTCGAGTACGTCCGCCGCGGCGTCGAGCGCGGCCTGGACGTCGACGCATTCGCCCCGCGCCTCTCCTTCTTCTTCGACGTCCACAACGACTTCTTCGAGGAGGTCGCGAAGTTCCGCGCCGCGCGCCGGATCTGGGCCCGCCGGATGCGGGACGAGTTCAGCGCCGCCAACCCGCACTCCTGGCGACTGCGCACCCACGCCCAGACCGCGGGGGTGAGCCTCACCGCCCAGCAGCCGGAGAACAACATCGTGCGGGTGGCGTACCAGGCGCTCGCGGCGGTGCTCGGCGGCACGCAGTCGCTCCACACCAACTCGATGGACGAAACGCTGGCGCTTCCCACCGAGAAGGCGGTCACGATCGCGCTCAGGACCCAGCAGATCCTCGCCCACGAGACCGGCGTGGCCAACACGATCGACCCGCTGGCGGGCTCATACTACGTGGAGGCGCTCACCGACCGTCTCGAAGCCGAGGCCGAGGAGATCTTCGAGAGGGTGGAGGGGCAGGGAGGGGTCGTCCCCGGGATCGAGAACGGGTGGTTCCAGCGCGAGATCGCGAACTCGGCGGCGCGCCAGCAGGCGGAGATCGAAGCCGGGCTGAGGACGGTCGTGGGCGTGAACCGGTTCACCGGTGGGTCGGACGAGGTCGAGATCGACACGCTGCAGATCGATCCCGGTGTGGAGGCGAGGCAGCGCGAGCGGCTGGCGCGGCTGCGCGAGGAGCGCGACGGCGCGAAGGCCGAAGCGGCGCTGGGGCGGCTGCGCGCGGCGGCGGCGGGTGGCACCAACACCGTGCCGTACATCCTGGATTGCGCGAGGGCCTACTGCACCCTGTACGAGATCCGGGCCGCGATGGAGGAGGTCTTCGGCGCGTACCGGGAGCCGGTGTTCTTCTAGGGCGGACCCGTTCTCCGAGCCCCAAGCCTCGGGACGCGGTGACGATCAATGATATCATCGTGACCAGGTAGATGATACTACGCCGCGTGCCGGTCTGGACGCCTCTGCCGCCGCGCCGTTTCAGCCTCCCGCCCCCGCCTTCTCCAGCCCCTCGATGTCGATTTTCCCCATCTTGAGCAGCGCCTCCATCACCCGCTTCGGGTCGCGGCTCATCAGTTCGCCCATGTTTGCGGGGATGACCTGCCAGGAGACGCCGAAACGGTCATTCAGCCACCCGCAATACCCCTCCTCCCCACCGTTGCTCAGCGCGGCCCAATAGCGGTCGATCTCCTCCTGCGAGTGGCAGTTCACCACGAACGAGATGGCGGGCGTGAACTTGAACATGGGGCCGCCATCGATTCCCTGGAACTGCCGTCCGGATAGCTCGAAGACGACGAAGGCGTTGCCCTCGGCCGGCCCCGCGGAGACCGTCGAAACATGCAAGATCCTCGAATCCGGGAAGAGCGAGACGTAAAACTCGGCCGCCTCGATGGCGCGGTCCTCGAACCAGAGGCAGGTGGCGATGCGGTCAGGGTTGAGCATAGTCGGATTCTCCTCCGGTAGGCATTTGGCTCAGGTTCATGTGGAAGACCCCGTCCACTCCAGGCTCCGTTCCCACAGCTCGTGCGCGAGAATGCGGTCGCTGGCCTGAACGCTCGGCTTTTCCTCTCGCTGCACGTTGAAGTAGGATCCCGTGACGCCGTCGCCGCCGGAGCCCGTGACCAGGTTCATCACCGCCGCACCGCCGACCTCCGGCCGGTCCATGAACCAGGTGAGGGGGCGGATCAGCAGCCGTGCGACCAGCGGCGTCTTGTTCCAGATGTCGGTGGCGAGCACGCCGGGGTGAACGGCGTTGGCGGTGATGCCCCGGCCGCCCCAGCGCCGCACCGATTCGAAGGTGAAGAGGATGTTGGCCAGCTTCGAGTCGGCGTAGGTCTGCAGGGGGCCCTTCCAGGCCCGGCCCCGGGCGATGTCGTCGAGGCTCGCCCGCCGCAGGTCCGCGCCCCGGTGGCCCCGTGAACTGACATTGACGATGCGCCCGCGTCCGGCTTCGAGGCGGTCGAGAAGGAGGTGGGTGAGGAGGAAGTGGCCGATGTGGTTGGTGGCGAAAGTCAGCTCGTACCCGTCGGCCGACAGAACAGGGCGCACCTGCGCGATGCCGGCGTTGTTGACCAGGATGTCGATGGTGGGGTGGTGGGTGGCGATGCGTTCGGCGGCCCCGCGGACATCGTCCTGGCGGGACAGGTCGGCGAGTTCGAGGGTGAGCCGGGCCTCGCCCGCACCACTGCCTGCAATGCCGGCATCCCGCATCTCCGCCAGCGCCCGCTCGCCTCGTTCGCGGCTCCTGCAGACCATCGTGACCTCGGCGCCCGCCCGCAGGAGCATTTCCGTCGCGGACCGGCCAACGCCCGAGTTGGCTCCGGTGACGACCGCGGTTTGTCCGCTGAGAGGGTGGTTCATCGCGCCCGCTTCAGGCGCACCCCGGCCCCGCACGTCCCGCGTCTCACCTCAGCGTGATCCCCCGTCCCCCTCCGACACCGGCTTCGCGTCCACTTCCCCGAAATGCTCGGCGAACCAGTCGAACATCCGCTGCCAGTGGTCCACGAAGTCGGCTGCGGTGCTCGCGCGTCCGGCCCCGTGACCGCCCGCCGTGTAGTGCACCCACACGACCTCCTTCCCAAGCCGCCGGAGCGCGTAGTACATCTCGCGCTGGTTGGTGGCCGGCACGTTCCAGTCGCCCTCGCCCGAGAGCATCAGCAGCGGCGTCTCGATCCGGTCCGCGAACATCACCGCCGAGTGCTCGATGTACTTGTGCGGCTGCTCCCAGAGCGTCGCCCCGATCCGGTCCTGCCCGACCTCGGCGGCCGCGTAGTTGCGCGTCGTGATCTTCGGCGAATCGCCCAGGAAGGAGATGATGTTCACCTTGCCGGACACGTTGGCGGCCGCGGCGAAGCGGTCGGTCTGCGTGATCAGCAGGTTGGTCGCGTAGCCGCCGTAGCTCTGCCCGTAGACGCCCACCTTCTCCGGGTCGACGAGTCCCCGCTCGATGATCTTGTTGATCGCGTTTGGCACGGCCTTCAGCCACGCCTCGCCGGGGAAGCCCTCCTCGAAGCGCACCGACGGACGGAACCCGAACCAGCCCTGCGCGGTGATCAGGTTCATGTTCTCGTTGAACCCGTTGTCGAAGTACTGCTCGTAGATCTCGGCCACGAGGGGGTAGGTGCGGCCCGGCTCGTAGTTGGCGGGGTAATACAGGATGCCGTAAAGCGTATTACCATCGACGTCCAGATACTCGACGAGCTCGCTGCGGGTGAGCGCGACGCCTTCGAGCTCGGGGTTGGAGGTGGTGAGCTGCCGGGGCGCGAGGCGGTCGGTGGGCGTGGTCCAGATCTCGTCGGGGTGGTCGCCGTCGGACATGGTGTAAACGAGGGTGGCGCCGTCGTCGGAGATGTTCCAGGAGCGGTAGAGGTTGTCGTCCAGGAACAGGGTCTCGATGGCGCCCGTTGCCGTGTCGAGGCGCTTGAGGCCGCGCTGCCAGCGGTCCCGGGCGGCGTGGCTGAAATAGAGGTGGCGGCCGTCGTCGCTCCAGGCCTGGACCTGGCGGCGGGGGCGGGTGTCCGCGTCTTCCTCCAGTTCGAGGAGGGTGCGCAGGTCGTTGGTGCCGAGGTCGAGGAGGTGCCAGGCGTCCTGGGAGGTGAGGAGGAGCTGGTTGCCGGACGGGCTCCACCGCTGGACGGAGAAGCGGAGGCGGGTGGAGTCGGGGTCGGGGTCGCCGGTGCCGCCAGCGCCGCCGCCTCCGCGACCGGCGCCGCCCTCGTCTTCGGCGTTTCCGCCTTCATCCGCAGGCCCACGGTGTTCCGCCGTCACGTCCACCGCCTCGTCCTCCGCCAGCCGCCGGACGAAGACGGAACCCCGCTCGCTGTACGCGAACGCATCCCGCGCCGGGTTCCAGTTCGCGCTCAGCCGCTCCTCTCCGGTGTCCCGCAGCGACTTGGGCTCGCTGCCCTCGGCGAGAGCCAGCCGGAAGAGCTCGTACTCGGTTCCGTCGCGCCGGGTGTAGGATGTCTTCGTCCGTGTGGCCGTCGAATAGGTGACGTACGACCCGTCCGCCGAGAAGCCCAATCCGGATGGCGTCACGTCGGCGAGGATCTCTCGCACGCTGCCGTCTTCGGGGGAAACAAGCGCGGTGATCTGCCTCGCGGCGATGTTCCTCACGCGGTCCCAGGCCAGGAAGTCGTTGCGGGAATCCTGCACGATGACCGGCGCCTCGGTCAGGGCGACGAAGGCCGCGCGAGCCTCGGCCGCCCACCCCTCGGGGCGAAGCCCGATCAGCACGCTCGCGCCATCCGGCGACCACACGAGCGGCGACGACGACGCAATCTCCCTGTCCGTGCGTAGCGCCACCGCCTCGGTCCGCCCCGTGCCCGCGTCGAAGATCCGGAGCCGGTACGACCCGTCCTCCACGGCGAAGTACGCGAGCCGCCCCCCGTCGGGCGACCAGGAGAAGCCGCGCAGCTGCGCCGGCTCCTCATGCACCCATGTGCGATCCCCGCTCCGGGTGTCGATCACCATCAGCCGCGTGGTGGCGGGCGAGATGTATGTGGGGTCCCCGTAGCGGTCATGGTCGACGCCGGTGCGGTGGCGCCGGGTCCTCACCGTCGCGGCGAGGCGGGAGCCGTCGTCCGTCACCGCCGCGATGCTCACGCCCCGGACATTGAGCGCGATCTCGGGCGTGAAGAGGCGCTGCTGGGGATGGG
>VXLT01000076.1 GCA_009841475.1 Gemmatimonadota bacterium
ATCTGAGGGGGGGTGGGGGGATGGATGGCGGGGCCGGCACGGTCGAGAGCGATGCGGCCCGGGCCGGTGCGAACCGCGACGCTGCGCCTCGGGGCGCCATCCGCGTGATCCCGCTCGACGCGGCTCGCTCCCGCGTATACCTGGCGCCGTTGGGCCTGTGGCTGACTCTCGATGCGGGCACCTTCGAGGCGGTAGAGCTGTCCGCTGACGGGGTGCGGGTGATGCTCTCGCCAAGGACGGCGGCGGTGCCGAACGCTCGGCTGCGGATCGAGCAGCCTGCAGCGGTGGACGGTGTCGGGCGGATGGCGGCGGCGAGCTCGTACGCGATGGAGCGGGGCGCGTATGTCGTGCCGCTGGGCGATGGCCCCACCGTTGTCGTGCTGGGCGGCGTCACGCCGGGCTGACGCGGTGTTGCTGTGCGGCGGCCAGGGATGAAGCTCGTCGCGGCCGCGGTGCTTTGGCTGACGGCGCCGGACGGGGCGGCGCTCGTGGCACCCTTGCCCGCGACGCTCCCCCCACAGGATGCCGGCTGCGTACAGCCCGTCAGGACGGTCGCACAACTGGACTCGGCGGTACTGGCGACCCGGAGCCTGCTGGCGGACGCGCCCGCATCACCCGACCACCGCTGCCGGATGGCGGCGCTCCACATGCAGGGCGGTCGGTACGAGCAAGCCGATTCGCTGCTGGCAAGCCTCCTCGCCGTGGATCCCGGCCACCTCGACGCACTCCTCACACAGGCGGTTCTGCGGCGGCGCCAGTACCGGTACGGAGACGCGGGCCGGATCGTGGCCCAGGCCGCCGAGCTGACGGGGGCCGACCCGGTGGCGGCCGACCCGGAAACAGCTGACCTTCCGCCGCAGCGCCGCGACCTCGCCCTCCTCCGCGGTCGGCTGGCCCTCGACGCGATGGACATCGCCAGGGCCGACTCCATCTACACCGGCCTGCTCCGGACCGACCCCTACCTGGCGCGGGCGCACCTCGGCGCGGCCGAGATCGCCTTCTGGCAGCACCGGAGCGAGGACGCGCGGGACTTCCTGCAGAGCGCGCTCACCCTCGACCCGCACCTTGCCTCCGCCCACCTGCTGGCGGCGCGGATCCACCGGGAGGCACAGGAGAACGCCGAGTGGAGGATATCCGTGCACCGCGCCGTCGAGGTCGATTCGCTCTCCGCCAACGCGCACGCCCAACTGGCCTCGGTTTTCCGGAACGACAGCGCGATTGTGAAGGCTTACCATCACGCCCACTTCGCCATCGATCTCGATCCGTACGCCCAGGGTGCCCACAGCTACCTGGGCAATGGCGGCTCGCTCCTCGGCTACGACTCGGTACCGGCGGACCCCGCCGAGTTCGACGGCCGCATCGGTGAGCTGCTGGCCGAGGGCGACGAACACCTCCTGGCCCGGCGGTACGAGGAGGCGATGGGGCCGTTCCGGGAGGTTCTGGCGGCGGACCCGGGCAACGTCGTCGCGTTCATGGGGATCGGCACGGCGCACTACCAGCTTGGCGACTACGAGGCCGCGCTGGAGTGGTTCGAGCGCATCCTGGCCGATCATCCCGGGTACGGGCTCGCGCACTACGGTGTCGCCATGGCCCTCGGCCGCATGCGGGACCGGGTGATCGTCGGGCTGGACGAGATGCGGGAGGTCTTCGCCCGGCGCGACGCGCCCGAGCCGGAGGGACTGCGCGAGGTATTCCCCGACTACGAGCGACTCGACGAAGAACTCCAAAAGATCGTGCGCCTGTCGGTGGAGCCCTTCAGCAACTTCATGCCGGTGCTCGCCGCTCGGGGGGCCACCTTTCATCTGTTGCCGTTCCACAAGCTGCTCTGGCAATCGCCCCGGAAGGAGCACACCAAGGGGAGCTACACCTTCGACCTGCGCCTGTGGGACGACGTGAAGGGACAGGGCGGTTTTCACGCGGTCGGCGGCGAGGAATGGGTGCGGGGCGTGCGCTACCAGCGCTGGAACGTCATCACACACGAGTTCACGCACCAGGTGCACCAGATGCTGCCCGAGGATCTGCGCGAGGAGATCTCCCGGCTCTACGCGGTGGCGAAGCGGGAGCGGCGCACGCTGGACTACTACGCCGACTTCAACGAGATGGAGTACTTCGCGCAGGCCGCCGAGGCCTTCATCTCCGAGGTCAAGTTCATCGATCAGCGGGTCACCTCTGGACACACCCGGGCACTGCTCGCAGAGAAGGACCCCGCACTCTTCGAGTTTCTCAGCCGGTTGAACGAACGGCTGGCGCGGGAGCGGCGCCATGAGCAACCCAGATAACAACGGGGGCGACGCCATGAGAGAAGCAGGCAACAACGCCCCAAGCAGGCGGCAGTTTCTCCGGGCGACTGGCCTGGCTGCTCTGGGCACGACACTGGGTGCACCGGAAGCCGCGGCGGCCAGCCGCCCCGGGACGGACCCCGCAACCCCACACCGCGCAGGCCCCGCCTCCACCTCCGCCACCCGCTTTGCGGTGACCTTCGACGACGGCGCGATCACCAGCCTGCGCTGCGCGGACGACACCGTCGACACCGAGTACGTGGCACCGGACGCCCGCCTCGGCGAGGTCATCCTTCGCTACCGGGAGGGGGACACCGCACCCACGGGAGGAGCCGCACGGCCCGGAGACCCACCACCGGAACCCCGCCCCTGGCGCCGCTTCGACACCGCCCAGGAATCGGTCCATCGCGACTGGACGATGGGCCCGGACAGCCGGGAGCAACGCACGACCGTGACGCTGGCGCCGCAGCTCGCCGCCCCCGAAGTCCAACTCGGCTTCTCGGTGGCCGACGAGTCGCTCCGCTGGACGATCACCGTCCGCAACCGGACCGGCGCGCCCATCGAGATCGGCGACCTCGCGCTCCCCTTCCCCATCCACGCGAACCGTCCGGAAAGCGGCACTCCGTCCCCTCCCATCCTCAAGCACACCCTGGTCGCGGGGCACGGCTCCTGCCTCCTTTGGTCGCGCGCCAACAGCGTCGGCCCCTACCTGCTGATCACCCCCGACGACCACACCCACCTGGAGTACTGGGAGGCCGACGGCGGCTATCGCGCCTTCATCCATTCGGCGGCGGCGGGAGCCGTGGCGGCGGAGCGCGGGTGCAACTGGCGCCAGCCCCACACCTCGCTGGTGCTCGCGCCCGGCGAGGAGCAGTCGTATTCGCTGACGATGCGGTGGGCGGAGGACTACCACCACGCACGGGACGTCCTCGTCGAGCAGGGCCTGGTGGATGTGCATGTGGTGCCGGGGATGACGGTCCCCACCGACCTGCGGGCCCGCTTCGCGCTCCGCTCCAACGAGCCGATCCACGGGGTGGACGCGGAGTATCCGGACGAGACCGCATTGCGCCGGGTGGGCGAGAACGGCGACTTCGAGATCTACGAGGCGGCCTTCGCGCGCCTCGGCGAGAACCGTCTCACGGTGCGGTTCGGCGACGACCGTCACATGCACCTCGAGTTCTTTGCGACCGAGCCGCTGGAGACGCTCATCGCGAAGCGCGGGGCCTTCATCGCCGCCCACCAGCACCGCGACCCCGCCCTTTGGTACGACGGCCTCCTGGCCGAATGGGCCATGGACACGCACGTCCTGCTGGGACCCGACAACTACGACCGCATCATCGGCTGGCGCATCTACGAAGTCACCTGCGACGACCCCGGGCTGAGCAAGCCGGCCTTCCTCGCGTCGAAGAACGCCGAATTCCCCGTCCAGGAGGAGGTCGAAGCGCTCGACTACTACATCGAGAACTTCGTCTGGGGCGGACTGCAGCGGACCACCGAGGAGACCTTCGCCTACGGGATCTATGGCATCCCCGACTGGAAGACGAACCGCGAGAGCGACGATCCCGGGCGGGCGGGCCGGCAGCACCTCTGGCGCATCTACGACTACCCGCACATCACGCTCATGTACCTGAGCATGTACAAGGTCGCGCGGAACCACCCGCAAATCCGCACGGCGATGACCGCCGAGAACTACCTGCTGCGCGCCTACGGCACCGCGCTCGCCCTGTTCACGATTCCGTGGGAGACCACGCGCTGGCCGGCGTACGGGACCGGATTGATGAACGGTCTGGTCGTCGAGGACGTCGTCGCCGCGCTTTTCGCCGAGGGGATGACGGAACAGGCGGAGCGCCTGCTGCCGCACTGGGAACGCAAGGTGCGGACCTTCGTGAACGACCGCCCCGACCTCTTCCAGTCCGAATACTCCTTCGACACCACCGGCTTCGAGGAGACGCACGCGCTGGCCAAGTACGCGCTACGGATCGCCGATCCGGGGCCGCCGGAGGAGCCGCGCGAGGTCCGCGTGGGGTGGGTCGACTTCCCGCCCTCGGAGCGCATCCCGCTCGATACCGCCGAGGAGTTCATGGAGGTCCAGATGGCCGCGAACATCTTCTGCCGCGGCTGGCTGGAGAACGCCTATTACCTCCTCGGAAGCGACATCCGCAGGACCGGCGGGAACTCCTACACCCTCTCCTACATGTCCCAGATGGGCGGCTGGAGCGTCCTCGACTACGCGCTTCACCACACCGACGACCCCTGGGCGTACATGCGGCTCGGCTACGCTTCCTTCCTGAGCGCCTGGGCGCTCATGAACACCGGCACCCCCGAGTCCGGCTACGGCTACTGGTATCCGGGGCCTGAGAACGACGGCGGCGCGGGCGGCGGCTTCGAACCCGCCCCGTATGGGGAGACCTGGCTCGACCAGCCCCATTCGCGCGGGTCCTGGTACTACTCATGCGAGATCGACCTGGGGTTCTGCGGGGGGTTGAGGTGTGCGCGGACTGTCATCGCCGACGATCCGATCTTCGGGCGGTTCTGTTTCGGGGTGTTATACA
>VXLT01000038.1 GCA_009841475.1 Gemmatimonadota bacterium
CGTCCGACTGGAGCAGGCCGGGGTTGAACTTGCGGATGGTGGGGGTGGGGTGGGTGGACCGATTCCAGCCACTGCGGTTCGCCAACGAGACCAGCATCGAGCGGTACCACTTGCACGGGCGCAAGCATTATGAGAGCATTATGCGATCATCACACCACTTCGCTGGAGGCTCGCATGGGCAATCTGACCATACGGAACTTGGACGACGGCGTCATCGACCGCCTCAAAGCCCAGGCGCGGGCGAATCAACGTTCCCTGGAGGGGGAAGTTCGTCATGTGCTGACGCGCGAGGTGTCCGACTACCTTCGGACCGCAGAGTTTCTGGAACGCGCGGACGCTTTGGCGGCGACCACTTCCGGGACGAAGCAGACGGACAGCACCATCCTCATTCGGGAGGACCGCGACCGGTGAAGGTGACGGTCGATGCGAGCGTGGCCGTCAAGTGGTTCGTGGCGGAGGATCACCGCAAGGAAGCCCGGAGTCTGCTTGGACCGAGAATCGAACGCTATGCGCCCGACCTGCTGCCGGTCGAATGTGCCAGCGCGATCTGGAAGAAGGCCCGCCGCGGGGAAGTAAGGTCCGCTGCGCCCTTCCTGGATGAGATCACGAGGCTGTCGAGCGTCATCCGAATCCAGCCTGACGAGACCTTGCTGAGGGAAGCGACGGAAACGGCGCTGCGAATTGGCCATCCGGTCTATGACTGCCTGTACATCGCCTGCGCGAGGCGTACGGGATCGGTTCTGGTAACGGCGGACCGCAAGCTCTTCGAGGTCGTGTCGGACCGGGTTCCCGATGTCGAAGCGATCGCGCTTGATGATGATCAGGCGATGGCCAGGGTCGAGGCGGCGGGGATTCGGCTCACGATCGAGCGAGACAAGGTCAACCAGCTGATTGAGGCGTGGGAGCGCGTCGCCGCGACAGAGAAGAGCGTGGTGGACGACATCCATCCTGTCTCTGAGAGCGGACTCCGCATCATCACCTCCGCGACCTCGGAGCTCGCAGAGACTTCACCGACCTACCTGAAGCTGCGGAGGGCCATCGAGGCACTGAGCCTTGACGAGCGCATGGACCTGCTGGTGCTCGGCTGGGTCGGGGATGGTCAACCACACACCAGGAGGAGGCTCTTCGACTTCGCGATGCGCCACTCGTCCAACATCCGGTACATCGCCGGCTTGGGAATGCGCTGGAGCGAGGGCCTGCGGCGATGGTCCACATGGGACCAGACGGTTTCGTCTGAAAAGGAGTTGTTCAAGGTCAGGGCTGAGTCGCTGCGACGGGAGGACACATGAGCGGTCTCTTCAATGGCCATCAATCCTGACGACCTCCAGAGGCGGCTGTGCGACCAGCTCTGCGCGTCCGTCCGCGTGGAGCGGCGGCCCGATGGCGAGCTCATGCTACTCTGACCCGGATTTACGACCTCACGCTCCACTCGCGGTCACGGGCGACCTCGACGTTCTACGACGACCTCGCGGACCTGCTCTTCCAGACGGTCGACGAGGAGCGGATCCAGCGTGATCACCTGCTTCCGGACCTTCCCAACGCCGAGGCTAACCCGATCGACTATCGAATGGAGGGGAAGAGAGGCGGCCAGGTCTTCCTCTACGGCGTTCCGAACCGGGACAAGGCCCGCCTGACCACGATCATCCTGTCCCACTTTCACCGGAACCACCTCGACTTCGATTCGATCCTCGTCTTCAGCGATCAGGCCGAGATTCCCCGGATGGACCTGGCCAGGCTGTCGGATGTGGGCGGGGACATGCTCTCGTCGCTGGCGTCGCGGGGGGATTTCCGGCGGAAGGTGGAGAGGCGGGTTGGGTAAGGGGGCGACCCCCTCCACCGAGGCAATCGAGAAGCGTCTGGGGAGGCCGTGAGCTTCGCGCCGGCACGCTGAAGTCGATTATCAGCGGGCCCCGTCACCCGATCCTGTACGAGCGGAGCGGCAGTGCGGTTGTCTCCAGCGAGGAGAGATCAAGCCGGGTCGCAGCGCGATCGATGTCGAAGCCGACCAGGTTCCCGCGGGCATCGATATCCACGTTCACGCCATCGACCACTTCCCTGGTCTCCACGCCGGGCTCCTGGCTGAGCTCGATGTAGAGACTGTCGGTCTCGGGGTAGTAGTGGAGCTTCATGGGGATCCTCTTCCGAAGCTACGGTCGAAGAACGCGTTGTGGATGGTCTCTCCATCTTCGAGGGTAACGACTCGAAGAACGCGCGTGAAGCCTTCGCCTGGTCGGGTGATCTCGCCCGTCCCCGCGGGCGGCCATGAGGGAGGCGGTCGTCAACGCTGTGGTCGACAGGGACAACGCGACGCCGGCGTCCGCCCGGATCCGCGTCCACGACGACCGCATCACCCTTCAGAACGCAGCCCGGCTCCCCCCGGACTAGACGGCTCCCGGCCAGGATCGCCGAACGCCCGGACGGCAACTGGCCAGATTCGCGGAATAGTGGACCGCCCCTGGTCGAGTGGATCCGGTGATTGTAAAGAGAACATGACACAAAGTAATGTTCTCATGACAATCCATGGCTTGAGCGCTACGATCAGCCCGGGTGCATCGCCGACGCCTCCGCAATTCATGGAACATTGCGCTTGGACCCTCTGCTACCTCGCCAAGGCCAGGTGTTGCTCGCGCTCTCCAGGTCATCCAACTTCCGAGTCCTCGGACCGGAAACGGAGAGCACAGGATGACCAGACAGCTAACCGCGATCGTGGAACGCGACGGGAACAGGTATGTGGCACTGTGCCCGGAGGTGGATGTGGCCAGCCAGGGAAACTCCGTGGCCGAAGCGCGGTCGAACCTCGAAGAAGCCCTGGCCCTCTTCTTCGAGACAGCGTCCACCGAGGAAATCGAGCGGCGCCTGCGGAGGCAGTGAGCACTCCCCCGAGGACCAGGTATTCCTCGTTGGGGTTGCCGGCGGAGCCTGAATCGTCAAGGTAGAGGAGGTGCATCGCTATGGCGGCCGATAGGTATTCGGCGACCGTCGGTCCGGCGGTCGACAATCTCGAGACCTCCCAAAAAAAATGCAGCCGGGCGAGCCCAACGGCTCGACGGACCGCCGAGGCAGCCCTCCCAACTGCACACCGACAGTAACAGCATCGGGTCTGCGACTGTCAATGATGGCTTCGTGCATAAAGTTCTCCCGGAGAGGTGGGTACTCCAAGGTGGGGGATGGGCGAGGCGGTTGAGTGGCTGGATGGGCACCAATGCCCGCGTGGACCGGAAAGCGCGCATCACGATCGGAGCACGTACGGCGCTTTGTGCCCCCGCGTTGCTTTCCTCCAACCCACCCTTGCGATTCTCCCCCGACACGAACATCCTCACAGCCGAAGACGCCCGGACGTGACCGGTAGCCACCATCCGGTCGGCCTCCCAACGACCACCCCCACCCCCCCCGGAGCCACCCATGAAGGTCGCGGACGCGATCAAGCAGATGTCGAAGCTGCCGTTGCAGCGCATCGTGGACAGCTTCACGAAGGACTTCCCGAAGCCCGACGAGGACCAAGCCCGGGACATCATCCTGCGGAATGTCGAGGAGCTCACCGACGGGAAGCGAATCACGACCGTTCTCCAGTTCGACGGTCCCTTCAAGGACCAGATTCGGCAGATCCTGATGCTGGAGGCGTTCGTGAACCGTCCCGACTGGTCGGCCACGGAGCAGGAGATCGTCGAGAGCCTGACGGGCCTGGAGCAGGACGTGCTCGACGCCGCCGGGTCGGATGACAGCCTGCGCTACGAGGATCCCGAGCGCCTCGAAATCCTGAGGGACGTGCTCAGGGCGGCACTGGACGACAAGCTGATCACGTTCCGCGAGTTGAACCTGCTGCGTACCCTCCGCGACAGCCTCGGACTGTCGGAGGCCGTCTTCCGCATCGTGCTTGCCCAGCTCAGCCACTTCCCGCAGCGGGGCAACGTCCTGCATACGCCGAGCGAATGCCGCGACGTGCTGAACAAGCTGCAGTGGGGGGGCATCGTCTTCCACTGCAACAAGGCCGACGGCGCGCCCTACGTGATTCCGGACGAAATCCGCGCCTCCGTGATGGACGCCCTCGGCCTGGAACTCGGGCTGCACGCGTGGGGCCGGCTCCTCGACGCCCTCACGGTCAGCCAGCTGAAGCAGACGCTCATCAGGAAGAAACTCCCCTCTTCGGGCACGAAGTCGGAACTCAAGGGCCGCGTGATCTCCTCCGGCCTGAAGCCCAGCCGCGTGCTGGGCATCCTGTCCACCGAGGAGCTGCGCAAGCTGTGCGGCTCGCTTCCGGGTGTCCCGGTGAGCGGCAACAAGGCGGAGCGAATCGGGCGGATCATCGGCTACTTCGCCAATCTGATCACCAAGGTGGTGCCCGACGAAGCATCGCCGGGTGAGCGATTCTACCAGTACCTGCCGGAACTCGCCCGACGCGACCGCGAGAACCTGCTGGCGAACCAGATCATCAGGAAGGACCTCGAGATCGAGCACGGGTTCGAGGCGGCAACCCGGTTCCTGTTCGAGTCAAGGCTGGGACTCGATCTGATGGAGATGACCGGCAGCGAGCACCCCGACGGTTGCATCCGGTTCGGCGGGCGCCGGAAGACGGGCGGAGACGTGCTGATGTGGGACAACAAGAGCACGGAGACCGCCTACACGTTTCCGCCGTCGCACCTGAGGCAGTTCAAGCGGTACATCCGCGACTCGAGTGATCCGGTCGCCTGCTTCCTGGTCGTCGTGGCGGACGCCGACGACTCCGCGATGGACAGGGTCTGGCAGCTCGCGGCCGACTGTGCCGGGACGAACGTCGCGGTGATCGCCGCCGAGAACCTGGGGTGGGTGGCGGAGGAGTGGTGGGGGCG
>VXLT01000224.1 GCA_009841475.1 Gemmatimonadota bacterium
CCACGCCCCCTCTTTTTTTTGACTACCTTATCACGGGATACGATATTGCCTCTTGTCTGGTGGGCTTGTATATGTGTATAAGTGACTTGGCGCCCACGCCGCCCCGCCAGCTCACCCCCACCTGGCCCTGCCGCGCATCCTTGCGGGTGCCGCGCCGCACGTTGAATCCCCATGCCTCGTTGCTGCCCTCGTCGAAGAGTTCGGCCGGGAGCGATCCGCCGTTGAGCGCATCGAGGTCGACGCCGCTGAGCTGCAGCGCCAGGGTGCCGCCGGCGGCGCTGGTGGTGAGGCCGGCGTTCAGGGTGGTGCGCGTCGCCTGGCTATACGGATCCTCGCCCGACCCCGTGGCGTTGTCGCGGAAGCCGTCGAAGCGGCTCTGCGTGGCGCTGGCCCGGAAGGCGACGCCACCGGAAGTGCCCGAGCCCGTCGCCTGCAGGCGAAGCAGCCCGTTCGAGCCCGCCACCACGGTGGCATCCTGCCGGTACGTGCCCGTGTGCGGAGCCGCGCTCTCGAAGAGGAGCACGCCGCCCGCACCATTTCCGTACATGGCGGCGGCGGGGCCTCTGAGCGCCTCCACCCGTCCCAGCGACCCGATGTCGAGGTGGTCCAGGGTGGACTGCCCGTCCGGAAGCGTAGCGGGGATGCCGTCCACGAGGATCTTGATGCCGCGAACGCCGAACTGGGAGCGCGCCCCGAAGCCGCGAATCGAGATCCGTTCCCCCTGCGAGGGGTTGTAGCGGTTCTGCACCCTCACCCCCGGGAGGCCATGCAGCGCCTCCTCGATGAACACGCCGCTGTTGCCCTCCCTGACCTCGGGCCCCGCCAGCACGGAGGTGGCGAAGGGCATCCGGTCCAGCCGCACCGGCGATCTGAGGACCGTCACCACCACGGTGGGCAGCGTGACCGTGTCACGGGACTCGGTCTGACCCTGGGCGGGGGACACAGGAAACGGCACCGTGGAAAGGAGCGCGGCGAGCAGTACGGCCGGCTGCGGTGGGAGAAGTCTGGTGTTCAACGCTTGATCCTGTTGCGGGTTGGGATGGACGTAGAGCCCACACTACAGTGTGGCCGGGGTTGGACGGAACTGCCCCAACTTGAATGTACCGCTGCTCGAGTGCCGGGCGGGTCTTGTCCATTGGTTCCCAGGCCGTCGGTGACCAGCAAGGTAACGCGGTGGCAGGGTGCCGACATCCGACTTGAGCAACCTTGCCATGCCGCCTTACCTTGCCCTGTTCGTGTCTCCGACCTGGCCTGCGTGCCGGGACGGGAGACGTTTGGGCAGGACGGGTGGCCCGGCCGATGCTCGTCCCCTTTGGTTGCGGCCGGATGGGGGTAAAGGCATGACACCGCGACGGTTCCATAGGCTTCACTTCGCCATGGGCGCGTTTCTGATGGCGACCGGATGGGCCGCCGGCGACGTGCGCGCCCAGAACGGTGGATACTCTCCCGAACACTACTACCGGCTCGTCGGTGTCGGCGATGTTGCGGTCGCGCCCAACGGGGCCTATGTGGCCTTCACCGTGACCACCGTGGTCGAGGAGGAAAACCGCCGGCACCGTGAAATCTGGCTGCAGCCGCTCTCGGGCGGGCGGCCCGCCGGGGAAGCCTTCCCGGTGACCGCCACGAACGAAGAGTCGAGTGGCCCGCGCTGGTCCCCGGACGGCTCGCTGCTCGCATTCTCATCGTCGCGTAGCGGCGATCCCAACCCGATCTGGTTCCTGCGCATGGACCGCCCTGCGGGAGAGGCCTTCCACATCGAGGGGGTGGACGGTCCGCCCGTATGGTCGCCGGACGGCTCGCAGATCGCATTCGTGAAGGCGCCGGCGGCTGACGACGAGCCGGGGGAGGGGGAAGGGCCCGCCGAGCGCAGGGGATGGATCGCGCCCGACGCGGTGAGCCGCACCCTCGACGACGAACGCTTCGACGGACGGGTGATCACTTCGCTACGCTACAAGCGTGACGGCAGCCTCTCCTTTCAGCCGCACTACCTGACGCAGCAGAAGCGCCAGATCATGGTCGTCGCAGCGGACGGCGGGGAGCCCCGGCAGCTCACGCGGCTGTCGTTCAGCGCGGGCTCTCCGGTCTGGTCCCAGGACGGACGCGTGATCTTCTTCACCGGAAACGACCGCGAGGACGACGAGCTCAACTCCGACAACACCGGGGACATCTGGGCGGTGGACACGCGCGGCGGCGCGGTGCGGCGGCTGACCTCGAACCCGGGCACGGAAAGCGCCCCGGCGCTGTCGCCGGACGGCCGCACGATCGCATTCCTCTCCACCCCCGCGCGCGGCAGCCAGACGGACCTGCTCCTCGCCGAGCTCGGGCCGGACGGCCACTTCCGCGGCGAGCCCCGCAACCTGACCGGCGAGTGGGACCTGCGGCCGGGCTCGCCGAGCTGGACCGCGGACGGCGGCGCGGTCGTCTTCTCCGCCGGGATCGAGGGGGACAGCCACCTCTTCCGCGCGCAGGAGGGACTGCCGGTCGAGCAGGTCACGGACGGCGCGCGCCGCCTGTCGTCGTTCTCGTTCTCGGCCGACGGGAGTGTGATGGCCTTCACCGCCACCGACGCGGTCACCCCCGCGGAGCTCTACCTCGGGTCGCCGGACGGCGCCACCGAGCAGAAAGTGACCGGCTTCAATGATGACTGGCTTTCGCGGGTGACGCTGATGCCCGCCGAGGAACTCGTCTGGACCTCCGACGACGGCACCGAGGTTCAGGGATGGGTCGTCAGGCCGGTCGGATTCAGCGAGAGCGGCTCCTACCCGATGATCCTCAAGATCCACGGCGGGCCGCACTCGGCGTACGGCAACACCTTCTTCCCCACCTTCCATGTGCTCTCGGCCGCAGGCTTCTTCGTCCTCTACACCAACCCCCGCGGCTCCTCCGGATACGGTCACGATTTCCAGTACGCGACCCGCGGCGAATGGGGGATCGTGGACCGCGAAGACTACATCTCCGGCGTCGACTCGGCCCTCGTGGCGTATCCGCAGATCGACCCGATGCGAATTGGCGTTTCGGGTGGCAGCTACGGCGGCTTCATGACCAACTGGCTGACCGCGACCACCGACCGCTTCCACGCGGCCGTCACCTCGCGCTCGATCACCAACTGGGAGAGCTGGTGGGGCACCTCGGACGCCCAGCGGCTGACCGAGTACGAGTTCTACGGGACGCCGTGGGAGCAGCGCGACCTGTACCGCCGCCTCTCGCCGATCAGCTACGTCGAGAACGTGGTCGCGCCGACGCTGATCATCCACAGCGAGCAGGACTACCGCACCCCGGTCGCCGACGCGGAGCAGTGGTTCGTGTCGCTGATGAAGCTGGGGGTGCCGGTGGAGCTGGTCCGCTACCCCAGGTCTTCCCACGGCCTGTCGCGGACCGGTGAGCCGTGGCTTCTGGTGGACCGGCTGGAGCGGATCCGCAGCTGGTTCGTGCACTACCTGATCGACCAGCGGCCCAGGAGTACGCCGTAGTGGATGCGGGATCCCTGGGCCAGGCCTGTGGGCGGGCGGTAGCGCGGGGCCGGTCCGCGCGTCGTGGCCGTCCCGGAGCCGGGGGCAGATGACCGAGCTGCCGCCGCTGCCCTTTGAAGCGCGGCGCGACCTCATCCTGACCCGGCTGGCGGGCGGATCCATGGTCCTTCCGGCCGCTCCGGTGCAGTTCATGGGCGGGGATTCGGAGTATCGCTACCGCCCCGACTCGGAACTCCTGTATGCGACGGGCTGGGCGGGGCCGAACTGCGTCGCGGTACTGCGGGGCTTTGCGGACGGGGACCGGTTCGTGCTGTTCGTTCCGGAGCGCGACGCGAAGGCGGAGCTGTGGACGGGTCCCCGGCCGGATCTTGAGGAGGTGAAGGAGCGCTACGGCGCCGATGTGGTCCATCCGCTGCGGGAGCTGGCCGAGCGGGGGCCGGGCCTGCTCGCCGGCGGTGACACGATCCACTACCGGTTGGCGGCGTCGGCCGGGTGCGACGGGGTGGTGCGCGAAGCGCTGCGCCGAGGGCGCGTGCGGCGGGCGCGAAAGGGGGCCGGCGCGCATGTGCTGGCGGACCCGGGGGCCGTGCTGGACGGGATGCGGTTGCGCAAGGACGAGGCCGAGATCGCGCGCATGAGGGAAGCCGCGCGAATCACGGTGGAGGCGTTCCGGGACGCGCTGCCGGAGGTGCGGCCGGGGGCGGGGGAGTGGGAGGTGGAGGCGGTGATCGAGAGCGGATTTCGGCGCAGGGGAGCCGGCGGTCCCGCCTTCGCGACAATCGTGGCCTCGGGCGCGAACGCGTGCACATTGCACTATTCGGCGAACGGATCGCGGATCGGGGCGGATGACCTGGTGCTCATCGACGCGGGAGCCGAATTCGGTTGGTACGCGGCCGACATCACGCGGACCGTGCCGGCGTCGGGGCGGCTCGACGGGGCCCGGGGCGAGGCGCACGAGGTCGTGCGGCGGGCGCACCGGGCGGCAGTGGCGGCGTGCACGCCGGGCGGGACGGTGGAAGAGGTGCACGAGGAGGCGTGCTTCGCGATCGCGGAGGGGCTGGTGGGGATGGGGGTGGTGGAAGGCACCGTCTGGCAGGTCCTGGCGGCGAAGCGCCACCGGGCCTTCTATCCCCATCAGACATCCCACTGGCTGGGACTGGACACCCACGATCCGGGACTCTACCGGGACGGGGATGGGCCGGTGCGGCTGGAGCCGGGCATGGTCTTCACGGTGGAGCCGGGGCTGTACTTTGGACCGGGGAGCTGCCCGCGGGTTCCGGAGCTGGAAGGCACCGGGATCCGGATCGAGGACGACGTGCTGATCACGGAGGAGGGGGCGGAAGTGTTGACGGAG
>VXLT01000168.1 GCA_009841475.1 Gemmatimonadota bacterium
GAACTCGCGCGGGGGATCCGGGCGACACGTCGGGCGCATCGTCGCGCAGGAACCGTGGGCGCGCATCGAGGAGGTCGGCCCCGGGATGTACGCGGTGATCTCGACGCCGCTCGGGGGGGACTACACGACGGTGTGCAACGGCGGCATCATCGGGGGGTCGGCGGAGACGCTGGTGGTGGAGGCCTTCATGTCGGAGCGGGGGGCGGCGTGGGTGGCGGGGAAGGCGCGGGAGTTGACCGGACGCTGGCCCGGCCAGGTCGTGGTGAGCCACCACCACGGGGATCATTCGGCTGGCTGCGGCGGGTTCGCGGACACGGGCGGGGAGGCTGAACCGGCGCTTCACGCGACCCGGACCGCCCGCAACCTGGTCCTTACCTCGCCGAACTACGAGGGACCGCTTGCACCGTGGTCGGATGCGGTGCTGGTGCCGGAGGGTGAGCCGGTGAGCCTGGACCTGGGGGACCGCGTGGTGACCGTGGAGCCGCGCGAGGGCCACACCGCGAGCGACGTCACCGTGGAGGTGGACGGGGGGGAGGGGCCGGTTTGGTGCGGCGACCTCGTCTGGAACGCGATGTTTCCCAACTACGTGGACGCGACGCCCTCGCGGCTGTCGCGGTCGGTGCGCGCACTCGGGGGCTTACCCACGGCGGTCTTCGTCCCGGGGCATGGACCGCTCGCGGACGCCGAGGCGATGACAAGGTACATCGCGGTGATCGACTCGGTGGAGGAAGCGGCCAGGGACGCGATGGAGGATGGGCGAACCGCCCAGGAGGCGGCGGAGGAATACGAGGTGCCGGAGGAACTCGGGGAATGGACGCTCTTCAATCCGGCCTACTACCAGCGTGCGATCGAGGCGTGGATGCGGGAGCTGGGGGCGGGACGTAGGAGCTCCGTCCTCTTTACATCGCCCGCCTGAACCGCTCCCCCAGCCCTCGCAGCCGCTCGACGGGCTCGTTGCTGAAGACGATCCGCACGTACTGCCCCGCGTTCTCGCGCCCCCAGTGCGTCATCGGCGTCGCGGCTACCTTCCCACGCTCCAGAAGCCGCGCCGAAGCGGCTTCCCCATCCAGGCCCAGCTTGCCGGTGTCCACCAGGAGCGACCACCCGCCGTCGCACTGGACGAACGGCAGCGCGGCCAGCTCGGCCTGCACCACGTCGCGTCTGCGCTCCCACTCCCGCACGGCCTCCGCCACGCCCCCACCTGCCGGGTCGGTCAGCGCCGCGAGCGCGCCCGGCTGCGCGATCCCCACCGGGGTCACCACGTTGTAGATGCTGACCAGCCCGATCCGGTTCATCGCTCGGCGCGGGCCCGCCACCCACCCCACCCGCCACCCGATCATGCGGTACTCCTTCGACACGGACCCCACCGTGATCGTGAGGTCCTCCAGGCCCGGCACGCTCGCGGGATGGACGTAAGGGCGGCCACCGTACAGGATGCGCTCCATCGCGGCGTTGTAGAGCAGCCAGATGCCGCGCGGCTCGCACAGCCGGGCCACCTCCTCCCAGTCCTCCCGCGTCATGACCGCGCCGGACGGGATCGACGGGTTCATGAGGAACATCACCCGGGTCCGGTCGGTGACGGCGTCTCGCAGACGTCCCAGATCGCCCAGGGCGGCCCGGGTGGCCTCGATGGCGGCGCGAGGGGGCGGGATGTCGGTGTCGAGGTTTTCCAGCCGCAGGATCTCGGGGTCGGCGCCGGCCGCGTCGGCGACGCGGTCGATGGAGAAGCCGGCGATGCCGTGCAGGCGGGGGCCGCGCTGGCGCTTCACGGTGCGATGGTCGCGGGACCCGCGTCGGCGGAGCCGGTGTCACGGTCGGCCCCCGTGTCGGCGCCGCTCGGCTGGCCCCCCAGGCCGCGGCCACCGGGCTGGCCCCCCGGCCCGCTGCCGCCGGGTTCGCCAGGTTCGTGGCCCGTGCGGCCGTCCCGCAGCCGCCCGCGCACAAACGCGATGACCTCCTCCACCGTGTGCGCCGTGGCCACTTCCGAAGGGAGGCCGCGGGCGCGGTCCAGGTCGCCGAAAAGCACGACGGGGCGCCCGTAGCGCACCGACAGCGCCACTTCGGAAGCCGTGCCGGCACTCCCGGGAAGCGCCACCACCACATCCGAGGTGAGGACGTTGACGTGATTTCGCGAGCTGAACTCCGCCCCCTGCTTGCCCAAGTGGGTGCGGATCGCGATTTCGACCCATGGGTTGGGATGGCCGGACTCGGCGCCCGGTTCCGGAAGCGGCAGCACCCCGATCACCAGCCCGTCCCGCTCTTCCACCGCGGCGAACGCCCGCGACACGGATTCCATGACTCCCCTGCCGCCCCCGGTCAGCAGGTGGACCCCCAGCCCCGCGAGCCGCCGCCCGAGCGGCGCGGCGAGTTCCTCATGCGCAAGCACGCCCGATCCCATCACCCCGACGATCGGAAGCACATTCACAGGGGCATCTGGAATACGTATGAGGTGCGACGTTTCTTCATCATCGGTTCCATCTTCGCCAATCGGGAGGTTCAAAGCCAATGAACGGGAGGCAGCCCGTGGACAGACCCGCGTGAGCACCGAGCGCTCCAGGGGCCGCTACGGCCCCTACGCCGCCACCTCGGTCGTCGTCGCCAACATGATCGGCACCGGCGTCTTCACGAGCCTCGGCTTCCAGCTCCTCGACATCCAGTCCACCTTCCCCCTCCTCCTGCTCTGGGTGGTCGGCGGCGCGGCGGCGTTCTGCGGCGCGCTCTCCTACGCCGAACTTGGCGCGGCGATCCCCCGCTCGGGCGGCGAGTACACCTTCCTGTCGCGCGTCTATCACCCGGCGGCGGGCTTCGTCTCGGGGTGCGTCTCGGCGACCGTCGGGTTCTCCGCGCCGACCGCGCTCGCCGCCATCACCTTCGGTACCTACCTCGCGTCGGTCTTCCCCTCCCTCTCGCCCACCTGGCTCGGCGCGGGGCTGGTCGTGGCGATGGCGGCCGTCCACGTCACCAACCACCGCAGCTCGGGGCTCCTGCAGAGCGGCTTCACAACCTTGAAGGTGGCGCTGATCGTCGCCTTCTGCGTCGCCGCCGCCACCCTCGCCGACCCGGCCCAGCCCGTCGCCCTCACTCCCGACCCCGGCGATGGCACGCTCGTCTTCGGCGGCGCCTTCGCGGTCTCTCTCATCTACGTCTCCTACGCCTACACCGGCTGGAACGCGGCCACCTACCTGACCGGCGAGGTGGACGACCCGCAGCGCACCATCCCGCGCATCCTGGCGTCGGGCACGCTGCTCGTCACGGTGCTGTACGTGGCGCTCAACTACGCCTTCCTGCGCGCCGCCCCCATGGCCGAACTGGAAGGCCGCCTCGAGGTCGGCTACGTGGCGGCCACCCACCTCTTCGGCCCGGCGGGGGCCGCGATCATGGGCGTCACCCTCGCGGTGCTGCTCGTCTCGACGGTGAGCGCGATGGTGCTGGCGGGCCCGCGCGTGCTGCAGGTAATGGGCGAGGACTACCCCGCGCTCCGCCGCCTCGCGCGCACCAAGCCGAACGGCATCCCGGCGGTGGCGGTGCTGGCCCAGGCCGCGCTCACGCTCGCGTTCATCGTCACGGCGTCCTTCGAGACCATCCTCGTCTTCGCGGGGTTCATCCTCGGTCTGAACAGTCTGCTGACCGTTGCGGGCGTCTTCGTGTTGCGGATGCGCGAACCGTCGCTGGCGCGGCCCTACGGCACGTGGGGATTCCCGTTCACGCCCCTGGTCTACCTCGGGCTGACCTCCTGGACGCTCGTCTACATCGCGCTGGACCGACCCGTCGAAGCGCTGGCCGCGGCCGCGCTGATCGCCGGAGGACTGCTGCTTTACCGCCTGGTCCGCTCCGGTCGGCACCCGCCGTCAGCCGCTGACCGGCCCGGCGCGTGACCCCCGGCCCGGCGGCCCCCTACCCGATCCCCAGCAGCTCGATCTCGAAGATGAGCGCCTCGCCCGGTCCGATCGAGCCCGACCCGGAGTCCCCATACCCCAAGCCGGAAGGGAGGAAGGCGCGCAGGTGCCCGCCCACCCTCATCAGCATGATGGCTTCGGCAAATCCGGGGATGACGCCATCAAGGCTGAAGGTCGCCGGATCTCCGCCGTAGGAGCTGTCGAACTCGATCCCGTTGATGAGTGTTCCGCGGTAGTGAACCTCAACCCGCTGGCCCTCCTCGGGGCTCTCTCCGTCACCCTCGCGCAACACCTCGTACTGGAGCCCCGACTCCGTGGTCATCACCCCGTCCTTTTCGGCGTTGTCCGCGAGGAAGGCCTCGCCCGCGGCCCTGGCGCCCGCGGCCTCTTCGGCCTGGGCCGCGGCCAGCATCTCGTTGAACGCGATGACTGCATCCCGCATCTCCATTTCCGTGAGCGCCGGACTGACATCGGCGAGTGCATCCGAAAACCCCCTGAACAGCGCAGGCCGGTCGACCTTGTCTTCGATCCCGGCCACGTATCCGGCAAGGTCCTGTCCGATCGCGTAGCTGGCCCGGCGGACATCGGTGTCGAGGGGAACATCCCCACCGGGTGCGTCAGACGAGCAGGCGGCGAGGGCCGCGAGGAGCGGCAGTGCGGTGAGGGCCGGCAGTGGAGTTGCGGTGCGGGCACGGAGGCAAGCGAACATGGCACGTCTTCCTTGGGAAGGGGATGGCGGTTGTGATGGGGGAATGTAACCCGGGGGCACCGGCGACGAGCAACGGGGATGCCGAGGCGGGATTCCGGAAGTCAGGTGGCACCCAGCAGCCCGTGGATAAAGTCCCGCGAGCACCGAGAGCGGCGAGGCGCCGGGCTGGCAGGGCGGAAGTATCGAGAATCAAGGCAAGAAGTC
>VXLT01000166.1 GCA_009841475.1 Gemmatimonadota bacterium
GCCTGCCCCCCCCCTTTGCCGGCCTACCCCCTCCCCCCCGCGGGGCTGGGGGCGGGGGCCGGGGCGCGCTTGCGGGGCGTCCTCGGCCTGGCTGCCGCGGGAGGCCGCCGGGCGTTCGGATGCTCCGTCGGGACCGGCCGCCGCCCGCGGCGCCGGCAGCGTCACCTGCCCCTGCAACCGCGCCATATTGAACTCGAACAGCCCGCCGTATTCGATGATCTGGCGAGTGATCTCGTCCGTCCCCGCCGTGAACTCGCTCAGCGGGATCGGTTCGCCGGAGCGGATCCGGTCGATGAGCCCGAAGTTGGTCGTCGTGAGAATGCCCAGGTTCTGGCAGTTCTCGTTGTAGATGCGCTCAATGCTCTCGCTGACGACGACCTTGATTCCGGCCATCAGCTCGGCGTAGGGGCTCTGCTCGCGGCTGGAGCCCTTGCCACGGCGCTTGCCGGCGACGGAGCAGATGAACCCGCCGGCGCGCACGGTGCCGCGCTCGATGGGGGCCTCGGTGCTGTCCGCGGCGGCGCGGCCGTCGGCGCCGTGGCCACCGGCACCCCCACTCCTGACCTCCAGGCCGAGGTACGGGAAATCTCCCAGCGTCTCGTCGTAGAAGAAACAGATGTACGCCGGGGTGATCTCGTCGGTGCTGATCTGGTCGCGGAGCTTCGCCTTCAGGTCGCGCGTCAGCTCCGGGTTCAGCCCCTCATGGAGCTGGCGCCGGATGAGTTCCGCGTCGTCCGCGAGGAAGAGGACGCGACCGCCGAAGGAGATCTCCGGCGGGCGCTTGGCGACCGACGGGATGAAGCCCTTCGTTCCGGCCAGCTGATCGTCGTGCTGGATCACATTCCGGCCTCGGGCGGTACAAGTGGTTCCAATCGTGTGATCAGGTCGGGAAGGTCATTCAGTACGGTATCCCAGACGAGTGGCAAGTCGACGTCGAAATAGGCATGCACGAGGTGATTCCGCATGCCAACGATCTCACGCCACGGGATGGCTGGATGCACTGTTCTGGTATCCTCGCTCACATGCGCGGCGGCCTCACCAACGATCTCCACCGACTTCAGCACAGAGAGTTGAGTTCGGCGGTCCCGTGCGAATTCGTCGAACGACATGCCTTCCGTAAAGGACAACGCATCGCGAGCGGCAAGCAGCATATCCAACAGAAAAGCCGAGTCCTCACGTGGCATAGACCACCCGCGCGGATTCCAGGATTGCTTTCCGGCGAATGTAGTTGCGGCTCTGCTCAATGGCAGCCCGGTTCACCAAATCGACCTTGCGGGCAAGCAATCTGGCCATTTCTCGCTCCATCCTGGCGATCCCGAACAGTCCCGGCGTTCGTTCGGACTTGAAACGGAGCAGCATGTCGATGTCGCTGTCAGCCCCGAAGTCTTCGCGCAACACCGAACCGAACAAAGCCAGTTCCTTCACCTGCCAGCGGTCGCAAAACGCCGCGATCGCGTTCAGGGGTACGCCTATCCGAAAGGCTAGCCGTTCACGTTCCTCCATAGTCCTCGCTCCCAAGAACCGTCGTTCCAGGTGGTCCTACCGGCTGGTCGCCATCAGCTGAAGTCCCTCCCCAGGATCACGAACAGAATGATCGCGAGCACCGCGGCCGGTGCGATGAACCGGACGAAGAACCGCCAGACGCCGTAGTTGAACCACTTCGGCTGCGTGCCGTCCAGGAGTTCGGCCTCGCTGGCCTTGCGGGTCATGAACCAGCCGACCGCGATCGTGATCCCCAGGCCACCGATGGGCAGCATCCAGTTGGAGACGAAGTGGTCCGCGGTGGAGAACCAGCCTTCCTTGCCCGCAAATATCTCGAGCTCCGAGAAGAACGGGGCGCCGGTGAAGGACAGCGCCGCGAAGATGGTGAAGATGAAGATCGCCACTCCCGACCCGACCGTGGCCTTGTTGCGCGCGAGGCCGCGTTCATCGATCAGGTAGCTGGTCACGACCTCGAGCAGCGAGATCGTCGACGTCAGCGCGGCCAGCGCCACCAGCACGTAGAAGAGTGGTCCCAGGACCACCCCGAAGGGCACCTGCGTGTAGAACAGCTCGGGGAGCGCGACGAAGAGCATTCCCACTGCTCCGACCTCGCCCGCGTCCACCTGCTGCCGCATCCCCGTCACGGAGAAGATCACGGAGAACATGATGATCGTCGCGAAGAGCGCGATGATGGTGTCCAGCGCCACGATCGCGCCCGACGCCTTCACCACCGACTGCTTGCGCGAGATGTACGAGCCGTAGGTGATCATCGCCCCCATCCCCAGCGAGAGCGTGAAGAAGGAGTGCCCGACGGCTTCCAGGATGCTGCTCGGTTCCAGGTCGGTGAAGTTCGGGCGGAAGATGAAGGTGAGCGCCTCCCCGGATCCGCTCATCCCCAGCGCGCTGACGAGCATCAGGATCAGGATGCCGAAGAGGATCGGCAGGAAGATCCGCGCCACCCGCTCGATCCCCTTGCTGACCCCGAAGTAGACCACCGCGATGGTCGCGGCGCTGAAGGCAAGCGAGAGGCCCAGCTGCAGCGGCGCGCTGCTGACCTGTTCCGTGAACAGATCCCCCGCCACCATCCCCTCCGGGAACCCCCCGAAGGTCCAGCTGACCGTTTTGGCGAAGTAGAAGAGCGACCAGCCCGCGATCACGGTGTAGTAGCTGAGCAGGATGAAGCCCGCAGTCACCCCCCAGCCGCCGATGAGCCCCCACGCCGGCCCGGCAGCGTCCTTGAGTGCCCCCACCGCGCTCTTCTGGCTCCGCCGCCCGATCAGCAGCTCGGCCATCATGATCGGCAGGCCCACGGCCGCGATGCAGAGCAGGTAGACGAGGACGAAGGCCCCTCCGTCGTTCACCCAGGTGATGTAGGGGAACTTCCAGAGGTTGCCGAGGCCGATCGCGCTGCCGGTGGCGGCCAGCACGAGGCCGGTGTTTGAGCTCCAATGGTCGCGGGTCTGGGACATGGGGGCTTCCAGTCGGGTCGAGGTGAGCCTTGGGGTCAGCCGTATATTGTACTGTCCGACTCCGAAGGGGCACCAGACCGGTTCTCCAACGAGCACCTGCGGTGCCCTGCGAATGCCAAGAGGACTGCAATGTTCCGTTACCTCCGCTGCCTGCCGATCGTTCCCCTCGTGATCTCCGCCGGGTGCGGTGGCGCTTCCACCGCCGTCGAAGGACCCGCCGTCGCCCTGCTCACCTCCGGCCCGGTCAGCGACGCGGGGTGGCACGCCGGCGCCTACGAGGGGCTGCAAATGATCGGGGACTCGCTGGGGGTGCACATCTCCCACCAGCAGACCCGCACGCCCGCCGACTTCGACGAAGCCTTCATCTCGTATGCGGAGAGCGGATACGAGCTCATCTTCGGGCACGGCTTCGAGTACCAGGACGCGGCCAGCCGGGCGGGCGAGGCCTACCCGGAAGTGACCTTCGTGGTGTCGTCGGGGTCGCGGCCCTCGGCGAACGTGGTGCCGATCATCTTCGGGCTGCACGAGGCGTCCTACCTCGCGGGGATGGCGGCGGGAGCAATCACCCGGAGCGGGATCGTGGGGATGGTGGGCGGCGTGGAGATCCCGTCCGCCAAGGGCACCTTCATCGCCTTCGAGGCCGGCGTGAAGGCGATGCGGGAGGACGCGACGGTGCTGGAGACCTTCATCGGGAGCTGGGACGATGTCTCGGCGGCCAAGGAGGCGGCAGCGGCGCAGCTGCGCCAGGGCGCGGACGCGATGATCCACAACGTCGATGCCGCGAGCTTCGGCTTCTTCCAGGCGGTGCGCGAGGCCCGCGAAGGCGGGCGCGACGCGTGGGCCTTCGGGATGAACCGCGACCAGAACGACGTGGCGCCCGATGTAATCGCGGGGAGCGCGGTGATCAACATCCCGCAGATCTTTCTGCAGACGGCGCGGGCGTGGCAGGACGGGACGCTGGAGGGGCCGCTGTACACCGGACTTGCGACCGGCGCGGTGGATTTCGTGCCGAATCCGGAGCAGCCGAGGGTCATCCCGCCGATGGCGCTCGTGCAGATCGAGGAAGCCCGTATGCTGATCATCGAGGAGAAGATCGAGGTGCCGAGCATCGACTTCGTGGAGCCGGCGGCGGAGGATCCGCCTTCCGCCTGACCGGCATGGGCAGCGCCATGATTCCACGGGCTGCCACATGACGCCGGCGGTCCGTCTAAGGGGCGTCACGAAGCGGTTCGGGGCGGTAAGGGCCCTCGAGGGAGTCGACTTCGAACTTGCCCCGGGGGAGATTCACGGCCTGCTGGGCGAGAACGGTGCCGGGAAGACCACACTGGCGCGGGTTGTCGCGGGACTCCTGGCGCCGGACGCGGGCCACGTCGAGATCGGCGGCCGCGAAGTGCGGCTGGGAAGTGCGGCGGAGGCCCGGGCCCTGGGCGTGGCGATGGTGCATCAGCACTTCTCGCTAGTGCCCCGGTTCAGCGGCTTCGAGAACGTGGTGCTGTTCAATGCGGAGGCGTGGACCCCGCGCGGGGGTGTTCGCACGGGCTACCGTGAGCGGATCGAGGCGCGGGCCGCCGAGCTGGGGTTGCCCGTGGCGCTGGATGTGCCGGTGGAGCGGCTGGGCGTGGCCGACCGCCAAAGGATCGAGATCCTGAAGGCGCTGATGGGGGAGACCCGGGTGCTGCTTCTGGACGAGCCCACCGCCGTACTCGCCCCGCAGGAGGTGACGGGGCTGTTCACGGTGCTCCGCCGGGTGGCCGCCGCCGGGACGGGGATCGTGCTGGTAGCGCACAAGCTGGACGAGGTGCTGGCCGCGGCGGACCGGGTGACGGTGCTGAGGCGCGGGCGGTGGGTGCTGACG
>VXLT01000023.1 GCA_009841475.1 Gemmatimonadota bacterium
TGAATACCTCCTCGGTCGTCGCGGTCAGCGGGATGTCCGGTTCGGCCACTACCGGACCGGCGGCCTCACCGCAACCCAAAGCTCCGACCAAGAACACACACGAGAGCAGCAGGGGTCGGATCATACTCACTCTTTTGGGCCGACGCTTCTGGGCGGCGACGAAGGAATCGGGGAAGCCGGGTGAACGGCGGGAAAGGGCCGGGTGGGCGAGACTTCGCTCGGCTGCCATAGGTATGGACGGGCCGGACTCAGTCGTCCTTCGTGATAGCGTATTTCACGACGTATGCCTCATTGCTTGAGCCCCGCTCCACGGCGAAGAACGATCCTGATTCATCAAATGCCCGGGGGAAAACGGGAACGGTGACCTCGCGCACCTCCCCGTCCACGACATTCACGATGGCGACACGCGCTGCATCAGTGGGGGCGGGGCTCCACAACTGCACCCAAGCAAACCCCCGTGGATCAACGACCATGTCCTCCCAACGAATCCTAGCCGTCGGCTCGGCACCTGATCCCGGAAGGCCACGAATCGGCTGATCGTCTGGAGCATGAACCTGCCACTGTGGAAGGGCGAGCGAATCGACTGCCCCGGTGGCTAGATCCATCCTCAGAATACGATCACTGGCACCATCAGTCGTCAATGCGCAGGTGCCCCAGACGGTCCATAACGGATGAGCCTGATTGGATGGAACCATGAACCCCGACTCGTGGGTCGGCGGCAAGGCCAAAGAAACATCCCACAGATTGCGGGTCCGGCCTTGCTCCATCGTCCAAGTCTCGAACGCACGCTGTGGGGATGGGCCTCTCCGCACCCTGTCGATCGCGTAGACCAACGTGCCCTCGGGGTGAAGGCTGCCCAAATACCTGACACCGAAGACTCGATCGGTCGGCAAGCCTCGTACGCTTCCCGTGTGACGACCGGATAGGTCGAACAGTTCGACTCGGCGGCCATCATAGACGGCCACGCCGGCACTGGAGACCGTGAGAAAACCGAAATTGAAGTACCGACCGATACCCCAAGGCCGAACAGAAGCCCTGAACTCGCCCGGCCCCTCACCCTCCCGCCCAAAGCGTCGCACGACCTCCAGCGACCCTCCAGACAACACGATGACCTCCGGCCTACCGTGGTCAAAGAGGAAGAGCTCACCATCGTGATACGCGAGTCCGCCAAAGCTGTCAATCCAATGATCTGAAGCGGTTCCGTATTCCGCTACGCGCGAGACACTTAGACCATCGGACAGCCCGCCTAGGAGACTCCCCGGCTCGCGCTCAGCGACTCCGCAGACCTGGGGGGTAAGATCCGCTCCTCGAACCTCGTACACACGACCCAACACGACCGCAGATGCAACGGCGACCAAGAAGGTTAACCCCAGTCGCCGTATCTGGCTCGTCGAGAGACCCCGGAATCTGGCTGTCAGGCTCGGGAAGGCCCGAGGAACACCACCCGCTACATCTCGCAGTTCGATGTTCCCGTCTGGCCATTCGAACAGAACCAATACCACCCGTCCCCTCCGTCCGGGCAGTCACACGCGACGCAAACCACCCCTTCCATTCCACCGCCGGTCTGCGGGTTCAGGAAATCGCAGTCTTCGTTGTCGTCGGCTGGGCAGAGCGCCGACAGAGGCGCGGGCTCGATTGTTCCCGAAGCGGACAGAAGCAAGGCGGCGCACGCCACCGTCATGAGCGCCCGCCACCCTTTCCGTGACTTGGAGTTGCTCTCCGACTGCCAAAACGAGCGGCGCTCGACGACATCGCGGACACGCTGTGGGATTCTCATGATTCTCCTGTGTTTCCGTTGATGGAGTTTCCACCCTTCCCAAGATCATACCAAGATGTCGCCTTGGCAATATCCACTCACTCACGACAGACGGATGAAGACTTGGAGCTGTGCCGCTGTACCGACCGGCGATCCCTCCTGGGAGGGTGTCGAGACGGCGCTGGCCCGCCTCTTGAGGAAGCACAGGTCGAGGCCGCGTGCTTCGCCGAATGTCTGGCGCTGCTCTCGCTGCGCGTTCAGCCCCTCGTGACGGCGAAACCGCGCGAGGGCGAGATTGTAGGCGACCTCAGTGGAGTCACCGGACGGCTCCGGGCAGCGGCCTCCACGTCCACGCCACGGGTTGTCGAAGGATCGAGACGCATGGATTACTTGAGGCCTGCGCGCGAAGGATGGGAACTGCGGTCGAACCTGGATCGGATACGAACACTACCAAGAAACCGAATACGCTCCGGGCAACGGTTCGACCTCACCTTCGTCCCCGGCGCTGGCGGTGAGCAGGCGAGCGGACGCCGGGGCCTGATTGGACGTGCAGGAGCCGTTGAGGGCGCTCAAAGACGGTTTACTCGGGTTCCGGGGGCGTTTCGGGTATTCTACGGGCTGTAGAATCGGTCAGGATCGACGATATCGAGTCTCCGAAGGGTAGGGGTAGGGTGGGCATCGAGCTGCGCAGCACGAAGCGCCGCCATCGCCGTCCGTGCGGCTGGCGAAATGGGAGGGGCGGGGGAGCTCGCCCGTGACGGCTCGGCCACCGCCGTCTCGGGCATCGCTGTGGAATGCACTTTTCAGGCGTACCAAGGCTGGCTTGTCGCACGTTAAGGGAGACAAGCCAGCCTACCCACCGTGGCCACACTCCGTGTGTCTCCCGGCGGGGCTGGCGAGGGGCGCTTCGCCCCCTTCGAACCCCTGCTTCGCAGTCCGCCGGACGCGGCTCTGATGCCCGCTGCTCACCGCGCGGTCCTCCGGTGGGCTGGCATCGAGACGACCACCACGCTGCGGGTGTCGTCGTCCCAGAAGTAGTAGATGCGAAGGCACCGCCTTGGGTCCCGCGTGCCCGTGCCGTTCTTGATGTGCCAGTCCACCGTGCGGCGGCTGCCGTTCCAAACGCACTCGAAGGAGTCGCCTCCACAGGGGAGGTTGAAGACGCCCTCGTCGATGTCGCCGATCCGCCCGTGGAGATCGGGCGCGCCACCAAGCAAGCGCCCGTCCCGGTACTCGCGGGCGAGCCAACTCAGGCACCGCGCCGCCAAGCCCACGTTTCGGAACTCGGCCCCGTTCAACCCTCGCCTCGCCGATCCCGTCAGCGAGACCCGGCCCGCGAGACTCTGGTCGCACCAATCCGCCACTTGGTCCCATGTGGCCGGGAAGGGGATTGCGGCGTCCGGATCGCCCCCGAGCGAACGCACCAGCCCGGTCAGCTGCCCGATCCGCGTTTCCAACTCCTCGTTCTTGCGTTCGGCGGCCTCGGCCCTCCGTTGGGCCTGCTCGTGGCGGTCGCCCCGCTTGCGTGCCTTGTCCAGCGCCTCCGTGAGCTTGCGGCGCAGGACACGCGCTCCCTCCCCAGGCCCGTCGCGGCGGGACCCGCTCCCCGGCACGGGGCCGGGTCGCGCGGACCCGTTGGTGCCTTCTGCCGGTGACCGTTCCTCGGCGGTCACCGCAGAATCGCGCCGGATCGCGTTTCGGAGGAGAGCCACCAGTCTCAGTGTTCCGCGTGGGGCCGCGTCCGCTTCGCCCGCAATCGCTTCGAAGCCGAGCGTGTCCCGGTCGCCGCTGCCGAGCCGCAGCCGTTCCTCGGCGGCGAGCCGCTGAAACTGCGTCGTCGCCATGTCCGGCCCGCCCTCTTCGGCCAGCCGGTTCGCCACCACGAGCGGATGTTGCCACTGATCCGCCCGATCGTTGAATCCGGGGCGGTAGAACCGCCACGAACCCATGTATACCGACAGCGGCTTGCCGACCGTGTCGCTCAGCCGGAAGGTCATCTGCACCGGCAGCACCCACACCACGGCCAACCCGGCCAAGGCCCGCGCCAGCGAGGTCCACTGGTCGGCGAGCAAATCCATGTCCGGCTCGTCCGGCGGGATCGAGGCCACCGCGAACGGCATGTCGCGCGCCGGATCCTCCAGCCTGTTCAGGAAGCCGCGCATGGCCTCCTCGGTGTCGATCACGATGGGGTCGCGGACGAACCGCCTTCCGTTCTGAAGGAGCGGAATCCGCCCCGCGATCCCGGCGACCAACCCGGACGGGTACTCCTCGACGGCCGCGCCCGGCACCACGGATCGGTCGTGCACCTCGACTCCGATCCTGGCCGGGTGGCCGCGAAGGCCCGCGACGGTGATCGAGGTTGCCACGTGACCGCCCGGATCCGACATCCGTTCGACCTGCAACGCCCACACGTCCTTCTCCGGGCTCCGAACTCTCACCGCCCGGCAGGAAACATCCCCTTCCCGGTGCGAGAACGGCCGGCCGAGGCGTGCCCGGCGCGGCAGGCGACCCTCGAAGCCCTTCCCCAACCACTCCAGCACGATCGAACGGCATTCGCGGGCGGCGGACGGCTCGGCCTGCGCAGCCACATCGAACTGGACCCAAACCCGCTCGGTCTCCGCAACCTGCGGAGACGCGCGCAACGCGGCCGCCGAGCGCTGCTTCCGCTGCACTCGCGCGAGTTCTTCGAACGACTTGTACCGTTGTGGCGGCATCATCCCATCCCCGAGTCGCATGACTGTCACGGGCCGTCATTAAGGTAATCCAGAAGCGGTCGGATTCCGTTGCCGCGGGGCGAAGTGCCGACGACGAGTGAACCCGCTTCGCAGTGATCCGCTTGCGGCCGCACAGTTCGCGACACCGGGGCGATTCCAGCTTCCCGGCTGGTTCGTTCGGTCGATCCAGCCCACGGCAGTAAAGCACCGCTGACGCGCGCCTTGGCCGGTGCCTTCCCGCACGGGATTGCTGGCCCGGTAGCGACCCATGGCGGAGTTGGGGTGG
>VXLT01000301.1 GCA_009841475.1 Gemmatimonadota bacterium
GGTCGTGATCGAGACCCCCAACCTGGGCTGGCGCGAGGTGCCGCTGCGGGGCATGGTCGCGGGGCGGCTCGGGCTTCCCGTTGAAGTGGACAACGACGCGAACTGCGCGGCCTACGGCGAGTGGTGGGTCGGGGCGGGACGCGGGGCCGACCGGCTGATCGGTCTGACCCTCGGCACCGGGATCGGCGGCGGTATCGTTCTCGGCGGGGAGATCTATCGGGGGGCGTCCGGCGCGGCGGGGGAAGCCGGCCACATGTCGGTGCACTTCGCGGGGCGCCGTTGCGGGTGCGGCGCGCGCGGTTGCGTCGAGGCCTATGCGTCGGGGCCGGCGATCGCCGCCCGGGCGATCGAGGGCCTCGGTACGGCCGGGGATACGGCACTCGCCGCAATCGCGGCGGAAGATCCGGGACGGGTCACCGCCGAGGCCGTCTGCGACGCGGCCGCCGCCGGTGATGGCTACGCCTCTCGGATCCTGGAGGAGACGGCCCGGATCCTCGCGGTGGCGGTGGCCAACCTGGTCCACCTCTTCAACCCGGAGGTGATCGTCATCGGCGGGGGGGTGGCCGCGGCGGGAGACCTGCTCTTCGAGCCGCTTCGCGCCGGTGTGCGGCGGCGGGCTTTCCGCTCGGCGACCGACGTGTGCCGCATCGTCCCTGCCCAACTCCCGCAGACTGCCGGGATCATCGGCGCGGCCGCGGTCCTGAAGCGCGCACTGCACGGCTCTCTGTGACCCGCGTCCGGCGCCCCGATTCGCCGATCCGGTCCGCCCATTTGCGGCGGCTGCCGCGTCCTCCGTTATCTTCACCCCGATGAAGAGCGCACTGCACCCTCCGCCACCCGCCGGTCCCTGAGATGCGCGTCATCGAAGTTCCGGCTTCGCTGGACTACCGGAACGTGGAGGTGCTCTATCGGCAATGCGGGGCCGACGATGCGGGTCCGGTCCTCTTCGACGCCCGCCGGCTCAGCTGGATCGACCCCAACGGGATGCTGCTCCTTCTCGCTGCGGGCAAGGTGGCCGCACGGAGCGGGACGCTGCCCCGCATCTCGCTCCCGGCCCAACAGGAAGTCACGGAATATCTGGACAGGATGGGCTTTCACCATGCCGCCGCCGGCATCTTCAAGTCCGGTGTCAGAAGGAGGCGCCGCTCCCATTCGGTCTCCGACGTGCTGCTGGAGATCACGCCCGTCACAACGAACTCGGACGTGCACGACGTGGTGGACCGGGTCCAGTCGCGAGCCGGCGCCATACTCTCGAACACGCTGCACTACCCGCCGTCCGCGGTGGTCCGGTTCTCCGTGATCCTGTCGGAAGTGTGCCAGAACGTCATCGAGCACGCGGAGGCACCGGGTTGGGTCGCGGCGCAAGCCTACAACTGGAGGAAGAGACTGGGCCGCCACGTCGCGGTCATCGCGGTTTCGGACCTCGGCTGCGGTTTTCGCGCCTCCCTGGAGGCGGAGCACGCGGCCCGGTTCGGCGATCGCTGGGGGGACGCGACCGCGCTGGAGGCGGCGTTCCTCCTGGGGCTGACGCGCTTCGCCGACACGGGCCGGGGGCAGGGGATCCAGCAGATACGCAAGCAGGTGGGCCGCTGGCACGGCATCCTTTCCATCCGCAGCGGAACCGCCCGCATCGCCGACACCCCCGACTGGAGCAGCCGGCCCCCGCTCGAAGAGGGGCTGACGCGCTTCCCCGGCTCCCAGATCAACATCATTCTGCCCGAGCGCATCGGATGAGCCGCGCGGATGAACCGAGCGATTCGAATGAGGCGGGCGAGTCGAACGGGCGGGCTTGCGCGATGAGCAAAGGGCCGGCTCCGCCGCTGACCATCGACGTGGGCGCGATCGCGAGCGACGCGGTCGCCCAGGCCCGCCCCGACCTGGTCACCCGTCCCACCGGGCGCGCCGTCAGAGCGGCGATCGAAGTGCGCATCTCCCGCATCGCCCGTTCCCCGTCGGTCTCCCTGCTGGACTTCACACGCGTGCGGATCCTGGACTTCAGCTGCGCCGACGAAGTGGTCGCCAAGCTGCTCGTCCGCTACATGCGGCGCGACCGTCCCCGCGAAGCCTTCTTCCTCTTCCGCGCCGTGGGCGACATACACCGCCATGCGGTCGAAGAGGTGCTGGGGAGGCATGGTCTGGCGGCAGTGTGCGACCTCGGAGGAGGATACGAACTGCTGGGGTCGGCGACCGAGGAGGAACGGACCGCGTGGCGGACGCTCGAACACCGGGGAAGGATCAGCCTCTCCGAACTCGCCGCGGAGTTCGGCGAACAGGGCGTGCCGGTGATCCGCGGGCTGGCCGACCGGCGCGTGGCGTGGTGCGGCCGCCGGGGCGATGCGCGCGCGCTCAGCGAAATCGCCCGCAATCCCTGATACCACAACCAGAACGGAGGTGAGATGAACTCCCGATCAGCCGCCAGCGGCAGACCCGGAACGGCTACCAGCGCGGTGCACGCGGGATGCCCCGAGCCCCGCCCGGGCGGCCCGGTGGTGCAGCCCATCGTGCGCAGCTCCACCTTTCACTGGGCGGGGCCCGGCGACGGCCTCGACCTGAGGTACAGCCGGTACGGCAACAACCCGAACCAGCTGTCGGTCGCCGGCAAGATCGCCGCCCTCGAGGGAACGGAGGCCGGCCTCGCCCTCGCCAGCGGAATGGCCGCGATCTCGATGACCATCCTCTCCTCGGCCGGCCCCGGAGACCACGTGGTCGCCAGCCGCCACCTCTACGGCGCCACCCACGCCCTGCTGTCCGGCGAGCTCCCGAAGCGCGGAATCACCACCACCTTCGTCGAACCGTCCGATCCCGCGGCCTGGGAGGCGGCGCTGACCCCCCGCACCCGGGTCGTCCTCATCGAACTGCCCACCAACCCCACGCTGCGAGTCTTCGCCATCGGTCCCGCCCGCCGTGCCGCCCGGTCGGCGGGGGCGATCCTGGCGGCCGACATGACCTTCGCGACCCCCGTGAACATCCGTGCGGCGGAGCACGGCGTCGACGCGGTCATCCATTCGGCCACCAAGTACCTTGGCGGCCACTCCGACCTGATCGCGGGGGTCGTTGCGGGGAGCCCGGAGTTGATCGCGGCCGTGACGAAGATGATGAAACTCTACGGGGGCTCCATCGACCCCGGCGCCGCGTGGCTCCTCGAGCGGGGCATGCGCACGCTCCCGGCCCGCATGGACCGCCACAACCGCACCGCCCACGCCCTGGCCCACTGGTTCACCAGGGTCGGGGGAGTCCGCTCGGTGATCTACCCCGGCCTGGCCGACCACCCCGACCACGAGATCGCCACGCGCATGCTGAGCGGGTACGGCGGAATGGTCTCGATCGTGCTCGATGGCGGGGGCGAGGCCGCGGACCGCTTCTGCGCGGATTTGCGGCTGGCCGCTCCGGCACCGTCGCTGGGCGGGGTCGAGACGCTGGTCTCACAGCCGCGCCACACCTCGCATGTGGATCTGGGCCGGGAGGAGCGGGAGGCGCTGGGGATCCCCGACGGATTCGTGCGCATCTCGGTCGGCCTCGAGGACCTGGAGGACCTCAAGGCAGACTTCCGTCGAGCCGCCGAGGCGGTGTTCGCCCACGGGTGATCCCACCGCAGCGGTGCGCCCGCGTGCGCCCTCTGCCTGCCCGCTATTCCGCTCCCATGAACGGGTAGTCGACGCTCGTCGGCGGCGCGAGGTTCTCCTTGATGCTCCGCGGCGACAGCCACCGGGAGATGTTGAAGGCGGATCCGGCCTTGTCGTTCGTACCGGACGCGCGACCACCACCAAAAGGCTGCTGCCCGACGACCGCCCCGGTCGGCTTGTCGTTCACGTAGAAGTTGCCGGCGGCGTAACGAAGCCGTTCGAGCGCCTCGCGCACCGCGGGACGCTCCCTTGCGAAGACGGCCCCGGTAAGCGCGTACGGCGAGGTGCGGTCCACCAGATCCAGCGTCTGCGACCATTCGCCGTCCGGATAGACGTGGATCGACATCACCGGCCCGAAGATCTCGTCGCACATGGCTTCGTGGGTGGGGTTCTCCGCCTCGATGATCGTCGGGCGGATGAAGTACCCGTCGGCGTCGGAGTACCGGCCTCCCGCGATCACCCGCGCGTCCGTGCTGGCGGCGGCCCGGTCGATGTAACCGGAGATCGTATCGAAGGCACCGCGGTCGATCACCGCGTTGACAAAGTTCCTGAAGTCGGCGGGATCCCCCATCGCCAGCCCGTCCGTTTCCTCGATGAGCGGATCCCGGATCTGCTTCCAGAGCGAGCGCGGAACGTACGCCCGCGACGCGGCCGAGCACTTCTGCCCCTGATACTCGAAGGAGCCCCGCACGATCGCGGTCCTGAGCGCGTCCGCATCCGCCGACGGATGCGCCAGAATGAAGTCCTTGCCGCCCGTCTCGCCCACCAGGCGCGGGTAGGAGCGGTACCGTGCGATGTTCTTCCCCACGGTCGTCCACAGCGACTGGAAGACCCCGGTCGACCCCGTGAAGTGCAGCCCGGCGAAATCCCGGTGCTCAAGCGCCGCTGCGGTGATCTCCACCGGATCCCCCGGCACGAAGTTGATCACGCCGGGCGGCAGCCCCGCCTCCTCCAGCAGCCGGTAGATGTAGTAGCCCGAAAGCACGGCGTGCTTCGAGGGCTTCCAGAGCACGCCGCAGCCGACCATGGCCGGCAGTCCGGCGAGGTTGGCACCGATCGCCGTGAAGTTGAAGGGGCTCACCGCATAGACGAATCCCTCGAGCGGCCGGTAGTCCAGGCGGTTCCAGATCCCCGTTTCGGAGTGCGGCTGCTGGTCGAAGATCTGCTCGGCGAAGAAGGCGCCGTAGCGGAAGAAGTCGATCACCTCGCAGGCGGCGTCGATCTCCGACTGAAACGCGTTCTTGCTCTGGCCGAGCATGGTCGATGCGTTGATTCGCGGGCGCCAGGTCGTCCTCAGCATCTCTGCGGCGCGCAGGAAGACGGCCACGCGGTCTTCCCAGGCCCACGAGGCCCACTCTCGCCGTGCCTCTAGGGTGTTGGCGATGGCTCGACGCGCCTCTTCGGCTCCAGCCGCGTGCCAGGACCCTAGGCACAGCCCGTGATCATGCGGCGCGCGGATGGGATGGGTCTCGCCGGTGCGGATCTCCTCGCCGCCAATGATCACCGGTATGTCGGGTCTCTCGTTCCCGACCTGTTTCAGGGCGGCTTTCAGCGCGGCGCGCGCGGACGTCCCGGGGGCATATGAGTAGACGGGTTCGTTCTCTGGGGCGGGAACACGGATCGTGCCGGACATGGATCTTCCAGTCTGTGGGTTGGCGGGAGCGCTCGGAGCCGCCGCCCGGAGGCCGGCAGTGAGCAACAACGGAGGCAATTTCACCCAGCCGCCGGGGCCGTGCAACCCGCGGCGTCCCGGCGCCCCCCCCGAGCGCTCCGGTTGACGGGCGCCGAAGACCGGGTAGCTTCCTCTGCGTCGTGTGCGGCTCTTTTCAGCGATGTGACGGCACTCGGGTGCCGAATGGAAGAATGGGTACCAGAGATCGGATCGAAGCGGTTCTCACGTCGATTCGGCCGGCGATCCGGTCCGATGGCGGAGACGTTGAATTGGCAGGTTGGAACGAGGAACTCGGCAGGGTCGAGGTCCGCCTGATGGGAGCCTGCGAGGCCTGCCCCATCTCGATGTTGACCCTGAAGGAAGGAATCGAGCGCCGCCTCCGGGCCGCCGTTCCCGAGGTGCGGGTCGTCGATGCACGCTGACCGCACATGAGCCGAGACGGACGCGCATGAGTCGCAGCGGTGTGGCCGCGGCGGTGACCCGGGCGCTCGCCCGGGTGGTCAATCCGGCGACCGGAAGGGATGTCGTGGCCGGCGGACAGGTTGCCGACATCGCTGTGGACGGGGACGGCAGGGCGCGCTTCGTCTTCTCCTTGCGCAAGGGGGATCCGGGAGCGCTGGTTCGCCAGGCACGGGCTGCCGCCGGGTCCGTCGACGGCGTGAGCAGCGTGAAAGTCGATGTGCAGCTGCCGCAGACGCCGGCGGCGGGATCGGCGGGGGATTCCGGCTCCCCGGGCGCAGCTCGGCCCGCACGGTCCCGGAGCAGGGCTCCAGCCGGCGCGGTTCCGGGGCAGCCCCCGAAGCGTGGCCTCCAGCCCGGTTCGGTGCCTGCACCGGTCCCGCAACCCGGGATCCTCGCCGGAGTCGCGCGGATCGTGGCGGTCAGTTCGGGGAAGGGCGGCGTCGGCAAGTCGATGGTGGCGACGAACCTTGCCGCCTACGCCGCCTCGAAGGGCCTTGCCACCGGGCTTCTCGACGCCGACATCTACGGCCCCAACATCCCCATCATGTTCGGGGAGGCGCGGCGGCCGAGCGTGACCGGCGAGAAGGGATCCGAGATGATCGTCCCCCTCGAGGCCCACGGCGTCAAGCTCATGAGCCTCGGATTCCTCCTCGAGCGCGAGCAGCCGGCGATCATGCGCGGACCGCTCATTGCGGGGATCCTCAAGCAGTTCATGGAGCAGGTGACGTGGGGCGAACTGGACCTGATGATCGTGGACATGCCGCCCGGTACGGGCGACGCCCAGCTCTCCCTCGTCCAGACCGTGGAGCTCGATGGCGCGCTGATGGTCACCACTCCCCAGAAGGTTGCGACCGGGGACGTGCGCCGGGGCGTCAAGATGTTCGAACGGGTGAACACCCGAGTTGTCGGGGTCGTCGAGAACATGTGCGGGTTCCGTATCCCCGGGTCCGGAGAAGTCATCGACCTGTTCGGGCGCGGCGGTGGAGAAGAGCTGGCGGAGGAACTGGCGGTCCCCTTCCTGGGGAGGATCCCGCTGGACCTGGCCGTTCGTGAAGCGGGGGACCAGGGGAGGCCTACAGTGCTTTCCGCACCCGGTTCGCCCGCCGGCCGATCACTGGCCGAAATCGGCGAACGACTTCGCGAGGCCCTCGACGGGTTGCCGCCACGGCGGTAGCCATCGGCCCCTGTGGGCAACCGGCGCTACTACAGGGCTATTCGCCCTCGAGCCACTTCCGGTCCGCCGCGGACAGTGCTCCCCCTCCACGCATCTTGTCTACCACTTTCAGCACCAGCCAGCCGATGAGCATGATCGGGGCGACCTTCAGCAGGAGGAAGGTAGCGATCCCTATGGTGAGGCCCAGAAGTTGACCCACGACGGTGAGCACGATCCAGACCACAACGATGCTCAGAATGCCCATCGCAAGAAACGTCAACAGGGTCCCGATCATGTTTCCTCCAGAGATATCTTCAACGCCGGCAACCGCCGGGGCATTCGCCCCCGGCCGCAACGGCGCACTTAGGCCTTGGAGAGCATCGCGTTGTCTCCATAATCATAACGCCCGCGACAATAAAGTGTAACAGTTCACCGTCGCGGCCGCGTTCACCATGTTCAGCCCGGGTCAGGAGATCCAGACGAATTCCACCGACCCCAGAGTCGCCGACAGATCGACCTCCAGTCTACGGCCGGCGCGGTCCCAGTTGTGGGACGTATAGGTATCCCGCCGCTTACTGAAGCCGTCCGCATCGATCGACGCCAGGAAGCTGCCCTCGTGCCGAACCCGCACGCCCAGAGACTCGGGAACGAAGATCCGCAATCCCCCCAGTCCCATCTTGATCGACAACCGGGCGTCCTCCGGCCACTCCCCTTCGAGGCCCAGGGTGACGAGGCCCAGCCCGGCCTTCACCGATACGTGCCCGGCGTTCAGGTTGCCGAGACCGTGCGCCTCGAAGTCGGCCACGCCGACATTGATCCTGGCGGAATCGATTCGCTGTGAGTTGACCGAGGAAACGCGAAGTTCGGTGTCGGAGGCACCGATGTTCAGTGATAGCCGTTCCACCGGCACACCCGTGAGATCCACTTCCGCCTCACCCCCGATGAACCCCAGCTGGAGATCCATCGGGACGTCGGGCGGGAGTTCCAGGTCGATCGACGGTGTTTCCGCGGGGCCGTCGTCGGTTTCGTCCACGATCTCCACGGCGACTTCCAGCCTGCCGTCCTCGTATTCGGCCGTCGGGATCGCGAACCGCTCGTCGAAGCGCATCCGGGTACGGTAGAGCAGGCCGGACGGGCCGCGGCGGACATTCAACCGCCCGATTCCGTAGAGCACCGTAACCTCGATACGGTCCTCGTTCGTAACCCGGCGGGAGTCGGAAAGTGTGCGAAGCTGCTGCGCCCGAAGTTCGCCGGTGCCGGCCACGGCACCCAGTCCCGCGGCAAGGACCAGCCCGGCAAGCCGGCTTGAGGGCAGGCACGATGCCCTGGACGCGGGGATCACGGAACCTTCTCTCCAGCGGGCCAGTCCTCCGCATCGCGGTCGTCCTCGTCCTTGAACCGGCCGGACCAGCGTGTCCCGACGGTGCCGCCCCGGGTTATGAGCACCGCTCCGAAGCCGGCGACCACGGCCACCACGCACGCGAGCGTCCCCGCGACGAACAGAATGCCCGCGACCCAGTCGATCAGCGGCAGCGCAATGAAGATGCTTCCGGCCGCAAAGGGCAGCAGGAGCGTCACGAGCCCCGCGAGTCTGGCGGTGAAGGGACGGTCCGCGTCAAAGCGGTCGAGCCAGCGGAAGTCCAGCCCCAGCACCCACCGTCCGATGTTCTCGGCCGCACCCACGAAGCCCGCGAACATCGCCAGGCAAACGACGACAGGGAAGAAGGGCACCCAGATGAGCAGGGCCGGGATTCCGATCACGGTCACCGTGAGTGCGGCGACTCCAAGCAGGAAGATCGGGAGTACCGCGTAGCCGCCCGCGAAGCCCACCAGAGTGCTGCCCATGGGGTTGCTCGAGAGCTCTCCGACCACCGACCGGACACGGTGTCCGCCGAGCACGGACAGGAGCAGCGTCAGGGCTCCCAGCACGACGAAGGCGACGCACGTGCCCAGCACGCCCGCCGCCGCGTCCTCCACCCTTTGGAAGTACGCCGGCACACGCGTCCGGGGGGCACGGGGTGGCTGGACCCGGGAAACCGCATCGGCCCGGATGCGATTGCGAAGCCGCTCCTCCTGCTCCTCGAGTTGACGTCGAAGGTCCACGCGCTCGCCCCCGAGGATGGCTCCGCCGTCGGCGACCTCGGAGTCCAGGGTCCGGATGTCGCCGTCGATCCGGCTGCCCGCCGCCACGGCGAGCGTGCCGTCCAATACCACCACGTGGCCCCGCACGTTGCCGCGCACTTCCAGGAGCCCGTCCACATGCATGACGCTGCCATCGACAGTCGCGCCCTCGGGGATGGTGTAGTCCTCACCGATGCGCACCTCGGCTTCGCCGACACTCATGTCTTCGACGGCGATCGCCCACGCCTGCAGGAAGTCGGCACCGCGGCCGAGAATGGCAGCGGCCCGGCCGATGTCTCCCGTCTGGTTCCCGACCGGGGCCGCGACATCCTGCGGCGGTGGCTGCCCTGCAGTGGCAAATGCCGCGTCCAGTGCTTCCTCGATGCCGCGCAGCAGGAGCAGGTCCGTCTCAGGCAGCTCCGCGTCCGGGGTCCACCGGTCCAGTCTCTGCGCCAGCAACGCACCCGACAGCGACTCCACGCTCTCAAGCAGGCCGCGCCAGGCCCGGTCGGACGCACCCCCGGGCACGTACGGCCCGATTTCGTCGCCGTTCAGCCTCGCGACCCCGTCCGCGAATTCGATGGCGAGCGTCTCGCCGTTGGCGAATCCCAGACGCAGCGAGGCGGCGTCACCGGAAACCTCGATTCGGCTGGAAACGACTTCGTGCTGCTGACCGGACCCCGCCGGCGCCCACATGAGCAACAGCAGGCCGGCGCTCAGCCCGGCGCTCCGGCGCGGGTGGGCGGCCCCCCGCGCTCCGGCGGAATTCCACCGGAGCGCTGCCAGCGACGGAGATCGATGCCTATACCGGTACATGACGACGATCCATTCCCGAGTGGTTGACGAAGATCCTGTACAGAATTCTCCCCGAGACCAGGGAGAGCACACCGAAGACCAGGAGCCCCAGGAGGGCCACGGGCACAACCGCGCCGAGCGCTTCACCGGATCCGATCGTGGCGGTGCCGGACGACCAGCCGCCCAGGAGCCCGTCGGCCAGGGTGGAGGCGGCGGAGACGGTCTTGTCCCAGACAAAGCCGGCCGCGCGCCCGGGCGTGACCAGCGGGTCGCGGAAGATGCCGACCAGGACGTACCCGAGCGAGGCGGCCAGCGCGGTCGGGGCAAACGCCATCCCTAGCGCCGCGGCCAGCCTTTGCCTGCGTTCGGGCCAGAGCGTCAGGACGCGCCGCCACGCTTCCCCGGGCGCACTTGCCGGGACGGGCGCGGCCGCGACGCGGGCCATCACACGCTCCCCGAAGCCGTCCCGAGGCTCCAGAACGGGAAGTCTTCCGAGTTTGCGGTGCAGGCGCCTCCAGCTCTTCAGGGCGGCGGCTGCCTCACGGTCACGCGCAACGAACGCCGCAAACGCCCGGGCCTGGCGGGGAGGGAGCCCTTCTTCGAGCAACTCGCTGAAGACGTTGCGAACGGCCGGCCGGCCCGCGCCCCCGATCCATCGCCGGACCCACGCCCCGCCCGGGCGGCGGGCCCGGAGCGCTGCCAGCACTCTGGCTTTGAAGTCCGCCGAAGGTGCGAACGCCGCCAGCCGGCCCAGTGCTGCAATCAGAGACCGGAGAACCCGCACTTCGGCGGCAAGCCGCGGGTCGGCCGCCAAAGCGGCTTCGAACGCGGCGCGCTCGCTCCGGGCGAGTTCTCCGTCGAGGTACGCGAAGAGACGCGTCATTGCCGGATCGGGTCGATCCGGGGCGTTGCGCCTGCCATTCGCCTTGTCGTTTCTCTTTCTCATGTTTGCCAGTACGCCGATCCTTGCGGAAGGGTTTCAGTCCGTGTCGACGCCGGTGTCATCGAGAAGATGGCCCAGCGCCTCCTTGAGTTCCAGACGGGCACGATGGATGTAGGTCTTCACGGTTCCGAGCGGGACATCCATGATCTCCGCGATCTCCTGGTAGGAGTAGCCTTCCACATGCCTGAGGAGCGTGGCGGCCCGGTATTGTGGCCGCAATTGCCCGATCGCCGCTTCGATCTGGCTTCCAAGTTCCATATTCTCAACATAGGCGTCTGGACGTTCCAGGTCGGACTCCAGAATCGGCCGGGTGCGCGCCTGCTCCTCCTCCGTAAGCGCGTGCGGCGAGCCATGGATCGATATCGTATTGAGCCGTTTGCGCCTGAGGTGATCGATCGTCAGGTTGTGCGCGATCTTGAAGATCCAGCTCGAGAACTTGTAGCGGGGATTGTAGCTGCCGATGGCGTTGAAGGCGCGGATGAACGCCTCCTGGGCGAGGTCTTCGGCCAGGGCACGGTCGCGCACCATCCGGTAGACGAGCGAGAAGACCGGTTTCTCGTACCGGTTCAGCAACTCTCGAAACGCCCTTTGACGCCCGTCGGCGGCCTGCCTGGCAAGCGTGCTGTCGGGAACAGGTTGTTCCAAGGTCGTTCCGATCTTCCGGAGGGAATCAATTCCCGGGACACCTGATGGCCGTGTAACGGTTGGACACCCCGGGTCCCGTTGAGGATGCCGGCCCGCACTGGAACGAATCGCGGGCTCGCCTACCTTACGGCATTCCGAAATCCTTCCTTCACAAGACCGAACCAGGCAACCCAGGTCCCCGGCGGCCCCCGATGCCAATCACCGCAAGAAGGTGACACCTTGACCCTCATCCGGAAAGCCGAACCCGCCGCGGGCCGCGACCGGGCCGACCAGGTTCGCACCCTCTTCAGCGAGATCGCGCCCCGCTACGACCTGCTCAACCACCTTCTCAGCCTGAACATCGACCGGCTGTGGCGCAGGCGCGCGATCCGCGAACTCGGATGGGAAGCCGCTCCCGGAGACACCTACCTCGATCTCTGCACCGGCACCTTCGACCTGGCTGCCGAACTGGCCCGGCGGCGCGGGTTCGGCGGGACGGTCGTGGCCTCGGATTTCGCCTTCCCCATGCTGGCACGCGGCCTCGGGAAGATTCACGCCATTTCTGTGCAGCCCGTCTGCGGCGACGCCCAGCGTCTCCCGTTCGCGGACTGCGCCTTCGCCGGCGTTACGGTGGGGTTCGGAGTGCGAAACCTGTCGGATCCGGAAGCAGGGTTCCGGGAGGCCTGCCGAGTGCTCAAGCCGGGCGGCCGGTTCGTGGTCCTCGAGTTCTCGGTGCCGCCGGGGAGGCTCCTGCGCGCCGCCTACCTGCTGTATTTCAACCACATCCTGCCGCGCGCGGGGAGGCTGGTCTCGGGGCACCCGTGGGCGTACAGCTACCTGCCGGAGTCGGTGAAGGACTTCCCGGGCCCGCGGCGGCTGGCGGAGCTCATTCGGGGGGCGGGGTTCGCGAAGGCCGACTGGTTCCTTCTGACCGGGGGGATCGCGGCGATCCACGTGGGGGTGAAGGGGCCGGCGGTCCCGCCTCCAGCACGGTGACGGGTCCGAGTTCGGAGGGTGAGCCGTCGAAGCGGATCGTGTCGCCGACCAGCAGGATGGTCATGCGGGCCGGATCGACCTCGCGCCGGAATACCTCCTGCACCGCGCGGGGTGTCACCCCCTGGATGCCGCGCACGTAGCGCTCCAGCCAGTCGTCGGGGAGCCCCAGGGCCCGGTAGGCCATGCCGCGCGAGATGACCTGGAGCGGAGTGCGGAAGTTGAAGACGAAGCCGTTCACGGTTTCGTCGATGGTGCGCGCGACCTCTTCCGCGGCCGGGGGTGCGGCCCGCATGGAGTCGAAGGTGGCCAGGATGAGCCGGGTCGCTTCCAGCGTGGCCTCCGGGCGGGTCCGGGTGAGCGCGCCCACCAGGCCATCGTTCCGGCTGGACGTGGTCCAGAGCGACGATGCCCCGTAGGCGAGGCCCTCCCGGGTCCGCACCTCGGTGACGAGCCGGCTGGAGAAGCCGGAAGCCCCCAGGATGGAGTTGGCCACCCGCGACGCGAAGTACGCGGGGTTGTCTCCCTGGCGAAGCCGCGAGACGTGGGCCATGACGATCACGCTCTGCTCGATCTCCCGGTGAATGACGAACACCCCGGGCTCGTCGCGGATGACGGGGACCGCGTCTTCCAGGAGCGTACCGGAACAGGGCGGCCAGCCGTCGAGCATCTCTTCGAGCATCGCGGAGGCCCGCTGCCACGTCACGTCGCCGGTGACGCCGAGCACCATGTTGTCCGGGCAGATGATCGCACCGTGGACGTGGCGCAGCTTTTCCGGAGCCAGGTCGGCCGGTTCCAGGTCCGCGTCGTCCATCTCCCAACCGACTGGATGGTCGCCGTACATGATGTGGTTGAAGCGCCCGAAGGCCAGCGTGCCCGGGTCGTCGCGGCCGCGGCGAACCCGTTCCAGCTCGGTGCCGCGCCAGCGCTCGACCTGCGCGGAGTCGAAGCGCGGGGCCCGCAGCATGGAAGCCCATAGCGGCACCGCTTCGTCCATGTGGTCGGTGAGAGTGTTCACCCAGGAGGTGGCGCCGCCGCCGCCCTGGCCGAAGCTCATCGCGAGCCCCATAAGCTCGATGCGCTCGTCGACGGAGTCGGGAGGCAGTTCGGCGGTGCCGCCGGTGCGCAGCAGATTCGGCAGCGCTGAGGCCGCCGCAAGATGGTCACGGGTGAGGTTCCGCACGCCGCCGTCGAAGGTCGCGTAAAAGGTGACGAGGGGCAGTTCGCTGTCATGGAAGAAGTAGACGGGAACACCCCGGACGGTGTGCGATTCGGGCTCGAGCCGAGTGAAGCGGATTTCCGGGAAGCGAATCGCCGCGATCCGCTCCCGCACGGTCTCCTGGGAGTAGGCGCGATGCGGGGAGGCCGCCGCCATTGCAGCGGCCGCCACCGCCAGCGCGACCGGCAGTCCGCGAAAGGACGCGCGCCGGCCCCGGAAAGCGTGTGGGGACGGGTTGCGGGCTCCGGCGGCGTTCAACGGGATCCTCTCCGCACCATCACCGCGACCGTGCGGGTGGATGGGTTCAGATACTGCCGCGCCACGCGCTGCACGTCTTCCGGGGTCACGTCCGCCATCCGCCGGGAGAGCCGGAACGTCTCCCGCCAGTCGCCGAGGGACGCTTCCGACTCCGCGATCTGCATGGCGAGCTGCAGATTCGAGGAGAGCCTGCGGAATTCGCCGGCGCGGTACTGGTTCTGGATGCGCGTCAACGCTCGCTGGTCCGGGGGCGTGTCCCGGATCGCCTCGATCTCCTCCAGGATCGCGCGTTCGATCTCTTCGGTCGTGTGGGGGGAGCGGGGAACCGCGGAGATGGTGAAAAGGCGCGGATGCAGGGTCCCGGGTCCCAGGTAGGCGGCGACCTGGATCGCCGAGCGGTCCCCGGCGATCAGCCGGCGGTAGAGGCGGGTGGTGCGGCCCGCCGTGAGCAGCGAGGCGAGCATCGAGAGCGCGGGCGCGTCCTCGTGGAGGATCGACACGGCCCGCCAGCCCATCAGGAGCCGGGGCTCGGCCTCGAATTCCACGGTGATGCGGCGCTCTCCGCTCTGCACCGGCTCGCGCGCAAGCACCGGCGGGGGTTCGCGGCCCGCCGGCACCGGCGCGAAGTACTCCTCCGCCAGCCGGATCACCTGGTCCGCGTCGACGTCGCCGACGATCGCGGCTACCGCGTTGCCGGCCCCGTAGTAGCTCTGGAAGTACTCTACGGCTTGCGGGCGGGTCATGGCATCAAGGTCGGCAGCGTGCCCGATCACGGGAACCCCGTAGGGATGTACCTGGAACGCAGTGGCCAGGAACGCGGCCTGGAGGATCCCGCCGGGACTCGATTCCAACCGCATGCGCCGCTCCTCCCTGACCACGTCGAGCTCCGTGAAGAATTCGCGGAAGACGGGGTTGGCCATGCGGTCGGATTCGAGAGCGAACCAGAGTTCGATCCGGTTCGCGGGCAGCTCGACGAAGTAGCGCGTAGCCTCGTGGGAGGTGGTGGCGTTGAGTCCCTGCGCGCCCTCGGTGGAGAGGATGTGGTCGAATTCGTTCGAGATCACGTAGGCGCGGGCGCTGTCCTCCAGCGCCGCGACCCTCGCGCGCAGGCGCCGGACGGCGGCCGGGTCGGATCGGGACCGCGCCGCCTCGGCGACCATGGAATCACGCGCCGCGTCGATCGCGGCCAGGAGCGGCGCCTCCAGCACCCGGTTGGTGGTGCCGATCTCTTCGGTGCCCTTGAAGAGCATGTGCTCCACCACGTGGGCGATGCCGGTGTTGCCCAGATGCTCGTTGACGGACCCGACCGGGTAGTGCACGACCAGCGCCACGGTGGGAGACTGGCGGCGTTCCAGGACGAGGAAGGTCATGCCGTTGCCCAGGGTGTGGGCGACGACCGGTAGCTGCGTGCCGGGGACGGGCGGGTCGTCGGGGGGAGCCTGAGCCCCGAGGGCCGCTTGCGGCGCCAGGCCGAGCGCGGTGGCGAGGACGGGGACGATCGCACGCCTCAGCATGGCTGGCACCGAGGGCAGAAGAAGGCGGAGCGCCCGCCGAAGACGACGCGCTCGATCGGGGTGCGACACCGGTGGCAGGGCCGCCCTTCCCGGCCGTATGCGTGGAGCCGCCTCTGGAACAGGCCCTCGTTGCCGTTGGGGGCCCGGTAGTTGCGCAGGGTGGTGCCGCCGGCGCCGACAGCCGCGCGCAGGACACGCCTCAGCGCCCGGTGGAGGCGGACTGCGCCGGCGTCACCGATCTGGTTGGAGGGTGCGCGCGGGTGGATGCGTGCGGACCAGAGCGCCTCGACCGCGTAGATGTTCCCGGTGCCCGCGATCCTGCGCTGGTCGAGGAGCAGCGAGCGCACCGGCGCACGCGACCCGGACAGGATGCCGCGCATTCGTCGCCCGGTGAAGGAGCGGGAGAGGGGTTCGGGGCCAAGCTGCCGGGACCATCGCGTCCACTCGGCGCGGGACAGCTGGCGCAGGCGTCCGAAGCGGCGGACATCGTCGTAGGCCACGCACGCGCCGCCATCCAGGTGGAACAGGACCGCCGGATGGGTGGACGCCGGCGGGACCCCGGGCCCCGGCCCCGGCACCAGGCGCCCGGTCATGCCGAGATTGACCACAACCCGGGTGGCGTCTTCAAGGACCAGAACCACGTTCTTGCCCCGCCTGCCGACCTCGCTGAAGCGCTTCCCCCGCAGTGCGGCGCCGAATTGCGGCGCCGACCCGGCCACCACATCTTCCCGCAGCACGGTGACACTGCGGATCACCCTGCCCGGAAGGATGCCGGCCAGCGCCCGCGCGATCGTCTCGGCTTCGGGAAGCTCAGGCATGGACCCGGCAATCCGTGGATGAATCCGCGCGGGCACCGGGAGCGCAGGAACGCAGCGCACGGCCGGCCGGGGTCACCGACACCGCACTCTACTCCAGCGCCACCGCGGTGCCGCTCGTGGTGACCATGAGCATGCCGTTCCCCGTCCCCAGCACCTCGTAGTCCAGATCCACCCCGATGACCGCGTCGGCACCGCGGGCGCGCGCTTCGGTCGCCATGTCACGCAACGACTCCTCCCGGGCCGTGCGCAACGCTTTCTCGTAGGCGCCTGAGCGGCCCCCGACGATGTCCCGGATCCCTGCCAGGAAGTCCTTGACGATGTTGGCGCCGATGATCGCTTCGCCGGTGACGATGCCGAGGTATTCGCGGATGCGGGATCCCTCAACCGAATTCGTAGTCGTGATGATCAACGCTGCTGTTCCTCCAATCCGTGTGGTATTCCGTGTCTGCCGTTACCCTCGCCGCTCCGCCTCCCGCCACCCGATGTCGCCGCGGAACTGCCGTCCCTCGAAGGTGATCGACGCGGCCGCATCCCGGCTCGCCGCCCGCGCGCGGCCGAAATCCCGGTCCACCGCGGTCACGGCCAGAACGCGCCCGCCTGACGTGACGAGCCGCCCGGACTCGAGGGCTGTGCCGGCGTGGAAGACTTGCACCCCGCCCGGCAGGGGCGGGATCGTGATGGGCACGCCCTTCCGGTATGCGCCCGGATACCCGTCGGCGGCAAGCACGGTGGTCACCGCCGCCGCATCCGCGAAGCTCGGCGAGTGGCCGGAGAGGCCCGATCCCTCCGCCATCGAGAGCATCGGCTCGAGGAGCGACGAAGAGAGCAGAGGCAGCACGGCCTGGGTCTCCGGATCGCCGAAGCGACAGTTGAATTCGACGACCCTGGGGCCGTCGCCGGTGATCATCAGCCCCGCATACAACAGGCCGCTGAAGGGGCTTCCACCCTCGGCCAGCGCCCGCAGTACCGGCGCTACGATCCGGTCCGCCACCTCATGCATCAGCTCATCGGTCACGAATCCCACCGGAGCGTAGGCCCCCATCCCGCCAGTGTTCGGCCCGGTGTCGCCCTCGCCGATCCGCTTGTGGTCCTGCGAGGAGAGGAGCGCCACGAAGTCCTCCCCGTCGGCCAGGCAGAATACCGAGAGCTCCTCTCCTTCCATGCACTCCTCGATCACGACCCGCCGCCCCGCCTCCCCGAAAGCCCCCGCGAACATGTCCCGCGCCGTCGCCACCGCATCGGCCACCGTGCGGCACACCACCGCCCCCTTCCCGGCCGCCAGCCCCGACGCCTTCACCACGATGGGCGTGCCCATCGCCTCGATGTGGGCCTCGGCCGCGTCACCGTTCGTGTGGACCTCGTACGCCGCGGTCGGCACGCCGGCACCCGCCATCAGATCCTTGGCGAACGCCTTGCTGGACTCGATTCTGGCGGCGGCGGCCGAGGGGCCGAAGACGGGAATGCCGACGCGCCTGAGCCGGTCCGCCAGGCCGGCGGCCAGAGGCGTCTCGGGTCCGACCACGACGAGGTCGATCCGACTGGCGGCCGCCCACCCGGCGAGCGCCACCACGTCCGCCGGCGAGATGCCCACCCCGGTGCAGAGCGGCGCCATCCCCCCGTTCGGCAGCGTCGCGAAGAACGAGGCCGAGGGCGCGTCGCGGCGGAGCTTCCACAGCAGCGCGTGTTCGCGGCCGCCGTTGCCCGCGATCAGGATGCGCATCGGTCCCCCCCCGGACCGGCCTTTCTCTCCCCGGTCACCTCCTGAAGTTCTCCCAGAAGGTCTCGCCGGCACGCCTGGCGGCACCGGCCATCTGGCCCAGCACGTCCTTCGCTCCCTTCCTGTAGGCGTTCGCCGCCTGGGAAAGGTCTTCCGCATACGACGGATCGGGTTCGCCCCGCCGCTGGTACTCTCCGCGCAACACCCGGTCGTACTCGCCGCTCTCGATCCAGGCCCGAAGCTCCGAGACCCGGAGGACCGAGAAGGGATGGGTGGCCATGACCAGCGCCAGCACCTTGAAGACCTGGTCGGCGAGATCGCCGGCCTCGCGGTACTCCTCCGCCTGGCGGATGAACTCGGGGAGCGAGGTTTCTTCGTCGGAGCCGCCTCCGGCCATCTTGAGCATCGTCGACATGGACTGGTCCGGATCCTGGATCGCGAGCAGTCCCGCGCGGTCGGCCGACAGCTCGCTCTTCCGCGCCCACTCCAGCAGTCCCAGCAGGATGGCCGCGGCAGCCAGCCCGACGATCGGGAAGCCCAGTGTGGCAAGCCTCCTGAGCAGCTCGGTCATCGTCCGGTAGAGGACGTGGTCGCTCATGACGTGCCCGACTTCATGGCCCATGACGAACGAGACCTGCCGGTCGTTGAGCAGCGCCAGGGCCCCCGAGTTGAGGATGATGAACGGCTTGTCCATCCCGTAGGCACCCGCGTTGACAACCGGATTCTGGGACACAAAGAGCGGGTAGCGCTCGGGCGCGTCGAGAGTGTCGCAGACGTCCGTATACAGGTCCCAGAGGTGCGGGAACTGGTTCGGGCCCACGCGCACCGCATTCGCCTGAAAGGCCAGCCGGACGGGCTTCTCGCCGAAGAAGCCGAACAGCGCCCGGAGGACCTGGTCGAAGAGGGGCAGTTTTCGCAGCGCGGTGAGCGCGGCCCGGTCGGCGGGGTGCTCCCAGGCTCGTGACGAGATGCCGGTCAGGATCCGTCTGTTTCCGGAACCGCCGGCGCCCTGGCCGTTCGAATCGGTGAGGTCGTGGCTGGTCATGTTGCGTTCCTGTTCGGGTGGGTAGGGATTCAGGAGGTACGAAGTGCCTGCTCCAGGTCTTCAACCAGGTCGCGCCCGTCCTCGATACCGACGGAAAACCGCACCAGGCCGTTCGTGATCCCCATGCGCAGGCGGGCCTCTTCCGGAACGGAGGCATGCGTCATCACGGAAGGAATCGAGATCATCGACTCCACGCCGCCCAGGCTCTCGGCGAGCCGGAAGAGGCGGGTGCGCTCCACCATCCGCCTGGCGTCGGCTTGCGACAGCTCGGCCGATAGCATGCCGGAGAATCCGGTCATCTGGAGGCGGGCCAGGTCGTGCCGGGGGTGCGCGGGCAGACCCGGGTAGTGGACCGCGCGCACCGCCGGGTGGGACTGGAGGAACTCGGCGATCAGCATCCCGTTCCGGTTGTGGCGTTCCATGCGCAGATGCAGGGTGCGGGTGCCGCGCAGCGTCAGCCACGAGTCCATCGGTCCGGGAAGGGGCCCGGTGGACTTGCGCACGAAGTGCAGTTCTTCCGCCAGGGAGTCGTCGTTGACGATGAGGATGCCGCCGAGCACGTCCGAGTGGCCGCTGAGGTACTTCGTGGTGGAGTGCATGGCAACATCCGCGCCGAGCGCGAGGGGCCGCTGGTTCGACGGGGACGCGAAGGTGCTGTCCACGCACAGGAGGACGCCCCGCGCCCGTGCGACCCCCGCGATCGCCTCGATGTCGGCGATGCGCATGAGCGGGTTCGACGGCGTCTCGAGATGGATCAGGCGGGTCTGCGGCCGGATCGCCGACTCCACCGCGGCGAGATCGCGGGTGTCCACCAGGGTGACGTCGATCCCGAGCCGGGCCAGGACCTGTGTGAACATCCGCGTGGTGCCGCCGTAGGTGTTCTCCTCGCTGATGATGTGGCCGCCTCCGGCCACCGCCTTGGCGAGACACTCGATGGCGGCGAGGCCGCTGGAGAACGCGATTCCGTGACGGCCGCCCTCCAACGCCGCGATGTTGGCCTCGGAGGCTTCCCGGGTGGGGTTCTGCAGGCGCGCGTACTCGTAGCCCCGGTGCCGCCCGATCCCGTCCTGCACGTAGGTGGAGGTCTGGAAGATGGGCGTGGTGATCGCGCCGGTGACCGGTTCCGGGGACTGCCCGGCGTGGACGCAGAGGGTGTCGAAGCGGCCCGCCCCGGAGTTGGATCCCGGTTCCCTCGGCGACGGATCGGACAACGGCGGGTCTCCTGTGGATGCGGGGGCGGCCGGCCGGCTGCGTCCGCGGCGTCCGCCTGGGCCGGCCGGTCTGAATATAGCATCCGGCCCGTGGACGGGCGGGCGGGCGATCGGGAGGTCATCGCTGGAATGCGACGAGGGCTTGTCCACGGGGTGCGGGCGCTGTGCTAACTTTCCGTGCGCATCGGTGTCCGGCCCGCCCGTCCGGTTTCCTGATGCAATCCTTCCCACCCCGACCCGACGCAGCATGCCGATCGATCTTCCCGCCGACCTCATGGTGAGCGTCTCCGGTTTCCGGGGGCGCGTGGGGCCGTCGCTTACGCCGGAGCTGGTCGCGGGGCTGGGTGCGGCCTACGGGGCTTTCCTGCGGGACGACGGGGACGGGGACGGGGACACGGTGATCGTGGGGCGCGATTCGCGGACGTCGGGACCGATGCTGATGCGGGCTGCGGTGGCGGGGTTGCTCTCGGCCGGGTGCAGGGTGGTCGAGCTCGGCGTCGTTCCCACGCCGACGCTGATGTTGGCGGTGAAGGACGCGGGCGCCGCGGGGGGGATCGCCGTGACCGCTAGCCACAACCCGGCCGAGTGGAATGCGCTCAAGTTCGCCGCGCGCGGAGGCGCCTTCCTCCTGCCTGAGCGCATGGAACGCTTCCAGCGACGGTTGGCGGAGGAGGATCCGGCGCGGGTGGACTGGGATGCGATTCCGGCCGTGTCCGGCGATGACGCCGCTCCCGGGCGGCACGTCGAGCGCATTCTGGGGCTGCCGTTCGTGGATGTGGCCGCGCTGCGGCGGGCGCGGATGCGCGTCGCGCTGGACTGCGTGAACGGCGCGGGGGGGGTCGTGCTGCCGGAGCTGCTGGAGCGGCTCGGCTGCGAGGTGCACGCGATCGGGACGGAACCGCACGGGAGGTTCCACCGTGACCCGGAGCCCACCGCGCGGAACCTGGCCGCGCTGGGCGAGCTTGTGCGCGGGTGCGGTGCCCGGATCGGGTTCGCGGTCGATCCCGACGCCGACCGGCTGTCGCTGGTGGACGAGCGGGGACGTGCGCTGGGCGAGGATCTGACCCTGGCGCTCGCCGCGGACGTGGTGCTCGGGCGCCAACCGGGCCGCGTGGTGACCAACCTGTCGACGAGCCGCGTGGTGGAGGATGTTGCGCGCAGCCACGGGTGCGGTGTGGCGCGGGCCCCCGTGGGCGAGATCAACGTGGTGGTGAGGATGGTCGCGGAGGGTGCGGTGGTGGGGGGGGAGGGGAATGGCGGCGTGATCGTGCCGGCGCTGCAACACACCCGGGACGCGCCCGCCGGGGCCGCGCTGCTGCTCCAGTACCTGGCCTGCGAGCCCGGCGTTCCGCTGTCGGAGCGCATCGCCGCGCTTCCAGCCTACACGATTGTGAAGGAGAAGGCCGCCTTCCCCCGGGAGGCGCTCGATACGGCGTACCAGGCCCTCGCCGAAGAGCTGCCCCCGGGGCGCCAGGACGAGTCCGACGGGCTGCGGATCGAGTGGCCGGCCGAGCGAGCATGGTTGCATGTGCGTCCGTCGGGCACCGAGCCCGTGGTACGCCTGATCGCCGAAGCGCCGAAGCCCGCGTCGGCACGATCGCTGGTCGGCCGGGCTCGGCGGGTACTGGAGGCCTGCGGCCCGTTCGGGGCGCGGCAGGAGGCGCAGGCTCGCGGACCGGCGGGGAACGCGGCCGGCTGATGTGCGGAATCATCGGCTACATCGGCCCGCGGCAGGCCGGCCCGATCCTGATGGAGGGGCTCAAGCGCCTGGAATACCGGGGTTACGACTCGGCCGGGCTGGCCATCGTAACCGGCCGGGACCTCGCGGTGGAGAAGTGCCCGGGGAAGATCGCGGGGCTGGAAGAAGCGCTCAATGGCCGCATCCCAAAGGGCAGTTGCGGGATCGCCCACACCCGCTGGGCGACCCATGGCGTCCCGAACCGGGCGAACGCGCACCCGCACCTCTCCCCCACGGACGACATTGCCCTGGTCCACAACGGCATCATCGAGAGCGCCGCGCGCCAGCGGCCTCTGCTCCGCGACCTGGGCTACCATTTCCGCAGCGACACCGACACGGAGGTGCTCGTCCACCTGATCGATCTCGCCTTTCGCGAGTGCGACCTGCTCGAGGACGCCGTGGCCGGGGCGCTGGCGAGGGTGGAAGGTACCTACGGCATCGCGGTCGTCAGCACGCGTGACCCCGGGAAGATCGTAGTGGCCCGCAACGGCAGCCCGATCCTCCTCGGCATCGGCGCGAACAACGAGTACCTGGTGGCCTCCGACGCGGCTGCGGTCGTCGCGCACACCCAGAAGGTCGTGCGGCTGGGCGACGGCGACTCCGCGGTGCTGAGCCGTGACGGCTACCGCACCTTCGATCCGGCCAGGCGCGCGGTCAGCCGCGGCTCCCACATCGTCACCTGGGACGCGGAGACGGTGGGCAAGGGTGGCTACGACCACTACATGTACAAGGAGATCCGCGAACAGCCCTCTTCGTTGCGTGACGTGATGCGGGGGCGGCTTCTCGGGGAGGAGGGCACCGCGCGGCTCGGCGGGATCACCATGTCCGACCTGGAGCTGCTGGAGGTCGACCGGATCGTCATCACCGCCTGCGGGACGAGCTGGCATGCGGGGCTGATCGGCGCGCGCATGATCGAGGAGATGGCCAGGATCCCCGTCACGGTCGAGTACGCGTCGGAGTTCCGCTACCGCAACGCGGTTCTGGCGCCCACCACCCTGGTCATGGGGATCAGCCAGTCCGGCGAAACCGCCGACACCCTGGCCGCGCTCCGTGAGGCGAAGCGGCGCGGCTGCCCGATCATGGGGATCGTCAACGTGGTCGGCTCGACAATCGCGGCCGAGACCGATTTCGGCATGTACCTTCACGCCGGACCGGAGATCGGGGTGGCTTCGACCAAGGCGTTCTCCAGCCAGGTCGTCGCCCTCGCCCTTTTCACGCTCTACCTCGCCCGGCGCAGGAACATGTCGGTCCTCGACGGGCGCAGGCTGGTGCGGGCGCTTGCCGGGCTGCCGGACCAGGTGGAAGAGGTCCTGAAGGTGGACGAGCACGCCAGGGAGCTGGCGCGCACCTACCGGGACGCGCCCAACTTCCTCTATCTCGGGCGCGGGTACCAGTTCCCGGTAGCCCTCGAGGGAGCTCTGAAGTTGAAGGAGGTAAGTTACATTCATGCAGAAGGTTACCCTGCCGCGGAAATGAAGCACGGCCCGATCGCGCTCATCGACGAAAACATGCCTGTGGTCGTCCTGGCGCCGCGCGACGGAGTGTATGCCAAGACCCTCTCCAACATCGAGGAGGTGCGGGCGCGTCATGGCCGGGTGATCGCGGTCGTCAACGACGAGGAGGCGGAGGTGGCGGACCGGGTGGACGATGTGATCGTGGTCCCCTCCACCGTGCCTGCACTCATGCCCGTGCTCGCCACCGTCCCCCTTCAGCTGCTCGCCTATCACATGGCGGTGATGCGCGGCTGCGACGTGGACCAGCCGCGCAACCTCGCCAAGTCCGTGACGGTGGAGTGAGCTCCGCATGAGGATCGTCGCACAGCGTGTGAGCGAGGCCTCCGTCACCTCGGAGGGGGAGACGCTCGGCGCGATCGGCCCGGGGCTGGTGGTGCTGGTGGGGTTCACCGCGGGCGACGACCCGGCCCGGGCCCGCTGGATGGCCGACAAGGTGGTCAATCTGCGCATCTTCAACGACGCGGCCGGGCGCATGAACCGGTCGGTGCGCGACGTTTCCGGCGAGGTGCTGGCGGTCTCCCAGTTCACTTTGTACGGCGACGCAACAAAGGGACGCCGGCCGTCCTTCATCCGCGCGGCCCGGCCGGAATCGGCCATACCCCTGTACGATGGTTTCGTGGCGGAGCTGCGCGAACTTCTGCCGGGCGCCGTACAAAGTGGCCGCTTCGGCGCTGCCATGGAGGTCGCGCTGGTCAACGACGGTCCCGTCACGCTGGTGATCGAGCGGTAGCAGTCCGTGGTCATCCCCGTCGTACTTGCGTCCGCGTCTCCCCGGCGCGCCGAGGTTCTTGCCATGCTGGGGATTCCCTTCACGGTCGCGCCGGCCGGAGTGGAGGAGCGCATGCACCCCGCCGAATCGCCGCGGCGGTACGTGGAGCGGCTTGCGCGCGAAAAGGCCGCGGCGGTGGCTGCGGCCCACCCAGGCGCGCTCATCGTGGCCGGCGACACGATCGTCGTTCTCGGTGGGCGGGTTCTCGAGAAGCCGGCCGATCCGGCGGACGCGGCTGCCATGCTCGCCGCACTGTCGGCGAGGGCGCACACGGTCTACTCTGGTCTGGCACTCGCCCGAGGGAAGACGGTCGCTACGGGGGTCGCAGTGGCCCGGGTGGTCTTCCATGAGCTCGGGCGCGACCTCATCGACCGCTATGTGGAAACGGGGGAACCGCTGGACAAGGCCGGCGCATACGGGATTCAGGGATACGGATCCGCTCTGGTCAGGGAGATCGAGGGCGACTACTTCACCGTCGTGGGGCTGTCGGTGGCCGCTTTCGTGACGCTGCTCCCCGAGTTGGGCCTGGAGTACCGGCCGGGGGAGGGGGTGGTGGGACGATGAGGGTCGGGCAGCGGTGCAAAATGCGCCGCGATGTCGCAGCTTGCACCGGAGCGGCCCGGAAATGAGCGCGGGCGCCGTGCTCGCCATCGACCAGGGCACCACGGGGTCGGCCGCGCTCGTCATCTCGGCGGACGGAAGGGTGCTCAGCCGTGCGTACTCCGAATTCACGCAGCACTTCCCGCAACCGGGGTGGGTGGAGCACGACGCGGAGGAGATCCGGGCCGTGACCGTCCGGGTCGCCCGGGAGGCGCTCGCCGCCGCCGGGACCGAGGTCCGGGCGCTGGGCGTCACCAACCAGCGCGAGACGGTCGTCGTGTGGGATCCCGCCACGCTCAGGCCCCTCCACCGCGCGATCGTATGGCAGGACCGCCGCACCACGGATCTCTGCCGCCAACTCCGCGAGGCGGGTCACGAGGACACGGTCCGGCGCCGCACGGGGCTGCTTCTCGACCCCTACTTCTCGGGGACCAAGCTGCGCTGGCTCCTCGAGCGCGAACCGGAGCTTGCCGCCCGGGCCCGGGCCGGCGAACTCGCGGCCGGCACCATCGACAGCTGGCTGGTGGCGTGCCTCACCGCCGGCCGGGTCCACGCCACCGATCCCACCAACGCGTCGCGAACCCTCCTCTACGATCTGCAGGAGGGTGACTGGAACGACGAACTCCTCGGCCTCATGGGGGTGCCGCGCCGGATCCTGCCCGCGGTTCGCCCGAGTTCGGGGGACTTCGGGGTCGCGCGTGGCGAGGTGCTCGGCGCCGACATCCCCATCGGCGGGGTGGCCGGCGACCAGCAGGCGGCACTCTACGGCCAGGGCTGCTGGGAGGCCGGCGCGGGCAAGTGCACCTACGGAACCGGCGCGTTCCTGCTGTTCAACACGGGGACCGAGCGCGTCGCATCCCGCCACGGCCTTCTCACGACCGCCGCCTGCGACGCCACCGGCGGTCCCGCCTTCGCCCTCGAGGGGTCGATCTTCATCGCCGGAGCGGCGATCCAGTGGCTGAGGGATGGGCTCGGACTGCTCGAGGATGCCGCCGCCAGCGAAGAGATGGCCCGCTCGCTGTCCGGCAACGCCGGCGTCTATCTGGTCCCCGCCTTCACCGGACTGGGGGCCCCCCGGTGGCAGCCCGGCGCGCGGGGCGCGATCACCGGCCTGACGCGGGGCACCACGCGCGAACACCTCGTGCGGGCGGCGCTGGAAGCCATGGCATACGGCACCCACGAGGTTCTCGGCGCAATGGAGCGCGACGCCGGGGTCCGGGCCGCGGCGCTCAAGGTGGACGGCGGGGCCGCCAGGAATGACTGGCTGCTCGGGTTCCTGGCCGGGATTCTGGGCTTGCCGGTGCGCAGGCCCTCCATGGTCGAGACCACGGCCCTGGGAGCCGCCGGACTGGCCGGTCTGAGCGCGGGGGTGTGGCGCTCTCCGGACGGTTTCGCGGAGGCATTCGGCGAAGGGGAAACCTTCCGCCCCGCGATCGGAGCGCCGGAGCAAGCCGAGCTGATCGCCGGGTGGAAGCGGGCGGTGGATGGAACGCTTGCGGCATCCGGGCTGTCCCTCGGGGCCGGGCATCCCTTAGATTAGAGGTCGCGCCGAAAGGCGGGCAGGCCTGGCGGGCGCAGGTGCCGGATTGAACCCGGAGCGAAAACCAGGATGAAAAACGGACGCTTTTTCGTGGGACTGGTCGGGGTCGCCGCGGTGGTTGCGTGGCTGATGTGGACCGGAATCAGCGACAGCATGGTGTACTACCTCACCCCCGTCGAGCTGATGGCCCGGGTCGACGAGGACCCGACCTTCCATGAGGTGGGGGTCAAGGTCAGCGGACGGGTCGTCGAGGGATCGTGGGAACGGGGGGCCGGCGGCACCGGGACCCACCGGTTCGTGGTCGCCGACCTGGAACGCCCGGAGATCCTCTTCACGGTAATGTACGAGGACGTCCTGCCGGACACCTTCAACGACACCGCCGAGGTGGTGCTCGAGGGTACCTACGGGACGGACGGCGTATTCACCGCCCACACGGTCCTCACCAAGTGCGGCAGCCGCTACGAGGCGGCGGAGGAGGAGTTGGCGGCGTGACGATCCTGGGCGAAATCGCCCTCTGGATCGCCCTTCCCGTTGCACTCTGGGGCGCGGTCGTATCGTTCGTCGGGGGCAGGACCGGAAGGAGCGACCTGGTCCTGAGCGGCGAGCGCACCGTCCATGTCGTCACCCTCCTGCTGATCGTGACCTCCCTGGGGATCATCGCGGCCTTCGTGGGCAACCGGTACGAGTACCTGTACGTCGCCAACTACTCCAACCGCGAACTCGACACCTACTTCAAGGTGGCCGGCCTCTGGGCGGGCCAGCGCGGCTCCCTGGTCTTCTGGACTCTTCTCCTCTCGGTCTTCGCATCCATCGCGGTCTTCCGCAACCGGCGCCGCAACCGCGAGTTCATGCCCTATGTCGGCGGAACGCTCCTCGGGCTGCTCTCCTTCCTGGTCATCGTGCTGCTCTTTGCCGACGTCAATCCCTTCGAAAGGATGGGATTCACGCCCGCGAACGGCCGCGGCCTCAATCCCCAGCTGCAGAACTACTGGATGACCATCCACCCTCCCACGCTCTACCTGGGGTTCACGTCGTTCGCGGTTCCCTTCGCCTTCGCGGTTTCGGCGCTGCTCACGGGCCGGCTGGACTCGCGCTGGATCGCGGTCACCCGGCGCTGGATCCTTCTCAGCTGGTTCTTCCTCACCATCGGGATCATCTTCGGGATGCGGTGGGCCTACGAGGAGCTGGGGTGGGGCGGCTACTGGTTCTGGGACCCGGTCGAGAACGCATCGCTCCTCCCGTGGCTCACCGCAACCGCCTTCCTCCACTCGATCCAGATCCAGGAGAACCGGGGGATGCTGAAGGTGTGGAACATGGGCCTCGTCGTCACCACTTTCCTCCTCACCCTCTTCGCCACCTTCCTGACGCGCTCCGGCCTCATCGAATCGGTCCACAGTTTCGCACAAAACCTGACGATCGCGTACATCTTCCTGGGCTTCATGGGGGGGCTGGCCGCGTTCTCCATCCTGCTGATCGTCCACCGGCTCCCGTCGCTCCGGCCGGAGAACCGGATCCAGTCGTTCCTGTCGCGGGAGTCCGCCTTCCTCTTCAACAACCTCCTGTTGCTGGGAATCGCCTTCGCGGTGGCGTGGGGGACGCTCTTCCCGCTCATCACCGAAGGGCTGTTCGGCCAGAAGATCAACGTGGGGCCGCCCTTCTACAACCGCGTCAACATCCCCATCGGACTGATCCTGCTGACGCTGATGGGAATCGGGCCCGTGATCGCGTGGCGGCGAGCGTCGCCGCGCAATCTGCGCAGGAACTTCACGCTTCCGCTCGCGGCGTCCGCCCTCATGCTCGCGGCACTTCTCCTGACCGGAGTGCGGCACACCATGGCGCTCGCCACCTTTGCGATCGCCGCCTTCGTGATGACGATTGTCGTCACCGAGTTCTGGAAGGGAACGAAGGCTCGCGCACGCATCGCGGGGGAAGGGGCGATGCGTGCCTTTGCCAGCCTGGTGAAGCGCAACCGGCGCCGATGGGGCGGCTATGTGGTGCACGCGGGCGTCGTCGTGGTCTTCACCGGTCTGGCCGGCGCGGCCTTCGACACCGCGGTGGTCCAGGAGCTTGCGCCGGGGGAGGCGGTCACGGTCAGATCCGCCTTCGGCAACGAGTACCGCCTCGTCTACGAGAGCCTCTCTCATTCGCGGCCCCGCGTGGCGGAGGACGCCCGTGAGAACGACTGGCGCTGGACCGCGCTGATGACGGTGTACCGGAACGGTGAGCGCACCGGCATCGTGCGCCCGGAACGGCGTTTCTACCCGGTAATGGACCAGGCATCGACCGAGGTGGGGATCGTGAGCGCGGCGCTGGAGGACCTCTACGTCATCCCGCGCGACGTCGACCTCGACAGCGGCGCCGACCGTGTGATCTTCGAGGTCAAGACGCTGCCGCTGGTCCCGTGGATCTGGTCGGGCGGACTGCTGGTGGCGATCGGCGCGCTGGTCGGTCTGTGGCCCCCGCCCCCCATGCGCGCACACGCCGCCCAGCACAGGGCCGTCCCCGGCCCGCTGCCGGCCGGAGCGTCCGGGTAGGGACTCGATGACCGTGCTCCTTGGGGGCATCCTGCTCGCCGCGGGCGTGATGCTGTACGTTCTCGAACCGGTCTTTTCGGGACGGGGGGCGCCGCTCTACGACGGGGTGGACGACTTCGACGAGGGAGCCGCACGGCGCCGGGTCGCCCTCACCGCCCTGCGTGATCTCGAATACGACCGCGCGACCGGAAAGCTGGACGGCGACGACTACGAGATGCTCAAGACCGAGCTTTCCCGCGAGGCCCTCCAGCATATGGGACCTCGGCAGCGGGGGGGTGGCGACCCGGTCACGGAACGGGCGTCACGGGAGCTGGAGGAGGAGATCGAGCAGATCCGCAGGGCGCTCCGCGAGGGGCTCCAGTGCGGGGATTGCGGTCACCTCAACGCCTTCGGCGCACGGTATTGCGGGCGCTGCGGCGAAGCGCTGGAACGCGACGGAGGCGCTTCTTGACCCTGGCCGCGCGCAACCTGGTGTGCAGCTACGGCCCCACACGCGCCCTCGACGGCGTCGATCTCGAAGTGGCCGGTGACTCGATCCTGGCCGTCTTCGGGCCCAACGGGGCGGGGAAGACCACGCTGCTCAAGGCGCTCAGCGGCGAACGCAAGCCTGACGCCGGGCGGGTCGTGGCGGATGGGAAGGCGGTCACGGGATCGGATCCGGCTTGGCGTGGCAGGGTGGGGCTGGTTTCGCACCGCACCGGCCTCTACATGAAGCTCACCGTGATGGAGAACCTGCTCTTCTTCGCTTCGCTGCACGCCGTTGCGGGGCCGGCCGACGCCGCCAGCGCCGCGTTGGCCGCGGTGGGTGGCCGGGAGCTCGCCGGGACCCGGGCGGAGGCGCTTTCCCGCGGACAGCGGCAGCGGATCGCGTTGGCGCGCGCCCTCCTTCATGATCCCGATATCCTCTTTCTGGACGAGCCCTTCTCGGGACTCGATCCCTCCGGCGCGGATGCGCTGGCGACCATGCTGGGAGCACGCAGGTCCCCCGAGAGGATCATCGTGCTCGTGACCCACGATCTGCGGCGGGGACTCGGGCTGGCGGACCGGGTGGTGCTGCTGCGGCGCGGCCGCAAGGTGCTGGACGCCGCGCGCGCCGAGTGCGAGCCGGAGGCACTGCTCGAACTCTTCACCGGCGACGCACGGGGGCGCGCGTGACGTCGCTCCGCTGGATCTGGTTGATCGCCCGGAAGGACCTGCGGGCCGAGTTCCGCTCCGGAGGCAGGATCGCCGCGATGCTCGCCTTCTCCGTGCTGGCATGCTTTCTCTTCAGCTTCTCGCTGGACCGGACCCTCGTTTCGGGCCGGGAGATCGCATCGGGCCTGCTCTGGCTGACGGTACTCTTCGCCTCGATCTCGGGGGCCGGGCGCACATTCGATTCGGAAGAGGAGGACGGCGCCTTCCGGCACTTGCTCCTCTCGCCGGTGTCCCGCCACTCGATCTTCCTCGGCAAGGCCGCGGCCAACCTCGTTGCGGTGGCGCTGGTGGCCGTATTCACACTGTTCGCCCTGACCCTCTTCTTCGCGATCGCATCCCCCGGCCCCGTGGTGCTGCACGCGGCGATCCTGCTCCCCGGCACCATCGGCCTCGCCGCCGCGGGGACCTTCTTCGGTCTGATCTCCAGGCAGAGCAACCTGGGCGACTCGCTCCTCCCGGCGCTCACCTTTCCGGTGCTGGTGCCGCTCGTGTTCTTCGGCGCGACCGCGTCGTCCAGGGTCTTCCTCGACCGGCCCTGGGCGGAGATCTCGGGTTCGGCACGCTTGCTGTGGGCCTTCGCGATCGGCTTCGTGGCGGTGGGCTCCCTGCTGTTTCGTTACCTTACGGAGGAGTGACGGCCGAACCATGCACGCACAGGACGCTTCGGGGGGCGGGAACGGTATGGGAATCGGACACGGGGGAGGGGGCAGGCTCGCATATCTGGGATTCGGTCTGGCCGCCACGGGCGTCGCGACGATCCTGCTCGTCCACTGGATGGTTGCGTTCTGGGTGCCCACGGAGGCGGCCCAGGGGGTGGTGCAGAGGATCTTCTACATGCACGTCCCGGCCGCATGGACGACCTTCCTCGCCGTCGCCGTCGCCGGACTGGCGAGCGCCGCGTACCTGTGGCTGGAGGACGAGCGGGGGGACATGGCCGCGGTCGCGGCGGCGGAGGCGGCGCTCGTCTTCGGCGCGATCGTGCTCCTCACGGGCCCGCTCTGGGGACGGCTCGCATGGGGGACCTACTGGACCTGGGAGCCGCGCCTCACCCTTACCCTCCTGCTATGGTTCAGCTACCTCGGATACTTCATGATCCGCGGGTCGGTCGCCGACCCGCGGAAGGGGAGGCGCTTCGCGGCGGCGGTCGCGATAATCGGCGCCCTGAGCATCCCGCTCAACCACGTCAGCGTGGTCTGGTTCCGCTCACTCCATCCCGAGCCCGTGGTCCTCAGGACCGAGGGCCCTTCGCTGCCCTCCGAAATGCTGGCCACGCTCATGACTTCGCTGGCCGGGTTCACCCTGTTGTTTTTAGGCATCTTCACGGTCCGCTATGCAATGGAAAACCTCTTACGGCGCCCGGCATCGGGCCCGCCACCCGGCAGCGACGGAGCGTTTACATGATCTGGCGCAGCTCAATCGCCTCACTCTGGCTCCTCGCCGCTCCGGCAGTCGCGGCCGCCCAGGCCGTGGACGGGGGGCGCGGTGCACTCCGCCCCTATGTCCATGTGCTACTGGCGTACGCGGTCGTCTGGATCCTGATCGTGCTCTGGATCTGGTGGATTGCGCGAAAGCTCTCCCGGCTGAATAATGGACACGACGAATAGCCTCGCGGTTTCCCCGGGGATGGTGCGGGGCTATAGTGTTTCTACGACATTTCATCCTGCCACGCTGCATTTCGATATGCCCGGGGGCGATGAGCCCGCTCCGGCCCGTTGCCCCGGAATAATCGGCCAAAAGGCCTACACACACTGGAGACGATTCCGATGACGCACCGACGCTCGAAGCTGCTTCACACAGCCGCCGTCGCCTTCCTGGCGGTGGCCCTGCTGGCGAGGCCCGGCACCGCCCAGAACAACGGTACGACCAGCACCCTCCGGTACGGCTCGGGGCTGCTGGACATCCCGGTGGCGACGGTCCTTCCCCACCTGACCATCATCGGAACCTACTCCGGGTTCGGTATCTCGATCGACAACACGCAGATCATCGACCGAAACGGCAACGTAGTGGGGCAGGGGCCCGCCTTTGACAAGTGGCTTTCGGACGGGTCGATCGCCATGGGCCTCTTCGATCGCGCGGAGATCGGCATCAGCATCCAGCACTTCGACGACCCGGATGAGGGCGGCAACATGCTGGGCGCTTTCGGACGGGTCTCGCTGCTGCCATCGTCGGTCCGGTACCTCGACCTCGCGCTCGGGGCACGCTACGTCACCGCCCCATCGTTCGGCGACGACTACGGCAACTACGATTTCCAGCCGTCCCGGTTCGGCTTTCCGGACTCGCGCGTCTTCAGCGGCTACAACGGGCACAACGATTTCAGCAGCACCTTCACTCCGTACGCGGTGGCGACCGCTACGCTGCCCGGGTTCGACGCCGGCCCCGACTACGACATCACGCTGAACCTGGGCTGGGGCTCGGGGATGTTCACCGCGGGCAGCGATCTGGAGTTCTACCGGACCGCCTCGTCGAACGGCCTCTTTGTGGGCTCGGCGCTCAACTTCTCCATGGGTGGGGGCCGTTTCCTGCACCTGATGGGCGAGTTCAACGGCTTCGACACCAACGCGGGCCTGCAGATCGATTTCGGCGGACTGCGCGTGGGCGCCTTCATGCTGGGGCTGCAGCACGACGGGTCCTCGACCATCCAGTCGCGCAAGTTCGGCATCCTGGGCTCGATCGCCTTCTGCGCCCAGCACGGCGGCCTTTGCAGCAACGTGCCCGAACCGCCCGCCCCCGACACGGTGATGCTCCCCGCACCGCCGCCGGACACCGTGGTCATCGAGCGGGTCACCACGCCTCCGCTTCCCACCGGGACGCCGACCTCGATCTGCCTGGCCACCGGCATGAACGTGCAGGTGATGCTCACGGCGGCGGGGGACACCCTGGTGGGACCGTCACGCGTGTCGATGCGCGACCTGGGCCCCGGGATCGTCTTCGCGGGCTCCTACGCCGGCGATGCCGAGTGGTTCACGGAGGACGAGCCGGTCATGGTCGAGGAGCGCCGCTTCGACAAGTCGGGCAACCCGCTGCGGATGGACTGCGACGACATCATGCAGATCGCCCTGCACGAGGGCGTGCCGGTCTTCGTGCAGCGCTCCGCGGAGGAGCCTTACACGATGGTCTACGTCCCGATCGCCCCGGGCGAGTGGCAGGGCTACGAGTACGGCCTGCAGGGCACGCGCGGCGAGATGCAGGGGACTCGCGACTAGCCGGCCTGCCGGCAGGCATTCCCGCGGTCACGACCGTCAGACCTCACACCCGAGGGCCCGGGCGAACTCGGGCGTGAGGTCGGCGGCGGTGTCGATGTCGGACTCGACCTCCAGGAGAGTCACGTCCAGCCCCGCCGCCCGCGCGCGCTCCAGGGTCTCACCGGTCACGGATCCGGTGCTCCAGCGGATGCCCTTGAAGAGTTCGGGCCGGGGACGGCTCAAGCCGAGCAGGTAGTACCCCCCGTCGCGCGAGGGACCCAGCACCACATCCGCCGAGTCCAGCCCCTCCAGGGCCCGGCGGATTGTTCCGTCGTCCACTGCCGGCGCGTCCGTCCCGATGACAATGACCCGGCTCGACGACTCGAACGCGCGGTCGAACATCCGCGACATCCGCGCGCCCAGGTCCCCGGATCCCTGGGGCCAGTAGCGCGCTGCCCCGGGGCCCAGCCACTGACGAATCTCATCCTCGCCGCCGCCGGGTGTGTAGCATACGGTGACCGTGGCCGGAGCGTCCGCCACCTGACCGATCACAACGCGGCCCATGCGCCGGTACAGCGTCGCCGCGCGCTCGTCGCCCAGCGTGCGGGCGAGACGGGTCTTGACCGCACCGGGGCGTGGTGCCCTGGCAAAGACGAGCAGGGTGGCGGGCGCGGCCTCCCGGTCAGGGCGTGATGGGCCTGCGTGGTTCTCCGCGGTCCGGCCGGCCCCCGGCCTCGCCGGCCACCTGCGGGTGGGATACGCGGCGGCCAGTGCGGCGGGATCGGCCCCCGCCAGGAATCGCGAAACCAGGCGTATGTTGCGGAGAACGGCCCGGACGGGACCTTCCTCTTCGTAGCGGCGCGGGCTGGTGGTGACGGTCGCGGGCAGGGTGCGGAGCCGCCCCATGCGCCGGAGCCTTCGGTTCAGGATCACGTCCTCCATCAGCGGCACGTCGGGGTAGGCGCCCGACTGGAGGAACAGGTCGCGCCGGATCAGGAGTCCCTGGTCCCCATAGACCAGGCCGAGGGCGCGTTCGCGGACCCGCTGTCCCCACTCGACGACGCGGTAGAAGCGGCCGGGGTGTCCGAATGCGAGCGCGAAGCAGGCGGCGTCGGGCCCGCCTGCGCGCACGTAACGGTCGATGACGGCGAGGGCGAATTCGTCCAGGCGCGAGTCGGCGTGCAGAAAGAGGAGCCAGGGGGCCGCGAGGAAGGCGGCGCCGGCATTCATCTGCCGGGCCCGGCCGGGGCGGCTCCGCAGCACCACGGCGCCACCCGCCCGGGCGGCCCGCACCGTCTCGTCGCGTGAACCTCCGTCGACGACCAGCAGCTCTGTGGGCAACGCGAGGCGGGACAGATCGGCCAGCAGGCCCGGCAGTGTGCCGGCTTCGTCCAGCGCGGGGATGACGACGCCGAGCGCGGGGTCGGTGGCCACCTACTTCGGGATGTCGTTGAGGGTCCAGTCGTAGTCCGTGAAGACGAGCCGTACACCCGGGTCTTCCAGTGCCTCACGCGCAGCTCCCTGGACATGGCCCGCCAGGAACGCCCTCACGCCGTCGTGTCCTCCGAAGTCCTCGCTGAACCAGTTCAGGAGTTCGTTCACCCGCACGGTGGGCTGGCCTCCGGAGTTGTCCACGCCGAAGTGGAGGGGGTCGCCCACGAACGCCATCACGCGCGAGTCGAGCTGCTCCTCCAGCGTCTCGGCCCGGTACGCCTCCCGGATCAGCGGGGGACAGCTGATCGCGGCGCAGTTGATGGCGAAGTGAATCCTCGGCTCCCCCATCGGACGGATGATCTCGTGCTCGATCTCGTCCTGTGAACGCTCCGCGCCCGCGACCGGACAGTGAGCTCCCGTGAAGACGTCCCCGATCTGCCAGACCGAGTTGGCCGGGCGGCCGGAAACGGCGTTTCTCACGCCGCGCAGGCCGCGGGCCGAACGGATCGGGTAGTGGGAGACGACCCGCTTCAGCATGCACGCATTGTAGGCGTTGATCCAGAAGGCGAGACGTTCCTCGCGGGAAGCGCCGGCGACGGCGTTCGGGTCGGTGGCCTCCAGCTCGGCGATGTACCGTTCGAGGCCGGACGGATCGGCCGCCAACGCGGCGTAGTCGACGCCGGCGTCAGTGACCACCGAGGCGAGGACTGCCGTCAATGCCGAATGGTCGGGCAGGCCGGAGGCGGGCTCCTGCGCGGCTGCGCCCCGGGTTGCGGCCGCCCCGGCGCAGAGGAGGACGAGGGCGCCCATGCCGGGAAGCCGGATTCCCAGACGCTTGAGCAGGGCGGGCAGGAAGCTGAGGAGCACCAGCAGCCCTCCCGCGATGAACACCTGCACAAGGGCTTGGGTGCTGGCCTCGCGCGAGCCCTCGAGCAGGGAGTCGGCGAAGAAGGTGTAGATCGCGGTCCCGGGGACGATGCCGATCAGCGTGGCCAGGGCGTAGGTGCGCCACGTGAGCGGCATCAGCCCGGATCCGAAGTTGAGGGCATTGAAGGGGACCAGCGGGATCAGCCTGAGGGTGAGCAGACCCTGGAAACCGTGCCGCCCAACCACGTTGTCGAGCTTCTCGAGGGCTCGCGAATCGTCGCCCATGAGGGATCGCACACCGTCCCTGCCAAGGGTGCGCGCGAGCAGGAAGGCCGCGTTCGCCCCGATATTGGCGGCGAACATGTTCAGAAGCGTGCCCCACCAGAAGCCGAAAACCGCGCCTCCGGCAAAGGTGAGAATCGTCCCGGGGACGGCCAGCGCGGTCGCGCCGGCGTAGAGCGCGACGAAGATCACCGGTGCCCAGGGGTGTCCGCTCAGCCAGTCAATGAACTGGAAGATCCCGTCACGCGTCAGGTAGGTGCCCAGCGGGGTCAGCCTGGCGATCAGGAACACCCCTATAAGGAATACGGCCAGGAGGCCGAGTTTCATCAATGGGCCGGCGCGGCGGGCGTTCGAGGTCACTTCAGCCATTGGATCACCTTCTTCAGGGTTCGCCCCGCCGGCGTGTCCAGGCGGGAGCGGAGGAATTCGGCGGACGCCCTTTTCACGCCCTCCGCCATGGTGGGGTAGGGAAAGATGGTGTTTGCGATGGCGCTCAGCGTCAGTCCGTTCTGCTTCGCCAGCACGAAGGGAAGAATCAGGTCGCCGGCCCCGTGCGCCACCACCGTGGCGCCCATGACCTTCCCCTTCCTGTCGGCGGAGACCTTCACGTAACCGACCGCGGTCCCGTCGACGATGGCCCGGTCAAGGTCGTCCATCCCGTACCGGTAGACCGTCCCCCCGGCCGCGGCCGCCTCCGCTTCCGACATGCCCACATGCGCCACCTCGGGATCGGTGAAGGTGACCCGGGGGACGTTGTCGTAGCGGATCTTCGTCCTCGCCGGCAGGATCGCGTTGCGGAGCGCCACCTTGGCCATGTGGTCGGCCACGTGGGTGAAATGCATCGCGTCGGTGACGTCGCCGACCGCCCATACGGTCCGCGCCGAGGTGCGCAGGAAGGGATCCACGACCACCGTCCCACGGTCGGTGCGGATGCCCGCGGCATCGAGATCCAGTCCCCTTGTGAAGGGACGCCGGCCCGTGGCGACGAACACCTCGTCCACGGCGACCGGATCTCCCACGCCGGCCTCCACTACCTTGCGGCCTCCCTCGCTTCGCACAGCGGTCACGGCGGCTCCCGTGCGCACCTCGATGCCCTCCTCGGCGAGCAGGCGCTGCATGAACACCGCCACGTCGGGATCCTCCCTGATGAGGATGGCCGGAGCCATCTCCAGCACCGTGACCCGCGACCCGAGCCGGGCAAAGATCTGCGCGAACTCGGTCCCGATGGGCCCACCACCCAGGATCGCGATGGACTCGGGCAGCTCGTTTTCGTCGAAGACCGTCTCGTAGGTCCAGTAGCCCGACTCCCGCAGGCCCGGGATGGGCGGGATGGCCGGCACCGCCCCGGTTGCGATGACGAAGCGCTTCGAGCGGATGGTGCCCACACCGTCCACCTCCACAGTGGATGGACCGGTGAAGCGGGCGGCGCCGAAGTGCACGGCAACACCCATCTTGCGGAATCGCTCGGGGTCGTCGTGGTGCGCGACGGTGGCTCGGGCCGACCTCATCCGCTCCATCACCGCCCGGAAGTCGTGGGGGTGCTCCGCAGGACGGAGCCCGAGGGCTCGCGCTTCGTTCATCTGGTGCGCCAGGCGGCCCGAAGCGATCAGTGCCTTGGACGGCACGCAGCCGGTCCAGAGGCAGTCGCCCCCCAGCGCGGACTTCTCGACGATCGCCGCGTCCAGGCCCATGTAGGCGGCCCCCGCGGCGGAAACCAGTCCTCCGGTGCCGCCTCCGATGGCGACGAGATCGTATGTGGTGTTCATGGGATCGGAAGTCCTCTGTCCGCGTCCCCGGGGATCACCGCGGACGCTGCGGTCTGCAAGTTGGCCGATTCCGCCATGGAATCGCCCGCTGGTAACGATACCTTGATCCTGCCGTTCGTGATCCCGGGTTCCATCGGCAGCGATCCCGCACGTGCCGGCTCGCGGCGACGTCCGCCCTTGCAGGGTCGGACAGCTTGACTTCGGACCATTTCGTGTTATCTTCGGTTTATGTTCGCCGGAGTGCCAGGTACCGAGGAACTGCGGGCGGCGCGCCGCGCATGCCCGGTCGGTCCGGAACGGTAACGCAACCACCCCAACCGCAAAGGAACAGGCCCGCAGATGTCCAGCAAGCAGCAGACCCGCACCACCGGCAGAGAGCAGGAACAACGCACGAAGGCGCTGAATACGGCCCTGACCCAGATCGAGAGGTCGTACGGGAAGGGCGCCATCATGCGCATGGGCTCGGAACAGTCCCACCTCAGGATCAGGAGCATCTCCACGGGAGCGATCAACCTCGACGCGGTGATCGGCGTCGGCGGGGTGCCCCGGGGACGGATCAGCGAGATCTTCGGTCCCGAGTCGTCGGGTAAGACGACGCTTTGTCTCCACGTCATCGCCAACGCCCAGCGCGAAGGGGGCATCGCCGCCTTCATCGACGCCGAGCACGCACTCGACATCCAGTACGCGAAGAAGCTCGGTATCGACGTGGACGACCTCCTGGTCGCGCAGCCGGACACGGGCGAACAGGCGCTGGAGATCGCCGAGGTGCTGATCCGCAGCAACGCGGTCGACGTAATCGTGATCGATTCGGTGGCGGCGCTGGTCCCCCGCGCGGAGATCGAGGGCGAGATGGGCGACTCGCACGTCGGTCTGCAGGCCCGCCTCATGAGCCAGGCGCTGCGGAAGCTCACGGGCGCGGTCAACCGGTCGAACGCGGCCGTCATCTTCACCAACCAGATCCGTGAGAAGATCGGGGTCATGTTCGGCAGCCCCGAGACGACCTCCGGCGGCCGCGCGCTCAAGTTCTATGCCTCGCTCCGCATGGACATCAGGCGGATCGGCGCGCTCAAGGACGGTCCCGAGATCATCGGCAACCGGACCCGCGTAAAGGTCGTGAAGAACAAGTGCGCGCCCCCCTTCAAGCAGGCCGAGTTCGACATCCTCTACAACAGGGGGATCAGCCACACCGGGCTGTTGATCGACATCGGCGTGGACCGGGGGATCGTCGAGAAATCCGGTTCCTGGTTCTCCTATGGCGACCTGCGTCTCGGCCAGGGCAAGGAGAACGTCCGGAGCTTCCTGGAGGAGAACCCGGACATCGCGGGCGAGATCGAGACACGCCTGCTGGTCGCACTTGGTATCCGCGAGCCGGAGGAAGCAGAGGATGGGGGCAAGCGGACGGCGGGAGGCCCTGCCGTGAAGGTGGTGTGACGACCGGGTGTGCCGGGGATTCACGGACGCGCTTCCGGAGCCGGAAGGAGCCCCCGCCCGGGGCGACCGCCTGCGGGCGTTGCGGGCGCGGTTGGGCTAACTTCCGGTAGTCGGCCGGCCATCGGCAACCTCGTTCAACCCTCGCCTTAATAACCGCCTGCAATGAAATCCGCCGAAATCCGCCGGAGGTTCCTGGAGTACTTCGAATCCCGGGGCCACGCGGTCCGTCCCAGTTCGTCCCTTGTGCCGGCCAGCGACCCGACGCTGCTCTTCACCAACGCGGGGATGGTGCAGTTCAAGGGGGCCTTTCTGGGGCTGGAGGAGTTGCCGTACAACCGCGCGGTGACTTCGCAGAAATGCGTGCGGGCCGGGGGCAAGCACAACGACCTCGAGGAGGTGGGCCGCACGGCGAGGCACCACACCTTCTTCGAGATGCTGGGCAATTTCTCATTCGGCGACTACTTCAAACGCGAGGCGATCGGGTACGGCTGGGAGTTCCTCACCGGCGAGATGGGGCTCGACCCCGACAGGCTCTTCGTGACCGTGCACTACAGCGACGACGAGGCGGCCGGGCTCTGGACGGAGGTGGCCGGGGTCCCGCCCGAGCGGATCTACCGGCTCGGCGACAGGGACAACTTCTGGCAGATGGCCGACACCGGACCGTGCGGTCCCTGCTCGGAGGTCCACTACGACCTGCGCCCGGAAGCGGAGCGGGGTACGGTCCCGGAGAAGGAGGAATTCGAGGCGAAGGGTGAAGCGGGAGAGTTCCTGGAGCTGTGGAATCTGGTGTTCATGCAATACGACCGGGACGGGACGGGTGAGCGGACGCCGCTGCCGGCACCCAGCATCGACACGGGGCTCGGGCTGGAGCGGCTGGCGGCGGTGATGCAGGGGGTGGGGTCCAACTATCACACGGACCTGTTCCTGCCGCTGCTGGAAAGGGTGGCCGAGGTGGTGGGGCGGCCGTACGACCCGGACGGGGAAGAGGGCGTGTCGTACAGGGTGCTGGCCGACCATGCTCGGGCGGTGGCGTTTCTGCTGGGCGACGGGGTGTTTCCGTCGAATGAGGGGCGCGGGTACGTGCTGCGGCGAATCCTGCGCCGCGGGGTGCGGCACGCGTGGCTGCTGGGGAGGCGTGAGCCGACGCTGAACAGGGTCGTGAGTGCCGTGATCGACGCAATGGCGGAAGCCTACCCCGAGCTGGCGGCACAGCGGGAGAGCGTGCTGGAGAACGCGCTCCGGGAGGAAGAGCGCTTCCTGGCGACGATCGACGGGGGGATGGAGCGGCTGGAGGAGCTTGCTCCGAGGGTGGCGGCCGGGACATCGCCCGCGCCGATTCCCGGGAAGGATGTGTTCAAGCTCTACGACACCTTCGGGTTTCCTGTGGACCTGACTCGCATCGTGGCCGGGGAGCGCGGGTATGAGCTGGACATGGAGGGGTTCGAGAAGGCGCTGGAGGAGCAGCGGGAGCGGTCGCGGGGGTTCCCGATCACGGACCGGGTGACGGTAACTCCTTCGCTGCAGGTTACTCCCGGCCCTTGCCCGGCACCTCCCTGGCGGATGGCTCCCGATGCACCTCCCCAGCGCTTCGTCGGCTACGATGGTCTCGATGCGGAAACCATAGTGATCGATTGGTGCGAGGGGGACGGACAAACCAGCCTCATCCTTGAACGCCGCCCATTTTACCTCGAAGCCGGCGGCCAGGTCTCCGACCGGGGCCGCGTCTTGGCGGACGGCTGGAGTATGGAAGTGGCGGAAGTCCATCGCGAAGGCGACTACATCGTCCTCCGCGGCCGCCCCACAGGCGCCTTCCCTGGCGAGGCGGTCCTCGGCACCACCGTCACCGCCCGGGTCGATCCCCGCCATCGGCGCGACACCGAGCGCAACCACACCGCCACCCACCTCCTCCACGCGGCCCTGCGCTCCGTGCTGGGCGGCCACGTCCGCCAGCGCGGCTCCCTCGTCGCCCCGGACCGCCTCCGCTTCGACTTCGCCCACACTGCCCCCATGACCGGCGCCGAGCTGGACGAGGTGGCCGCGATGGTTGTCGAGGGCATCTGGGCCAGCCACACTGTGCGCACCTCCATCCGGCCCTACGAAGACGCGGTGAAGGCCGGGGCGATGGCGCTCTTCGGCGAGAAGTACGGCGACGAGGTGCGGGTCGTGGAGGTCCCGGACGTGAGCCTGGAGCTCTGCGGCGGCACCCACGTGCGTCACACGGGCGAGATCGGCCCCTTCGTCATCACCTCCGAGAGCGGGGTCGCGGCCGGGGTCCGGCGGATCGAGGCGCTCACGGGGCGGGGCGCCTTCGATCACCTCGCCGCCTACAAGCACAGGATCGGCGAACTGGCCGGGGCCGTGAAGGCCCAACCCGCCAACGTGGAGCGCCGCGTGAACGAATTGCTCGCGGAGAAGGTGGCGCTCGAGGCGCTGGTCGACGACCTGCAACGCCACGGAGGAGATGGGGCCGAGGTCCTGACCGAGGCCGAGTGCGAGGTCAACGGAACGCGGCTGACCTACCGCGGGGTGCGCATCAGGGCCCGCGGCGCCCGGGACGCGAGGAACTGGGGCGACCGGTTCCGCGAATCCGGGGGCATGGGCGTGGCCGTGCTCGCCGCCGAGATGCCGGGCGACAGGCACGTCCTCTTCGCCTTCGCGACCGACGGCGCGATCGCCGCGGGGGTGAGGGCCGACACGGTCGTCCGCGAGGTGGCCGCGCTGGTGGGGGGCAGGGGAGGGGGCAGACCCCACATGGCACAGGCGGGGGTCGCCGATCCGGCGGGGCTGGGGGATGCGGTCCGTCGCGGCGCCGAGATTCTCGGGGGCCGGTTGTGACCATCGGCCAGTGGATCGACGGGCGGGAGCGCGCCGTCCCGGACGAGTTCCGGCCGCTTCTGTCGGCCGGTGGGCCGGTCTCGCCGGACGCGCTTCTGGCAGCTGCCGAGCGCGAGGTCACGGGCTGCGCGGTCGAGAACCCGCGGGACCGGAGCGCCGCCTTCACGCTGCTCGCCGCGGACGCCTACGTCACCTATGCTTGCGCGCTGATGATCGTGGAGGGTGCGGGAGCTTCGACCCTCAAGGGAACGGCGCAGCGAGTTGCCCGCGGTTGGTGGGACAATCTGTGATGACCAGAAGCTACGGGGATTTCCATAGTCACCTTGTTCCGGGTGTGGATGACGGTTCCCGCAGCCTGGAGGATGCCCTCCACTCCGTCGACCGCATGGTGAGCGCGGGAGTCACGCGGGTGATCACCACGCCCCACTTCCGGTCCTCCCTCACCAGCCACGGCGAGTTCGAAGGGTACATGGCCTTTCTGGACCGACGGTGGAAGAGGGTGCGGCGCGCCGTCGCGGCCGCATACCCTCACCTGGACTTCCGGCGCGGTTTCGAGGTGCGGCTGGACACCCCGGCACCCGACCTTTCCGACCCCAGGCTTCACCTGGGCGACACCCCGTTCGTGCTCGTCGAGTGGTCCATGTTCACCGCTCCGCCGGGGGCCCCGGAGCTCCTGGCCCGGCTCGGCACCGCGGGCCATATCCCGATCGTCGCGCACCCCGAGCGCTACGGCGGCATCGACGAGGATCTCGGCGCCGCGCGTGCCTGGAAGGAGGCGGGGGCTCTCCTGCAGGGCAACTACGGGTCCCTGGCGGGCCAGAACGGGCCGCGCGCCCGCAAGGTCATCTTCAGGATGCTGGAGGAAGGTCTCCTCGACTACCTGTGCTCCGACTTTCACGGCCGCCCCGAGTACACATTCTATCTGCCCGACGGCGCCACCGAGCTCACGCGACAGGGTGGGGGCGGGCATCTGGACCTTCTGGGCAAGGTCAATCCCCGCCGGCTCTTCGAGGGAAAGCGGCCTCATCGCGTGCCTCCGCTGCAGTTGGACGATCCGGCCACCCGGATGTTGCACGGTTTTCTCTCATGACCGGACGAACCGCGACTTCCGCCGGGCACCCTCGCCTGGCCGATTCCCTGCTGGAACTGTCGGATCTGGCTCGGGACACCGCCGGAAGCTGCGGCGCCGATGTTGCCGCCTACGCGGAGTCCGCACTCGACGCGCTGGCCCGCGGCGGAAAGCTGCTCTTTTGCGGCAACGGTGGCTCGGCCGCCGACGCCCAGCACCTCGCGGCCGAGTACGTCGTGCGCATGTCCCGCGACCGGCGCGCGCTCCCCGCGGTAGCCCTCACCACCGACACTTCGGTCCTCACGGCCTGCGCCAACGACCGGGGATACGAGGAGGTCTTCGCGCGGCAGGTGGAGGCGCTGGGCCGCCCGGGGGACCTGCTGGTCCTGCATTCGACCTCGGGCGATTCGCCGAACCTGGTCCGCGCGGCCCGGGCGGCGGCGGCCGGCGGGGTTCGCACGGTGGGGATTCTGGCCCGGGGAGGCGGCAGCCTGCGGCCCCTGGTCGACGTCGCGGTGGTCCTGCCGACCCGCAGCGTCTCCCGGGCCCAGGAGGTGCAGCTCGCGATCGGCCATATCGTCTGCCGGCACGTCGAGGAGATTCTGTTCGGCGGCGGCAACCGAACCCCGCAGGGAGGGAACACGTGACCGGACTGGATCTTGGACTCGAGGGCAAGCGCGCGCTGGTGACCGGGGGGTCGCGCGGCGTGGGAAGGGCGACCGCCGAACTCCTGGCCCGGGCGGGAGCGCACGTGGGCATCTCGTACCACCGCCGAGCCGAGGAGGCCCGCAGGGTGGTGGAGAGCGTCCGGGCGCAGGGGGTGCGGAGCTGGGCAGAGGGGGGAGATCTGACCGACCGCGCTGCGGTGCGCCGGCTGTTCATGCGCCTCGACGACGAGTTCGACGGGCTGGACATCTTCGTCGGCAACGCCGGGATCTGGCCGGTGGCCGACGTCCCCCTGTCCATGATGGACGACGAGCGCTGGCACACCACCGTCGCTGTCAACCTGGACTCGATCTTCTTCACGACCCGGGCCGCGCTCCAGCGGATGAGCGACGACGGGCGAGTGGTGCTGGTGAGCTCGACCGCGGGCCAGCGCGGCGAGGCTTTCCACTCCGACTACGCCGCCACCAAGGGCGCCATCATCTCGATGGTCAAGGGGATCTGCGTGGAGGTCGGACGCCGCGGGATCACGGTGAACGCGGTCGCGCCGGGCTGGATCGACACGGAGATGTCCGCCAGCGCGCTCAGGGGGCCCGAGAGAGCGGCGATCGACGACGCGATTCCGCTCGGCAGGGTGGCCACGGCCGAGGACGTGGCCGGACCGATCGTGATGATGTGCTCGCCGCTGGCCCGCCACATCACCGGCGAGATTCTCAACGTCAACGGGGGAGCGGTACTGGTCGGGTGAGCGTCCGCATCGAGGTTCCGGGCCCCGTGCGGGAACTGGTCGAGCAGCTGGAAGACGCCGAATTCGAGACCTGGACGGTCGGGGGCGCGGTACGGGACGCGCTCCGGGGCAAGCCCGCCGAGCGGGAGGATTGGGACCTCGCCACCCGCGCTACTCCGGAACAGATGCGGCGGGTGTTCAGGCGCACCATCCCGCTCGGCCCCGAATACGGCACGCTCGGCGTCTTCGGCAGCGACGGCGTCCTCTACGAGGTCACCACCTTCCGCCACGATGTGGTGACCTACGGGAGGAAGGCCGTCGTGGCCTTCGCGGAGTCGCTGGACGAGGACCTCTCGCGCCGGGACTTCACCGTGAACGCGATGGCCTGGCACCCGCGCCGGGAAGTCCTTCACGACCCGCACGGCGGCGAGCGCGACCTTCAGGCGGGCATTCTGCGCGCGGTGGGCGACCCCGCCGAGCGTTTCCGGGAGGACTATCTGCGGGTATTGCGGGGGTTGCGCTTCGCGGGGTCGCTCGGGCTCGAGATCGAACCGGGAACCTGGTCCGGGATGACCGCCGCCGTGCCCGGACTCGACCGTCTCTCCCGCGAACGGATCCGGGAGGAGCTGATGAAGGTGCTGTCCGGACGCGAGCCGTCCCGCACGCTGCGCCTCTACCGCCGTTGCGGTGCGCTGGACCGCGTGTTCGGCGAGATGGCGCCGGTGGCCGGCCGGGGCGCGCTCGCCACCGTGGACGCGGTTGCGGAGGGCGGTGTGGCCGGGGCCGCGGAGGACACGCCGGTCGGGGTGGTCCGGCTGGCGGCGCTGCTGCTCTTCGGCGCGGGGGACGGGAACGGGAACGGGCCCGCCGCGGTGGCCGAGCTGCTCGTAGGACTGCGCTTCTCCAGGGACGAGGTGGAGCGTGTCACCGAGGCGATGAGCGGGGGACTTGGGCCAACCGTGGAGCAGATGGCCGACCCGGTGGCACGGCGCCGCTGGGTGGCCGGAACGGGGTGGGGCGGGAT
>VXLT01000145.1 GCA_009841475.1 Gemmatimonadota bacterium
ATCCCCCGCCGCGGCGGGGGATGCCGCAGCGGGGGATGCCGCGGCGGGGGATGCCGCGGGAACAGGCGATCCGGGCGCCGAAAGCGGATCCCAGGCTGTCGGTGCCGCCTCGGCCGCCCTCGGGACCGCGGCGTTCGGCGACTTCGACGACGACGACGACCTCGACTTCGTGGTCGCGGCGCCCGCAGGCCCGTTCCGCCTCTACGACAACGAACGCGGGGGCCGGCTCGCCGAGCGGAGCGCCGAGCGCGGGGTGAACGCCGAGCGCCAGGGCATCGTCGCCGTGGGCGACTACAACAACGACGGGCTGCTGGACCTCCTGGCCGCGCTGCGGGGGAGTGCCGGTCTCACCCTCCGGCTCGGCGGGAGCGGCGGCGTCTTCGAGTCCGACGAACGCCCCGAGACTCTCCTCGCCGAGGCCACCCGCTTCACCATCCACGACGCGATCTTTGTCGACTTCGACAATGACGGCTGGCTCGACATCGCGCTCGCGGGGGAATCCCCCGGCGGCGGGGGTGCCCTCCGGCTGTTCCACAACGCCGGTCCCGGGCGGTTCGACGACGTCTCGCACATCGTCCCGGAGGTGCCGCCGCTGCGCCGCGTCGCGGCCGCCGATTTCGGCTCGGACGGCGATCTGGACTTCTTCGCTTCGACCGCGGAGGGGTCGGTGCGGCTGTTGCGCAACGAAGGCGGCAACGGGAACCGCTACCTGAACGTGCGCCTGGTCGGGCTCTCCACCGGAAGCGGCAAGAACAACCACTTCGGCATCGGCTCGAAGGTCGAGGTGCGGGCGGGAGCGCTCTACCGTACGCTCGTTGTCACCGGTCCGGAGATTCACGTCGGACTCGGCCAGCGGGCGCAGGCCGATGTCATCCGGGTGCGGTGGCCGAACGGGGTACCGCAGAACATCCTCTACAGCGACGCCAACCAGTCCATCGTCGAGGAACAGATCCTCAAGGGCTCCTGCCCAACGCTCTTCGCATGGAACGGCGAGCGCTTCGAATTCGTGACCGATATCCTGTGGAAGAGTGCCTTGGGGATGCCGGTCGGGCTCATGGCACGCGGAGACGCCCTCTACGCCCCCCCGCACGCGTCACAGGAGTACCTGCGCATCCCGCCCGGCGCGCTTCGGGAGCGGGACGGAAGCTATGAACTGCGGATCACCGACGAGCTCTGGGAGGTCTTCTACATCGATGAAGTGGACCTCATCGCGGTCGATCATCCCGATTCCGTCGACATCTTCCTGGACGAGCGCTTCGTCCCCCCGGGGCAGGAGACGTCTTTGCGGCTCCACCAGACCGCGCACCGCAGGCGGCCCCTCTCCGCCACCGACCACCTGGGGCGCGACGCGCTGCCCGCCCTTTCGGCCCTGGATGACATCTACGTCGGCGACTTCGAGCCGCTCCGCTACCAGGGCATGAGCGAGCTGCACGACCTCGTCCTCGACCTGGGCGACTTCGACCCCGGCCAGCCGGTGCGGCTGTACCTGCGCGGCTGGATCTTCCCGACCGACGCGAGCATCAACGTCGCGCTTTCCCAGTCCTCCGCGCTGGCGACCGTCATGCCGCACCTGCAGGTCATCGGCACGGACGGTGAGTGGGAGACCGCCGTCGCCGAGCTCAGCTTCCCGTCGGGGAAGAACAAGACGATCGTGCAGGACCTGACCGGGCTCTTCTCCACCCCCGACCACCGCGTGCGCATCCGCACGAACATGAACATCTATTGGGACGAAGTCTTCATCTCGGTGGGCACGCCCGCGGCCCCCACCCGGCTGACCGTGCTTGAACCCGCCGCCGCCGACCTTCGCTACCGGGGCTTCTCGCGGGAATACCGAAAAGGCGGACGCTCCGGCCCACCCTGGTTCGACTACGGCACGGTGTCGGAGGAACCGCGCTGGCGGCCGATCGTTGGGCGCTATACCCGCTACGGCGACGTTCTTCCGCTGGTCGGGGAGGCCGACGACCGCTACCCGATCATGGCACCCGGAGACGAGCTGGCGCTCCGCTTCGACGCCGGCGGACTGCCGGATCTGCCCGAGGGGTGGACGCGGGACTTCGTCATCTACACCGAAGGGTGGCTGAAGGATGCCGACATGAATACCGCCGCCGGGTGGAAGGTGGGCCCGCTGCCCTTCCACGGAATGAGCCGGTATCCCTTCGGCGAAGCCGGAGAGGCAGATGGCGAAACCAGCCTTCCGGGCGGGGAGGCCGGCCTGGCCCGCCCCGGTGCCGCATACCCCCACCCGGAGGTCGTGGAAGCCTGGCACACCCGGGAGGTTCGGCGGCGGTAACCCACCGGCTGGAGGGGAGCTGACCTCGCTTGCCCACCGAACTCCGCGCCTCCTATGGTAACCGGGCACACCGCTCGGGCCGGAAGGAGCTCGTCATGACTGGGAACCGCGCCGTCGCAGCCTCCCTCGCAGTCGTCCTGGCCCTCGCCACGGCACGCTGCCAGCCCCCACCCGGCACGTCCCCCTCACAGTCCGCCACCGCCACCGCACCGAACGCGCTCGTCGGCGACGGGGCGGTCCTCGCCGGGCTCTCCTGGCGCGAAATCGGCCCCGCCATGTTTTCGGGCAGGATCTCGGACGTCGCCGGCGTGCCGGACAACCGCAACATCCTGTACGTCGGCTCGTCTTCTTCGGGGCTGTTCAAGTCCACCAACGGCGGCACCACTTTCGAGCCGGTCTTCGAGGACGGTGGCACGCTCTCGATCGGGGCGATCGCGGTGCGCCCGGACGACCCGGACGTGGTGTATGTGGGCACCGGGGAGGGCGCGGTGCGCAATAGCATCTCGATCGGCGACGGTATCTACCGGAGCACCGACGGCGGGACGACGTGGACGCACCTCGGCCTCACCGACACGGAGCGTTTCTCGCGCATCGTCATCCATCCCCGCAATCCCCGGATCGTCTTCGCGGCGGCCATGGGGCACGCATGGGGACCGAACGAGGAGCGCGGCCTCTTCCGCAGCAGCGACGGCGGCGACACGTGGGATCGCGTCCTCTATATAAACGAGACCACCGGCGCGAGCGACGTCGCCATCGACCCGCTCAATCCCGACATCGTCTACGCCGGCATGTACGACTACCTGCGGCGGCCCTGGCACTTCCGCAGCGGCGGTCCGGGGAGCGGTCTCTTCCGCTCGGCGGACGGCGGCAACAGCTGGACCCGCCTTACCGACCCCGAGCTCGCGAACGGCCTGCCCGGCACCGGCGTGATCGGGCGCGTGGGCGTCAGCGTGCACGCGGCGGACCCGAATCGCGTCTACACGCTGATCGAGTCCCAGGAGGAAGGGGAACTCTGGCGCTCCGACGACCGGGGCATCACCTGGCGGATGGTCAGCGCCGAGCGCCGCCTCAACAACCGTCCCTTCTACTACACACAGGTGCGCGCCGACCCGGTGGACCCGGACCGCGTCTACACGCTCGCGGGCCAGTTCAGCGTCTCGACGGACGGGGGGCTCACCTTCGGCGGGCACGGCGGGAGCATGTTCGGGGATCATCACGCCCTGTGGATCGACCCCACCGACCCGGCGAGGCTGCTGTCGGGCACCGACGGGGGCTTCTGGATCTCCAACGACTACGGTGACAACTGGGACTTCCTGAACAACATGCCGATGGCGCAGGCGTACCACCTCGGGCTGGACATGGCCGAGCCGTACAACGTCCTCGGCGGCTTCCAGGACCACGAGATCTGGCGCGGGCCGAACGAGAAGTGGAACCGGGCCGGCGTGCGCGAGGGCGACTGGGTGCGGCTGCGCTACATGGCCGACGGGATGTACACGATCGCGGACCCGCGTGACCCCGAGATCATCTACTACAACGGCCACTTCGGCGACATCACTCGGATCGACATGCGCACCCGCGAGGAGCGCTACATCCAGCCGTATCCGCCCGGCCCCGCGGGCGGCGGCGCCGAGCTGGAGGAGTACCGCTTCAACTGGAACTCGCCGATTCACATGTCCCCGACCGACCCCGACGTGATCTACTACGGCGGCAACGTCCTCTTCCGCACCCGCGACGGCGGGGAGAGCTGGGACATCATCAGCCCGGACCTGACCACCGACGACCCCGAGAAGCAGCGTCTCTCCGGCGGGCCTATCTCGCCCGACAACACGCGCGCCGAGTACCACAGCACGATCCTGTCGATCTCCGAGAGCGCGCTCGACCCGGAGGTGATCTGGGTGGGGACCGACGACGGGAACGTGCAGGTCACGCGGGACCGCGGGAAGAGCTGGACGAACGTGGCCCCGAACATTGACGGAGCGCCGGCGAATGGGTGGATGGGGAGCGTCCAGGCGTCCCGCGCGGTGCCGGGACGGGCGTATGTCGCGATCGACCAGCACCGGATGGACGACTTCGAGTCCTACGTCTTCGTGACCGAGGACTTCGGGGCCACCTGGCGGCGCATCAGCGACGGGCTGCGCAGCTACGTGCACGTGGTTGACGAGGATTTGCGCTCGCCGAACCTGTTGTATGCGGGCACCGAACTCGGGATCTTCGCCTCCTTCGACGGAGGGAACCGGTGGGTGGACATGCGGCTCGGGCTGCCGCCGGTGGCGGTGCGCGACCTGGAGCTGCACCCGCGCGACAACGATCTGGTGATCGCCACGCATGCGCGGGGGTTCTACATCCTGGACGACGTGACGGCGCTGCAGCGGCTGGCGGAGGTGGGGGTGGCGGAGGCGGAGGGCGTGGGCGAGTCGGCGGGCGTGGCCGAGTCGGAG
>VXLT01000271.1 GCA_009841475.1 Gemmatimonadota bacterium
CACGCGGGGATCCTTCTTCAGTTCGCCTTCCACGTACTGCATGACGGCATCCTGCGAGCTGCCCATGTTCAAACCCTTTCTGGAGGCAGGTCCGCGGCCCGATGGACGCGGATGAGTCGGAGGTTGGTCAATTGTATCCAACTGGGAATACTCAACGGGCGGTCGGGCAGGGTCAATCTCAGGCCACGACACGGTGGATTCGCCGCCCGAGGTCGCCCGATAGAACCGCGATCACTTCCGGGACGAGGGGAAGCAATTCCTGCAATCGGGTGCGTCCGGCGATCATGATGACGACGGGGATCGGGAGGTTCCGAACGCTCTGCTGATACGCGAACCCTTGGTCCACCGTGACGAGAACTCCGAACCCATGATCCGCCGCAAGGCGCAGCAACTCTCCGTTCGAGCACCCGGCCCAGCCCATCTGCTGAACCGTGCGCGCCCCGAACGACTCGGGAAACTCAGCGGCGAGCCGCCTTGGAACGGATTCGTCCAACAGCACCTTCATCGGGCATCGCCCACCAGCTGCGCCGTCGCCCGTTCGAGCACTCCGACGGCCTGCTCTCTCGTCACCGTGGGGTAGTCGTCCAGAAAGTCGTCGAGCCGGTCGCCCGCCTCTAGATGCTCCATCAGGATGCGCACGGGAACTCTGGTCCCCGAGAACACGGGCGTGCCGCCCAACACGTCGGGGTTTCTGTCGATGAGCTTCTCGGTCATGGTGAACTCCTCTCGGGTCGGTCGGATGTCGCGATCAGCAACGCGCCAATGCGCCGTGCGGTGTCGGTGAAGTGCTGGACCTCCTCTGGTAGAAGTCCCCGGCCCAGGACCGCACTCTCCCGGTAAGACAGCCACTTCTTGAGCACTTGGTAGCCCCCAAGCCGGTAGTCCCAGACGGCGGAGGGGACGTTGCCCCAGAAGGCCTCGTCATTGAGATAGACATCGAGAGTCGTGTCGCCCAGCGCCGCCGATGCGGCCCCCACGGCCTTGGATTCCTCCGGCCTGTAGGCTCTCTTGGACCAGCGGCCGTTCCCGGGGTTGACGGCATCGCCTCGCCCGCGACGACCCCAGCCGGCGGTGACGGCGAAATCGTCGTCGATCATGTTGCGTCCCTCGACCGTGCATGGAACGGCGATAGCCTCGATCTCCGAACGGAGGGGTGCTTGGTTGACGCCGGGGACCGGGGTTTCGGAATCCAACAGAGCGGCGAGCAGGCGTCCACGCGCCGCCGAGCGGGCGAGCACCTGAGCGGCCCCTCTGTTCTTGCCGTCCGGCCAATCCGGTAGCGGGATGCGCGGCCACTCCATGCGCAGGGCGCCGGAGTTGGTTGCGAGATAGTCGGGGTCGTGCAGGACGGCGACGACGTGGTGGAACAGGTCTTCGACGCTGGCACCGAGCCGTTCAAGGTATCGGCGGGCGGCTTGCGTCAGGTTAGGCTGCCGACTCGAACCATCTCCCGCCGCTCCAAACAATGCGGTATCCGTGTCGAGGCGATAGGCGGGAAACAGGTTCGCACCACGTTCGATCAGATGCAGGCAAGCCAGATGGCGTGTAACGCACGCCTGAGGTTCGCCCGAATCCTTACGCAGGTGCGGTGCGGCAGACAACCACAGATTGCCGGGGGAGACGTGCGGCCGGTAGTCGGGGCGCTTCTCGTTGAGAAGCTTGGTCTCGGGCTCCCAGTACAGCCACCGCGTGTCGAAGGGACGGTAAGCATAGCGCACGAAGCCCTCAGCGTGCGGCGATCCGCGCGAAAGCAGAGTATCGCGAACCGCTACAGGGTCGTATCGAGCGCGAGGCTCCATGGCCACTGGATGACGCTTGGCGAGTTCCTGATGGCTCAACGCGGTATCGAAGTAATCGGCGATCCGCGACTTGAGGACGGACAGGCTGATGTCAACTACGAACCCGTCACGATTGGTGTTGACCCCCGAGAACTGGACGGGGAAGAGATCCGGCAGCAAGGGCCAGTCGAACCAGTCGGGGCTCACCGCGGTCTCCGCGAACGGGAGGCCCAGCCGTAACGAGGGCGTGAACCGGGAGTACAGCGTGCCTGGATCTGCCTCGGCAGTCGCGATCAACTCGGCAGGTTTGGATTGTCCCCACAAATGACGGAAACCGACTGCCTCGGCGGGCTTGTGGTCTGGCTTGCGAACCAGCGTGGTGATGGCTGTACCCACCTGAATGCCCACGGCCTTTCCGGGGACCGTGAATATGCTGGGATCGGGTGCTCCAGACGGTGTCTTGCCTCCCTTCCGAACATCGCCGTTCAGGCAGTCGATCCGAACGACATCGAAGGCGTCCAACAACCGTTCTCGCATACCGGCGAACGACCGCCCGTCCAACCACGAGTAGTTCGAGATGAAGCAGACCATCCCTTGGCCCGTTTTCTCCGCGATGCGGCGCTCCGCCATACGGAAGAACCGGACGTAGAGATCGTGCAGCCCCCTCTTGTCGGGCATCGCCACGCGGCGCGGGGTGCGGTACGCATCCAGCATCTGCTGCTCCTCATCCACCGCAACGCCCGCAAACCCGTTGTAGGGCGGGTTCCCGAGGATCACTAGAATCGGGATGTCCTGCTTCACCGATTCCGCGAGATCCCGCTCCTCTTCGAGCTCTGGAAAGGGCAGCGGCTTGGTCGGGTGCGGCTCCCAGCCTGTGAGCGCATTGGTGAGAAACACTCCGGCCCGTTCAGACCCGTTGTCCGCCAGCGGTGCGTCCAGACCCTGCATGGTGAGGCCGACCTGCAAATGGGCCACCACGAATGGCGCGGGCATGATCTCGAACCCGAAGACTCGCTCGGTTGCCGCCCTCCTGACCTCCGCACCCGCGAGCGCCCCGAGGCCCTGCTCGTTGAGATTCCGGGAAATCCGGCGGAGCACCTCCGCCAGATAGGCCCCTGTGCCGCAGCACGGGTCCAACACATAGACGTTCTCGGCCGCGAGCCCGGCGGGAATCCCGAGATCGTCCTTGAGCGCCCTGTCCACCCGCGCCACCATGTACCGCACCACCTCGGTTGGGGTGTACCACACGCCCAACTGCTTTCGGAGAACAGGGTCGAACGCTTCGAGGAACGGTTCGTAGAAGTACGGCACCGCCTCGCCCTCGTTGAAACGCGAGAAGAATGCCGTCCGGTCCACCCGGTCGAGCGCTGCCGATGTCCAGTCCAACACCTCGACCAAGCCGAGCGGTTTCAGCCGACTTGGGTCGGCCAACTGCTGAAACAATGCCCGCAGCACGGGCGCGCGAAGGTGCCAGACCGCCTCGCGCCACCTAAACCGTTGCGGACCGTAGTGGCCCTCGAAGAGCGGCCCGTTCCTCTTCTGCTCGTCGCGGGACCACAGCACCCATGCGGAGAAGATGCCGTAGAAAAGCGTCTGGATCAGGGTCGAACGGAAGAATCGCTCCCCGCGCTCGCCCTCGAAGCGAATCCCGAGCGCCTCCTCCATCGCCGAGCGGACGGCCAGAAGGGACGAAACGTTCCCCGCCGCCTCGACTCGGGCCAATCCGTCGCGAGCGTACGAGGCCAGCAGCCACGCCAAGTCCTTCGGCTCGGCCAGGGCGGCCCGGTGCGAAAGAACCCGAGCCAGATACTCGCCGAGGCCCGCGCCGACCTTGCGGGCGAAGGCGCGGGGAGTCTCCACGCCGCGCCAGAAGTCCTCGGCATCCTCGGCCAGCGTGAAGGTTTCGAGCTTGGCGGGGCTGCCTGCCGCGTCCGCGCCCACCAAGACGAAGTTCCGCAGATTCGTGACGAGCACCAGACGGTAACGGCTCCAATAGCGGCTTACCTGCCCGGACCCCGCCGTCAGCCAAGCATCGTCGCCGACGCCCTTGACCTCGACGACGCCACGCTCGGGAATCTGTCCCGGCCTCGGTTGGCCCTTCTGCACCTGCCTCGCCGTGTACAGGGCAAGGTCGGGATGCCCGGCTCCCTGATCGGCCAGTTCCTGAACGCAGAACACCTTGGGCTTGAGCGTGGCTCCGACGGCGCGCAACAAGCCCTCCAGCGCCGGATAGTACGAGCGCTCCGCAGTCGCGCCGCCAGATGCGCGCACCTGCCGAAGATCGGCGAAATACGCCTCCACGGCGGCAACCAGCTTCTTGTTCGGTCCGGCCATCGTGTCTTCCCAGCGATTCGGCCATGCCTCTGTGTGAGGCTGCCGTCCGGCAATTCAAGGAAGATACCACGTCGCGCGGGTTCGCGGCGGTCCGAGCGGCGACAACATTCGCCCCGAGCCGATGCTCCGAAATCGGATCGGAAAGCTGGGGGTCGAAGGGGGCACGGCCCCCTCGCCAGCCGCCAACGTTGAACGTGGCGTGTGCTGGCTCGCACCATAAAGGCGCGAGCCAGCACCAGACCTGGGGAATCGTGGACCGCCTTGATCTCCGTACGCGAGTTGCTGTCCACGACCGGATGATCCGGCTTCTCGGGACGGGGGGTGAGGTCGGCTTCCAGGACCATCGGTGAGGAGGCGGGATGGGCGCGGGAGTCCCGCTATTCAGGTCGGTTTTGCCCGCTTTCGCGGCACGGTCCAGTAGTGTCTAGTCCAACGGCAGAGAGCGCAGATCGTGCAGCCCTGTAAGTAGTTAGACGATTCCCTGCCGGGATTCAGACCTCTGCCCATCCGCCCGTCAGAC
>VXLT01000261.1 GCA_009841475.1 Gemmatimonadota bacterium
GTAATATCGTCGGCAGCGTCAGATGTGTATATCAGACTGCGGGAGGTGGTTCGAGGCCCGTCGGGCCGGCCGCGCCACTGGGCGCGCGTCCGGCGAGAAGGGATGCAGCCCGGGCGGGCGCGGCGGGCCAGGAAGCCGCGCCGCGAGGATCAAGTCGACATGGAGGCATGGCGGTATGGCGAGGCGGACGCTTGGGAGACGGTCTCGGGCGGGCGCGAGAGGAACTTCCGGAACCTTGAGACCCGGGCGCGCAAGGAATGGGCCGACCTGCACAAGCGGCAGGAGGAGATGCGGCAGCGGCTCGATCGGGAGAGCCGCACGGTGCTCGGACGGCTCAGGATCTGGCAGCTCGACCGCTCGCTGCGGGAGTTGGCCGGGGCGATCCGGGGCCGGGAGGATCTGGTCGAGGGCTGGCGCGAGGATCTCGACCGGTATCATAGGGACGAGCGGGCCGAGTTGGGCAAGGCACACGGCGAGCGCGCCCGGGAGATCGAGCGCGGTTGGGGCAAGTTCTATCGAAACAGGCTCGTGGAGGCGGAGCGGCGCGCATGGTCGGTGCGCGAGACCATGAGGGAGCGGGAGCGCGAACAGGCACGGGAGCGGGAGCGGGGGCGGACCATCACCCGCATCGTTGTACCACGCCCGCCCCGGCCCCGAGGCCCCGAGCGCGGCGGAGGTGGGTTCGAGCGATGAGCCTTGCCTCCCCGGCCATCGCCAAGCGAATGGGCCGGAACGGCCCGATCCGAGCGGTCTTCGGTGCGTCTACGGGCTCTAGGATCGCCCCAGATCGACTATCACCTACCTCCGAGGGGTACGGGTAGGGCGAGAATCGCCTTCAAGCACAGCCTCCACGAGGAATCGGGGGATACCGAAGCGAATTGCGATGGCTGCCGGATGCTCGCCCCGAACCGCCCGCTCCCGGATGTCGCAGGTGAGGCATACAGCTTCCTCCCGGGGACGGCCAACGTAGAGCTTGCCGCAGGATCTACACCGCCGTTTCCCGGGCTGCCGGGGCCACGACAGCGGCGACAGCCGATCCGCCATCCTAGCTCGCTGGAGGCCGGGGCACTTGGAGATCCTTGCAGATCTTTCTGGCGAGATCCCGATTGATCTCGTTGTGCCGGGGAATCGTCGAGACCTTCTTGGCCGCCCGGTTGATGTAGAGGGTGTGGTTCGCGCCTTCGCGCAGAAGGACGCATCCGTGGTGGGCCAAGTGCCGCAGCAAGTCCCGGCGCTTCACGCCGTGACAGTGATGGGCTCTCTGATGACCGTACCGCCGTCGGCGTCTTCGCGGGCCATTTCCCGGTTGGCTTCGATCACCAAGGCGACGGCTTCCCGAAGGTTCGACCGAGCTTCTTCGAGGGAAGCGCCTTGGGTGTTGGCACCGGGAAACTCTTCGATGAAAGCGATGTAGCCTTCAGGAACTTTCCGGAATACCGCCATGCATTGCAGGTCCACAACTGAACTCCTTGTGACGCCGATGAGTGCATTTGACGCTAGCAGGCATCGCGCGCCCGCGCCATCCTCGCCCGGCCTTTCGCGAAGAGACCCGTCGAAATCGAGGACGACGAGGGCAACGTTCCCGAAGTTGCTCTTCCGGGCCTTCGCGGGCGTCGGAACCTTGGCCCAGAGGTCGAGGAACCCAAGGCTCGACCACGCCTTCGAGGATCTGCGGGTAGTAGCGCCATAACTTGCTCCCGCACCCGGTTCGACAGGCGGGTGCGGTCCCGTTGTGAGATCCTCGTCGATCCGCGACCACGCCCTGAGCTCGATGACGACCGGATCGACGGGGTCGATCCTGCGGAAGAGGTGACGATCGGTTCTGAGCGCGTCGGCGAGGACGCGGGCGTCGAGGCTGGTGTCCTTGGCCCCGGCGGGCGAGTAACGGTCGCGGAAACCGGTCGAGCTGCTTCGGCCGTCAGGGCTGCACTCCGCAGGACACTCCCAGATTGGTGCGCGTAACGGACACGGACAGCGAGTCCCCCACAACCGGAGCCCCTATCTGCTCCGCTAGCCATCGTCCCGCTTCGCCGGTGGGCTCACACGGGACGACGCGGGGCGGATCGTCCGCAATCCATCGCTCTTGGCTTCCCGCCGCCGTCACCATCACGGAGCCGGGCCGGATAACGACCGTCAACTTGATCGACGTCCCGAGGACGTTGGTAAGTGCGCCGGGGGACCCGCAATCCAGCCACCCGTAGGGGACCGATTCCATGGGCATCCAATCCGTGGCAATGAGCCAGCTTGCCCGGTCAATCGAGGCGACCGGCCAAGAGTTGGCCGCGAATAGCTCGATGGCTCGATCCCAAGCGGTCTCCTGATCCACGCTGACGAGAACGACCGGGTCGAAGTGATATTGCCGGGGAGGGGAGGCACACGACAGCCCCACTAGCCCGGCTAGGACGGAGAACAGACCCCGGATGGTCCAATCTGGCAGCCCTGCCGCCAATACTCGTACCGTCATCATCATCCGCTCCTCATGTGCCGCCAAGTATCATGGCATGGTCGACCACTGCAGTATCATCGGCAAGCTTGCGGGAGATGGTACACCGCACACTGAGGAATGATTCCCCCCACCGCGGGCGCTAACCGGTAGCACGCGCCCTTTGGATTATGTCGATGTTGAAGCGGGCACACATGGAGACGGGCTGTCATCGAAGGCCACGTGACGTACGGGACCAGCGCCACGACGCATCGCGGGCAGAGACGTGTTCGATGCGTGGCATGATGAGCGTTCTACACGGGGGCGTGTCAATCGGCACGGAAAATGTCCCGGTTATCGGCATCGAAAATGTCCCGGTTCTGCGGCTGCTCCGCTCCCTCCGGTGGGGCAGCCGCAGAACCGAGAGCGCAGTCGTCATGACGGGCCTCTCCGGACGCCGGTGCTTCGGCATCTATGTGGCTCGCCAGCGGGTGGATCGCCTTCGAGAGTTCGGCGTGACGGCGCATCCTGTAGCTGTTGCCCCGGATGTTCACGATGCGGCAGCGGTGGAGAAGCCGGTCCAGCAGCGCGGCGGCCATGACCTCGTCGCGATCGAAGGTGGGCCAAGCCCCTACTTGTGCTTCCACTCGATCTCGTTGGTGTCGTAGTGGGTGAAGAGATCGTCCTCGAAGTTGACGAACGCGGAGCCCATCTGGTCATCGTTCGACCTCAGCGTGAAGGTGAAGGTGATTGACACTCCCTTGTATACAGCCCCCACTGGGATCTCCTTGATGTCGCCTCCGTCCTCCTCCCACCACATCACCGCAGCCATGGGGCCGTGGTCGTTATCCGGCCGATCTCTTCGCCAATCGAACAGGCGCTGATCCACGTCGTACCATACCCGCTCGTCGTCGACCTCGGGGAAAGCGCCTTTCCATGCGGGGAACGTGGGCGAGCTGATGACGTTCATCTGCATCATGATCTCAGGGCTGCCCCGGAACCAGTTCTCGTTGTCGTCGATCATGTAGATGGAGTCGATGTGCTCGGTGTGCGGCGCGCTGCGGAAGTCGTGGACGCTTCCGCCCCCGCCGCCGCCGCCACGGCCTCCGGTGCTCCCAGGACCGTCTGCCGCCTCGTAGGTCAGCGGATCCGGGTCAAGGAACTCCCTTCGCGGCCGGCCGTACTCATCGAGGCGCTCGTTCAACCCGACGACCACCACGGTCTGCCCGGGCGGCGTCTGCGCGTCAAGCTGGTGCTCGTTGCCGTCCGAGTCGAACGCCTTCAGCGCCGGCACGTCCTCGTCGTCGGTGCCCACGGCGACCAGAGGTGCCTCGCCGGGATTCGAGTACTCGATGCCGTACACGTAGAAGTGCACCCACTTGGTGTCGTTGGGGTGAGCGTCGACGCCCAGCCGGTCTGCCCACGTAATTCCGCCGACGCGCTTCGAGGCGATCCGCGCGTAGAGCGCCTCGGTGTCGCCGGTGTACTCCTCGGCGGCTTCCTCGTACAGGGCCTCGCGGGCCTCGGGGTTGGCCAGAACCCCGGCCATGCTCTTGGCCATCTGCTCGATGACGGTGACCTGGCGTTCGTCCCAGCGCGGGCCGTCCCTTTCGCTGGCGATCTCGGGCACGGTCGGCGCGTCGAGCGCGTCCCCGCATCCGGATGCGAGAAGCAGGGTACAGAGGATGATGGTGGTAATGGTGGTGCGGTTCATGAAAAAACCCTCCTCGGGGGTTGGGATGTGTGTCGCACGGAAGACCGCGAACCGGCTTGCTCTCTGCGACGCATTCAACGATGTAACCCAAGCGACGAGCGCCGCGACGGGGAGAATCCGGTAAGTTCGAAGGGAGCTTCCTCTCACCGCCTTACCGGGGAAATCCCCCCTCTCCCCCAGCCCCAAACGCCGAAGGGTTTCCCTCTCCGTCCGTTTCCTCCGCTGCCGACGACCGCTGGCTGTAGCGGGCACCGAACCGATGGCGACGGGCTGGCGCCGCAGAACAGCACGGCTCACCAGATCAACGCAGGGGTCGGCTCCACCATGCCTGAGGGGGAACCACCCAAACCGGGTGGCCTCTGTTGGGAGCACATGAATTGTCCGGTTTCGTAGCACAACATCTGTCCGGTTC
>VXLT01000104.1 GCA_009841475.1 Gemmatimonadota bacterium
CTTCCCGTCCCTCCCGAAAAAACCAGTCCCTTCCGGCCATTCCTCCGCCCCCGGCCCCCCGCCAACGTTACCCCGTGACCACCAAAGGTCCGGCGGCGCCGGCCGCAAGCGCCGTCTCCCGCCGTCCTTCCCACCGGGGGAACACCCGCCATGCCGGGAAAGCGAAAACGGCCCGAGGGTCCGCAGCACGACGCCTCGTACAAGAACTTCTTCACCCACGCCCGCACCGTGGAGGACACCCTGCACGCGGCCGCGATTGACCTCGCCCGGCACCTGGACTTCTCCACGCTGGAACGCATGCCCGACAGCTTCGTCACCGAGCGCCTCGGCCAGCGGCACGCCGACATGCCCTGGCGCATCGGGACCACCGGACAGCCTGCTTGGACACCTGCCCCGCCTCTGGTATCTTCTCATCGAGATCCGGGAGCGGGACCCGGACTCGCTGCCGCTGGACAACGTGCTTGCGACGATGGCGAGGTTCGAGCAAGCTCCCACAGCAGAGGCGCTGGAAGAGCTGGCCGGCTCGCTGGATGACCGGCTGGAGGCCATCGGGGAGCCCGGTCTCGACGCGCCCTTCCGGACGTGGATTGAACTGGTATTGACGCTGCGGCACGGTTCGAAGGGCGAGCAGCTCCGGCGGACCCTGCGAAAGGCGAGAGAGGAGAAGGGAACGATGACGTTGATCGAGCGCGCGCGGAAGTGGGGTGAGGAGCGGGACCAGCTGTGGCTGCAGAGGGGCAGGCAGGAGGGCGTCGAGAGGCATCGTGAAATGGTGCACCGGCAGGTCAGCCGCAGGTTCGGTGCCGCCGCCGCCGAGAAGGTCCTGCCCCTGCTCGGGCGGCTCACCGACCAGGAGGACATCGTGGCCGTCGCTGATGCCGTGATCGAATGCGCCACCGCCGAGGAGTTCCTGAGGAGGGTCGACGCGCTAGGGAAACGGGCGGCGGCTGGTTGAGGGAGGTGAGCGACTCGGGCGATCTAGTGGTTCCAGGTCTCGACGTGGAACTCTCGGCGAGCTTGCTCTACCAGCATCTCTTGGAGGGTGAGCGAAGCCCGGGCTGGATGTGGGGACCCGCGATGCGATTTCGAAGATGACCCGTCGGCCGGCGCGGGTTGCCGGGGAACTGTGGCGGGTCCAGGCTGAACATGTGCAGGTAGTATGTGTGCAGCTATTCGCGGTGGCCTCCCACCCCTTGACGCGGAGTCGGGTGGGACGCATTTGATGGCCGAAGTGGAGAGACGGGAGGGCACGGAGAATCTCGCCCGCGTCCGGGGCAGCCGTACCGCCGAGATGGTGGCGGCGACGCGGGCGGGACACTACGCCCGGGCGGAACGGCCCCTGATCGTCGAAGATCCTTACGCGATCCATCTCGTCGGCGAGCGCTGGCAGCGGGTGATCGGCTCGAGCTGGCGCCACTGGCTGATCACCCGGGTGCTGCTGCGGAAAGTCATCCCGACCACCACCTTCGTGCTCATCCGGGCGCGCTTCACCGACGACCGGATCCTGGCCGCGGCGGATCGGGGAATTCGGCAACTCGTTATTCTGGGAGCCGGTTTCGACACCTTCGCGCTCCGTTACCCGGATCTCGGAATCCAAGTGTTCGAGGTGGATCTTGCCGCCAGCGCCGCTCTGAAACAGGAACGGTTGGCGGCCGCCGACATCCCGGTGCCGGAGCATCTGCACTTCGTGAACGTGGACTTTGAACGCGACAGCCTCGGGGAGCGGCTGACGGTCGCGGGGTTCGATCCCGGCGAACCTGCCTTCTTCAGCTGGATGGGAGTGACCTTCTACTTGGCGCGCGAGGCCGTGACCGGCACTCTGCTCGGGGTCGGCGGCATCGCCGCCCGGGGATCGGAACTGGCGTTCGACTACATGAACTCCCGGGAATGCGTTCCCGAGAGCGAACTGGCGCTCTTCGACAGCCTGCTCGGCCTCGTCAAGAGCCACGGGGAGCCGATGATTACCCACTTCGATCCGACGGCGGTGGTCGAACAGCTGGGACTCGCGGCCGACTGGGAAGTGCTCGAGCACGACTTCCCCGCCGACAACCCCAAGCGTTACCTGGGAGCGCGCACCGACGTGCCCCAGGTGGCTCCCCTCTTCCGCCTGCTCCACCTGCGCCGCCGGTAAGCGCACCAGGCCTGCCGTGCGCCAACCGCGCGCGCCAACCGCGAGCGAGCCTGCTGGGCAGGATTTCAAGCACCGCGTGTCATGCGGGCGGGAGCTGACAGGCGCGGGCTGGTTCCGGAGCGGGGACTCAGAGAGGCTCCGGCTATACTGCCCCCGATTTCTCTGGACAGTAGTTTAGCAACCCTTCCGGGGTCCAGGTCCGTGATTTCCCGGAGTGGGTCTCCGGCGGCGATGGACGCCAACACCTCGATCCCCTCAAGCGCGTTGCTCTTCCCCGAGCCGTTGGGACCGACCAGGATGGTGAGCGGACGAATAAGTCGAATCCGTGCGCGCCGGAAGCTCTTGAAGTCGATGAAATGATGCATTTGGCGAGGACTCCGAGGAGGCGATCAGAGGCCGGGGTCGACCGCCTCTTCCAGACAATCTAATGATGGCGGTTCGTCTGGACCCATCACGGTGACAATTCCGGGCGTCGCCCCCTCCGGCGGGCCCGGCCTCCGAAGCAGTCTCCGCCGTCCTCCCACCGGGATGGCGCCCGCCATGCCCGGAAACAACTGCTTGGACACCTGCCCCGCCTCTCGTATCTTCCCACCGAGACCCGGGTGCAGGACCCGGCCTCACTGCCGCCGGACCACGTGCTGGACACTGCGAAATAGCAAGATGGGAGAAGGGAACGATGACGTTGATCGAGCGCGCGCGGGTCGGTGCCGCCGCCGCCGAGAAGCTCCTGCCCCTGCTCGGGCGGCTCACCGACCAGGCGCAGCCCCTGCAATACGGCCGGTGACCGGATGAGTGTCCCGTCTTCCGGCGGGCGTATCATTCTTTCGGACAACCTCCCGGTTCTTCGGGAAATGAATGCCGGGAGCATCGGGCTGATCTACGTCGATCCCCCGTTCAACACCGGCAGGATCCAGAGTCGTACCCGCATCCGGGTCGAGCGCGACGAGGACGGGGACCGCACGGGCTTCCAGGGAAGTCGCTACCGCACTGAAGTCGTCGGGCGGAGCGGCTACGATGACCGCCATGACGACTACATCGGCTTCCTGGAGCCCCGCCTCAGGGAGGCCTACCGGATTTTGAAGCCGACCGGTTCCTTTTTCCTCCACATCGACTACCGTGAAGCCCACTACTGCAAGGTCCTTCTGGACGAGATCTTCGGCCGCGCGTCGTTCATGAACGAGATCATCTGGGCCTACGACTACGGTGCCCGCTCGAAGCGGAAGTGGCCCGCCAAGCACGACACGATCTTCTGGTACGCGAAGGACCCCGCCGCGTACACCTTCAACTTCGACGAGATGGACCGGATTCCCTACATGGCTCCCGGGCTGGTCGGCAAGGAGAAGGCCGCCCGGGGCAAGACTCCCACCGATGTGTGGTGGCACACCATCGTGAGCCCGACCGGGCGAGAGAAGACCGGATACCCCACCCAGAAGCCCCTGGGAATCCTGGAGCGCATCGTCAAGGTCCACTCCAGGCCCGGCGACACCGTATTGGACTTCTTCGCCGGGAGCGGAACGGCGGGCGAGGCGGCGGCACGCCACGGCAGGGGCTACATACTGGTGGACTCGAATCCCGAGGCGGTGCGCGTCATGGCCGAACGCCTGGCCGACTGCAATGCGGAGACCATCGGGTTTGACCGGCCACGCCCCGCACCCGCTCGGCAGAATCCATGATCGCGAGGTTCGAGGCGGGAGAGCCCCGGCCGCCGAACGAAGGCCGGAGCGTTCCCACCCCGGCGACAAGTGAGACGGCAGCCTGCGCGAGGCTGTTGATGTCCGCTCAACGAAGGCCGGGCCAGGAGCCCGGCGACACCAGCCACTGAGTCAGAGCCGCTCCGAGCCGAACCCCCTTGTCGGATCCGCCGTCGCTCTCGGCCGGTACCGGAGGGTGCGCCAGGCGGAGTGAATGCCAAGGAGCGCCCAGTTGCTTCGGTTGGGGCTCCACAGGTCGAGGAGGGCATCGATCGCGGCCGCGTCGAGGGATGCGCGCCATGCCGGCCAGCTGAAGCACAGCTCCCTGCGGTCGTTCTCTCGACTCCAGCCGCGCTGGAGCGCGGAAGATTGTACGGCCCCGCGCAACCGCGCATCCGTGCCCGTCCCGCGCAACGGGAACAGCGCCAGTCCGAAGAACGCCAGAACCTCGACCACCGGCTCGACCCGCTTGACCGTCTCGTCGGCCTGCGACGCCAGCCTCGTGATGTCGAAGCCGAGTCCGCTTCCCTGCACTCTGCGCGCGGTGCCCTGCAGCGACCGGTCCAGTCGTCGCGGCGACGGGCCGGGCCAGCCGGCGGATCTACGGACCTGCCGATGGACTCTGAGCAGCCGGTCATGCAGCCACCGGATCGACCCCGGGCCCGCCGGGTCGAACGGGGCGTGCGCGACCTGTCCGTCCGCGGCGACGTGGAGGTCGGTCATGGTCGAGGACAGAGTCCACGACGCGGGGTGGGCGCGGGCCACCCGCACCCGCGCGGAGAAGGATTCGACGCTCACCTTGCGCTCCATGCGCGGCGTCTGCGCCCACTCTTCCGCTACCGGCAACTCGCCGAGCGCGGCGCGCGTGGGCCAGGCGGCCGCCAGCAGCTCCACCGGGTCGCCGTCCGTCGACGACAGAGCAGCCCGCGGAGTGCGGTCCTCCGTCCAGCCGAGGCGAATACCCGGGCACAACACCGTCGCGCCGATGCCGGCCAGCCACCCGTTCACCCAGGAACCCGGCAGGCCCCGGCAGATCACCTGCCCTCTCATCGATTGCCCGTCCCGGACACGCGCGTTTCATCGGACACGCCGCGGTTCGCCTGTCTTACGATCGTTTCCAGCAACGCCAGGCCCCATGGACCGAACGTGTCGTTGAGGCGCCGAAACCGAGCGGGCTGCCCCCAATCGGTTTCCGAAAGGTTGGCGGGGCATCGAACGGTCGTCCCCCGCACCGTTGCCGACACTTCCTCGGTCGTGTCGTCCGGCACCGGCGTCACCAACGGCCGCCCGCTTCCGTGATGACTGGCGACGAGGTGGACGAGAAGGTCGGCCAGGTCCGAGTCCGGGCGGTCCGGACCCATCGACAGCCACTTCTGCAACAGGCGGGCCGACAGCTGTTCGTGCCTCCCTCCCCGGGGCCATCCCGCCGGCCGACGGCGGAAACGCCGGTCGGCCTTGCCAAGATCGTGCCACTGCCCGGCGAGATCGACGGCCCGGATCAGGGCAGGCGCCAACCCGAGACGCTCGGCGATCAGGCGGGCCCGGGCCCCGACGGCACGGCCGTGGAGTTCGAGGTCGGCGGCCGGGACGGGCGCGGTGCCGGGGGTCGGGACGGACATGTCGGCCACGGGGGCGGTTGAGTCCGGGTTCCAGCCGAAGTCGTCCAGCAATCCGCGGTCCGATGGGAGCACCAGCGTATCGTCCGGACGAATTTCGCGTGCCGTGATGACCTCGACCGTGAGCCCGTCCGGGCCGAGGCGCCGCAGATCGTCGTGCGCGATCAGGGCCCGCCGCACGTGGCGAATCGGACAGCGAACGGCTTCACCATCGCGGGGTCGCGGCCGGATCCTGCGCCCGTGGTCCGGGACGTTCGCACGCCAGAACAGGCAGACCGAAAGTTCCGCATCGGGGATGCCCGCGAAGTACGGAGTGACCGGCGCAGCGTCCCGGGGCGGCGTTGTCGTCTTCGTCCACTCCCACAGGAGGCCGTTCATGACTTCCGGGACCCGGCCGGGCTCGTCGTCCGGCTCGCCGAGCGCCTCCGCCAGGTGTCGCGGGGACACCGACAACGGACCCCCGGCCCGTTTTACGGCCTTCTGGAGCCGCCTCAGCACCGCTTCCGGTTCTCCACCGCCCGGAGGGCGCCCACCGGCTCGCCCGGACGCGTGTACATACACCGCACGGGAGCTGGAAGAGCGTCCGAGCCGGTTCAGGCGGCCGAGGCGTTGCGTCAACGCACGGACTCCGCACGCCTCCGACACCAGGAATTGGGCATCGAGGTCGGCGTCGGCCTCCAGGGCCGGCGTGGCCACCACGACCAGATGGCGGTCGCGGCGCAACGGCGGGCCGGGAGACGCCGGCATCCCGTGGACCGGATCGAGAATGCGCGCCCGGATCCGTTCCGCCTCCCGTTCGCGTGTCCGTCCGGCGGCGAGAAGGATGTCCGCGTCGTCCGCGAGCGGCGACGACGAGAGCCGGCCGAACACGGCCCTCGCAACGGTCAGCGTGTTGGCGACTACGAGGCAGCAGGCCGGATCATGCGCCCCGGCCAGGAGCGACTTCACCCACTTCGCGATCGCCTTGTCGGCGTCACCGCGCTCGACCCTGGCGTCGATCCACTTTGGCGCGTCGAGACGCTCCCGCACGATCGGGTTTGCACGATCTTCGGCGTCGAGCCCGAACCGGTCGAATGCCGAGGCGCTCCCCGTTGCGGTCAGCGAAACCACCTGCGGCAGCGAGCGGGCGCCGCCGAGAATCCGCCGGGCCTTCCGGGTACAGTCTGCAAGATCCCGCACCAGCCGAAGCAGGTTCCTGGCGAATGGACTCTCGTCAATCAGCACCAGGCTGTCGGTGCCCGCGTGCGCCGCATCGACCGGGTACATGAAACGATTGCTTCCCTGGCCCCGGAACAGCAGGCGCGAGCCGAACAGCCGCACCGTGGAGAGCATGATGGCGGGCCTGGACGGGTCGGTGGGCACGCGCGCCCCGACTCCCCCGCGATGCCGGACCACCTCCAGCGGATCTGCCTCGGCATTCGATCCCAATGAGCGCAGCCGGTCCGCAACGGCCCGGACGATCGCCGCGGCATCACCGGTGATCCCGGCGGCCGCGGGATTGCGAAGCGCCCCGCTGACCGCCCGGGCACGTTCCCCGGTCGAGTCGGCCAGCACGGGACGATGCGCAAGCCACCAGATTCGGGTCGGCGCCGACCGGGCCGATGGCGGGCGGTCCGCCTGCGACGCCAGCCACCAGACCGCGATGTCGAGGCATGCGGTCTTGCCGAGCCCGGTCGGGATCTCGACCTCGATCGGCCACGCCCCGGTTTCCGCGACCTGTTTCGCCAGGCGCGTCTGCCAGGGCAGTGGCAGCCGGTCGTGGATGGCTTCGTAGAACGCCGCGAATCCCGGCATTCGGCCGAGCCGCCCTTCAGACGGCATTCACTTCCGCATCGCCGGCAACGTCCACGCAGAGTCCGAGGCCGCGTTGCCGGGCGGAGCCCAGAACCACGGGTCCGGTCACGGGAACATCGAACCAGACCATGAGGTGGGAATACGGCCGCCCGCCCCGCCCGGGCCGGTTCACTTCGACCGGCGCCAGGTCCACACCCCCGGGAACGAAGGGAGCTCGCGCGGACCGGAACGCGCCGGGGGCGGGGAGTCCGGCGTGACGGCACCACCGGGCAACCTCCTGCAGGTCGACCGGAACCCTCCGCTCGTGGACTACCGGGAACGCGGAGGTCCAGCAGCGTGCGGTTCGGGTCCATCGCTGCGGCGTCGCGGCACCGGTGCCGGTCTCATCGGCGGGGAGCACGGAAACGTCGATTCCGTGTCCGTGAAGCCGTCTTACGGAAAACGCAGCCTCTCGAATGCGGGCCCTTTCAGGCGCATCGCTCCCCGGTGGCAGCCAGAGCGCCAGTCCGTGGATGTGCCCGTGCGACCGGGAATCCCCGACATCGGGCAGTGCCAGATAGCGCGCGAGATCGAAGCCCTTGCGCCGGAACCCGTGTCCGTGCAGGACGGGCGGCGGCTCGCCGTGAATCGCCTGGAATCGGCTGAGTACGGCGTCCTTGAACACGGCCGTAACTCTGGACACGCGGCGCCCGGCCACGGCCCGGCCAAGACGCAGCCAGGCCACGACACCCCCGCGATCAACGGCCGGCCGGCCCGCCGGCGAACGGTAGCCGACCCGGTGGCGCAGGGCCGGGAACTGGGATCGGCCGACACCGGGCCCGTGCGTGCTCCAGGCATCGAACATCTGGTCCAGCAGCTCCAGGTCACCTTCCCGGGGAACACTGATGGCCAGATCACCGGCGGGATCGGGCTGGTAGACGCCCGCGGGGGAGGTTTCCACATCCGGCATGCTGTCGCTGATTCTGACCCGCACCGGCGTGTCCGCCGCACCCAGGTACCCGACCCGGGCCGCACGCCGCCGGAGGGCGTCGAATACTGCGGGCGGCACCTCGGTATCCCAGCGATAGACGACGTGTGGATGTCGCGGCGTGACCCTGTAGCCCGGACGGATTCTCGTTCCCGTGCGGCCGACGTACTCCATGTGGGCGGACTTGCGGGGGCTCCTGGGGGAGACGACCACATAGCGCGGCTCCAGGGGCTGGTGGCGGGGATCGGCGTCCGCATGAATGACCGGGGGCGGCAGGCGCACGAACCAGTGGAGTTCGGACCCGTCGGTCACCCGGCAGCGCCGGCCCGTGCCGTCCGCGGCCACCAGGGCCGCGAACAGCCTTGATGGAGATGGCGGCCACTCGCCCCTGCTCAGTCCGCCGGTGTTCGCCGTGCCGTCCGGATCTCCGCGAAAGGTCCCGTGCAGGAGTTCGACGGAGACCACCAGCATCAGTCGGCTGGCTGCGGCCAGGTGGAGATTATCGCGTTGCGCAGATTGTCCCTCGGCGTGAGGCGGAGCGCGGGCTGATCCCAGCCGTCGAGCGGCACCCCCTCCGACCTGGCTCGCGCGAGGGCCGCACCCACCAGTTCGCCGGTCGCCCGCGGCCCTCCAAGCGTCAGGGCCCTGTCTCCGCCGGCTCCGAGCCACACCGTGCTGGTTTCCATCGGTCTGAGCGCGGCACCGGAACGCAGGGCGAATCCCCGCCCGAATGCAAGCACATGCGCGTGCAGGCCGAGCGCCACCAGCAGCGCCCGGGCCGCCGCGTCACGATCCGGGCCATGCGCCTCGCCGAGACTGACGCGCCTCAACTGCGCGAACGACACCGTCGCACGCTGTGTCACCCGCGAGAACGATACGGCCGCGGCCGCCGCCTCGTCGCCCATGAAGGGCACCTGGCCGTGCCCGATTTCCGACAGCTTGTCCCTCCTTCCACCCTCGACGGGGGCGCGGCCCATTTCCCACTCGGAGCGGTCGTCGGGGTTCGAGGTCAGCGTCTCTCCGGTGTTCAGGTTCATCGGGTCGCCCTTCAGGCCGAGAACCCTGGTTTCCACGGACGCGGGGCGCCATCCGACGATCTCCGATACCCACGCGCGCGCGTGCTTCGTGTTGTGCCGCTTCTTGCCCAGGTGCGACTGCCAGAAGCCGTACAGCAGTGCCTGCGGGAACCAGGCCATCAATGGTCCACAGCGGCTCGGCGTGGCTCCGAAGATCGACTTGCCCAGCTCGGTCTTGATGAAATCGCGTCCGCTCAACCGCGCGTCACGCAGGTACGCGTCCGCATTCCGGTGGGGGAATTCCAGGCTGGAAATCTGGCGGGGCAAGTGCGCCGGCAGATTCGTCAGGTCGGAAAGATCCAGTACCATTTCGGGCACCCGGGTAGTGTCCCTGTTCCGGCGCAGGGCCTCCTCGAGCCGGTTCGCCTGCGAAGGAACGCTGTCGATGACGATGACTTTCGTGGGCTCCGAATCGGCAGGCGACGCCCACCGCTGGTCCATCTGATAGACTCCGCCTTCATAGACCGCCGGCTTGACCAGCCCGTCCGCTCCGGTCAGCGACTCGAGGGTGGAGTCGATCCGGATCCCGTCCTCGAAAGAATCGTCCGCGCAACCCTCGACAAGAGATTCCAGGTCGATCTTCTGTGCCACCAGGCGCTTCCCTCACGGCCGGACTGTCTACATTATGGACGGAACCGGGGACCGCGAGTACAATCGCCGGACGGCCTCCCGAAATCCCGGGCGCGATCATCGAATCGCGATGATTTTTCACATGAGATTATTGAGCGACCGATGATCGATTGGTCATACTAGTTTCGTGATATTGGACGTGTCAAGAGATGGCAGGCACGTCGAGTTCCCGGAAGGTTGCGGCGATCGATCCTCTGGCGCTTGTCGCGTGATATTTTGGATATATCTTCGTGACAGACGAGCGATAGAGCGCGGGCCTGCCGCGTGGGAGCATGCTCCGCGTGGGGGTGCGCCGGGTTCACAAACAGGGAGAGCACACCGTGACGAACGATTCTGCCGAACAGCGGCGAGAGATGGAGGCACTTCAGGAGCGCGTATCCAGACTGAGCGCTGCCGTGCTGCGGGTCAGCGCCAGCCTCGACCTCGACGTCGTGCTGCAGGAGGTGGTCGACAGCGCGCGCGTCCTTACCGGTGCCCGTTTCGGCATACTGGTGGGCGTGGATGCCGCCGGGCGCACAGAGGAGTTCGTCACCTCCGGCTTTACGACCGCCGAGAAGGAGGAAATGGCTGCCTGGACGGACGGTCCGCGGTTCTTCGAGCATCTCCGGAGCCTCGCCACGCCGGTTCAGCTGTCCGACCTGCCCACCTATGCCCGGGCGCTGGGCTTCTCGTCCGATCTCATGCGGTCGAAGACGTTTCAGGCGGTGCCGCTGCGACACCGCGACATCAACGTCGGCAACTTCTTTCTGGCCGAGAAGGAGGGCGGTCGCGACTTCACGAGCGACGACGAGGAGGTGCTCACGCTGTTCGCGGCCCAGGCGGCGACCGCGATCGCGAACGCGCGCGCACACCGCGAGGAACGGAGGGCCAGGGCCGACCTGGAGACCCTGATTGAAACCTCGCCTGTTGGCGTCGTCGTCTTTGACGGGCAATCCGGCGAGCCCGTGTCGTTCAACAAGGAGGCGCGCCGGATCGTCGACGGTCTGAGAATACCGGGACGCACCACGGCGCAACTGCTGGAATTGGTCACCTGCGGCCGGGCCGACGGGCGGGATGTTGCCCTGGCGGAGTTTCCGCTGGCGGCGCTGCTGAGCGAGGGCGAGACGGTGCGTGCGGAGGAGATGACGCTCTCGGTTCCCGACGGCCGGAGCGTGACCACCCTGGTCAACTCAACGCCGATTCTGGCGGACGACGGCTCGGTTATGTCGGTCGTGGCCACGCTTCAGGACCTGAGGCCGCTCGAGGAACTTGAGCGGATGCGGGCCGAGTTCCTCGGAATCGTGAGCCACGAACTGCGAACGCCGCTGATCTCGATCAAGGGCTCCACGGCAACCGTTCTGGGCGCTTCGCCGGCACCGGACCCGGCCGAAATGCTGCAATTCTTTCGGGTCATCGACGATCAGGCCGACCGCATGCGCGGCCTGATCGGCGAACTGCTCGACCACGGACGGATCGTGACGGGCACGCTGTCGGTATCGCCCGAGCCCGTGACCGTCGCCTCCCTGGTGGACCAGGCTCGTGGCACGTTTGTGAGCGGCACGGGCGCACACATCGTCAACATCGACCTGCCCGAGGACCTTCCGCGGGTGCTGGCCGACCGCGCTCGCATTGTCCAGGTCCTGGGCAACCTTCTGTCCAACGCGGCAAAGTATTCTCCGGAGACGTCTCCCATCCAGATCGACGCGGTGTTGGACCGGACGCACGTGATGGTCTCGGTGACCGACAAGGGCCGCGGCGTGCCGCCGGATCGACTTCCCGGTCTATTCCGCAAGTACGCCCCATCGGCCGGTGGCGACCGGGAACGTGGGGCCGGGGGGGCCGGCCTGGGCTTGACGATCTGCAAGGGCCTGGTCGAGGCTCACGGAGGGCGAATCTGGGCCGAGAGCGGCGGTGTGGGACAGGGCACGCGATTCAGCTTTACGGTTCCGGTGGCCGAGGAGCCGGGAACGGCCGCTGCGGGCCAGGCAGGGGCCGACCGGGGCACCGCTCCCGAGAGGCGCGAGCAGACGCGTATCCTGGTGGTGGACGACGACCCGCAGGCGCTCCGCTACGTACGCGACGCGATCACCGAGGCGGGCTACGCTCCGATCGTGACCGGGGATCCGGAGGAGGTGGCAAACCTCGTCAGGCAGCACAAGCCCGAACTGGTCCTGCTGGACCTGGTCCTCCCCGGGACCGATGGCATCGCGCTGATGGAGCGGGTTCCCGAGCTGACCGATCTGCCGGTCATCTTCATCTCCGCCTACGGCAGGGACGAAACGATCGTCCGGGCGCTGGACGCGGGCGCGGCGGACTACATCGTCAAGCCGTTCTCGCCTTCGGAGCTTTCAGCGAGAGTGCGGGCCGCGCTCCGCCGTGTTGCCGGTCCGCAGCCGTTCGTGCTTGGGGACCTGACCATCCGCTACGACCAGCGGCGCGTCGCAATCAAGGACCGGGTCGTGCAGCTCACCCCGACCGAGTATGAGATGCTCCGCGTGCTCTCGGTCAACGCCGGACGGGTGCTGACGCACGAGTCGCTGCTGCGCCAGGCGTGGCGCGGTCGGGATCGGGGCGAACCGGACCCCAAGCTCGTTCGCGCCGTCGCGAAGCGGCTGCGCCACAAGCTGGGAGACGACGCGGCCAACCCGGCCTACGTTCTAACCGAGCGCGGGGTCGGCTACTACATGCCCGCACCGCCAGCCCGGTGAGCCCGCCGTCAGCCCCGGATCCGGCGCGTCTGCGCCCTCCCCATCCCGATCGACAGCACGATCCACATGGCCGCGAGCGGCGCCGTCGACCCCGCCACCCACGCCAGGGTCAGCCCCAGCACGGCGAAGAGACTGTCGATCCCGGCCCCGGCCGCGTCCCCGAAGCGGTAGAGGAAGACATCGACGACCGGTTTGGCCTTGTACTTCTCGGACGGGGTCACGACGCTGAAGAGCGTCTCGCGGGAGGGCCGTGAAATGGCGTAGCGGGTCGCCCGGTGCAGCGCGCTGAAGATGAGCATGACTCCGTAGATGGGCCATGCCGCCAGCACCGCGAAGCCGGCCAGCGTCACGATCGGGAGGATCGCCAGGGTCCAGCCGACCCCGATCTTCCTGATCAGGTGGGTGGTGACGAAGATCTGCGTGATGAGCGTGAAGCCCTGGGCAACCCAGTCGAACAGGGCGAAGTTCGCCACCAGCTGGCTGAAGGTGTCCGAGTCGCTCAGGATGATGTTGGCCTGTGTGAAGTAGACCATCGTGTTGGCCACCGCCATGAACACGACCCAGAGGCCGACCCCGAGCAGATAGGGGGATTTCACCACCGCGGCCGCCCCGTCCCAGAAGGTGCCCCCGATCCGGCCGCCGCCCGTCGAGGCCCCGTCCTCCGTGCCCGCCGCGCCCGAGGAACCCGTCTCGCCCCCGGCCGGCGAGCCAGGACCCGCCGCACCCAGCGACGATACCTCCGAACGCACCGCCATCCTGTCCAGCGTCAGCATGACCGCGATCGCCAGCGCGAAGCAGCCGGCACCCATCAGCATCAGGCCGGCGGGGAGGTAGGGGGTATCGGTCAACTCACTGATCACGTTGGCCGCCACGCCGCCCACAATCGCTCCCAGCGTGCCCCCGATCCCGATGAACGCAAACAGTCTCTTGCCCTGGTGCACGTCGAAGATGTCCACCATGAACGCCCAGAAGACGCTGGTTGCGAACAGGTTGATCACGGTCAGCCAGACGAAGAAGGTGCGGCCGACACCCAGAGACAGCCCCGTCTGGGCGTCGGTGCCGATCAGACCGCCCCCGGTGCGCACATCCGCGATCAGCAGGGCTGCGAACCCGATCAGGCACGCGATCACGAAGAGGTAGGCGATGGGGATGAAGCGGCGCCGGTTCATGCGAGCCACCACCCCGCCGAAGATGAGCACCGCGGCCAGCGACGCGACCGACGTCACAACGAAGAGCCAGCGCAACTCGTCCATTCCCCGCGCCACACCCATGGCTTCGCGCACCGGCCGCAGGAAGAAGTAGCCGCACAGCACCAGGAAGAAGAAGAGCGCGGACATGCAGGCGAGGGGGAATTCGCCGCGCTTCATGTTGAGCAGGCGAGCACCGAAGTTCATCGTCCAGCCCTCCGCAACTTGAGGTATCGCGGCAGCCCGGTCCGCAAGGCATTGACGTTCTCGAAAAGAAGCCGTTCCTTGAACGCTCGCAAGCACCAGCCGCTTTTACCCCTCCATCCCCTGAAGCCGGCCGGATGAACCGAGAGTCCCAAAACCCCCTGCTCGGCGCCGTGGTTCGGATCACCGGGGTCCGCCCCGAAGAAGCGGCTACCGTGCTCCTGTCGGCCGCGTATTTCTTTCTGGTTCTCTCGGCATACTATGTGCTCCGGCCGATCCGCGACTCGATGGGCGTGGCCGGAGGCCCGGAGAACCTGCATTGGCTCTTCACGGCCACGGCGGCGGTGATGCTCCTCCTGCATCCCGTATTCGCCGCGATCGTCGCCCGCTGGACCCGGAGGCGGTTCGTCGCCGTTACCTACCGTTTCTTCATGCTCTGCCTGATCGTGTTCTTCCTTGTCCTGAACGCGTTGCCGGAAGGAGGCCAGGCGGAGATCTGGGTGGGACGGTCGTTCTTCGTCTGGACCAGTGTCTTCAATCTCTTCGTGGTATCGGTCTTCTGGTCGTTCATGACCGACCTCTACCGGGAGCGCCAGAGCCGCCGTCTCTTCGCCCTGATCGGGGTCGGCGGCACCATGGGCGCGATCCTCGGGTCATCGATCACCGCATTCTTCACGGGGATCTTCAGTGAGCACGCCCTGCTCTGGTTCTCCATCCTGCTGCTCGAGGGCGCAGTCTTCTGTGTGAAGGGGCTGGACAGGCGGGCAAAGGCGCTGGCGAGCGGTGGGCCGGGTGGAGGCCCGGGCGCGGTCGAGCCCGATAGCGACGCCGCGGCAGCGTCGCAGCCGGGTCGCGACGAGGCCCGGAATCCCGGCGAAAAGGTCATCGGCGGTTCCCCGCTGGAGGGGATCGCGCGGGTGCTGCGCTCGCCCTACCTGCTGGGCATCTGCGTCTTCCTGATCCTCTTCACCACCGGATCCGCCTACCTCTACGGCATGGTGTTGAGCGCGGTCGATCTCACCTTCCCCGACGATACCCTGCACCCGGCGATCTTCGCCCGCATGGACCTTGCGGTCAACATACTGACGCTGCTCACGCAGCTCTTCCTGACCGGACGCATCGTCAAGCGGCTCGGAGTCGCGGTGACCCTCGCGCTGCTGCCGCTCCTGAGCGTGGTCGGCTTCCTCGCACTGGCCGTGGCTCCGGTCTTCGCCGTCGTGGTGGTGTTCAATGTCCTCCGCCGTGCAGGCAACTTCGCGGTCGCGGTGCCGATGCGCGAAGTGCTCTACACCGTGCTCCCGCGCAACGACAAGTACAAGGCCAAGAACTTCAACGACACCTTCATGTACCGCACCGGCGATCTGGTGGGGATCTGGTCGTTCGGGGAGCTTGGCAAGGCCGGGCTGGGCACGTCCGCCCTGGCCTGGGTGATGGTGCCGGTGGCTGGGCTCTGGGTGATGGTGTCGGTCTGGCTGGGGAGGCGGCAGAAGGTGCTGGCGGGGGGGTCGGGTTAGCGGAAGGACACTTTCTCCAGTCAGGAGTCCAAGGGTAGATTTGACACCCCATGCTCAGGAACATTTTCCACCTGCCGCCGTCCACTCCCTCACTCTCCCTCCTGGTCGCCCTCGCGACCGCCACGGGATGTGGACTGGGCGAAGCCGGGCAAACAGGACGGCAACGGGCCGACTGCGCCGACGGAGTGTCGAGCGCATGCCTCGAGGTCGGTCTCAAGCTTCTCCATGGTCGGCAGGTGTTCCGCGACGCAGGCGCCGCGGGTCCCTTCCTCCAGCAGGCGTGTGACGGAGAAGAGTGGGAGGGGTGCTACGAGCTCGGCGGGATGTACCGGGATGGCCGCGGCGTGGGCGAAGAACCGCGGCGGGCAGCGGACCTCTTCGAAGCGGCGTGCGGGGCCGGCCACGGTGCGGCATGCGCCGAGCTGGGCCTCCTCCATCAGGAGGGGCTGGGTGTGCGGCGCGACCTGGCGCGGGCGGCGGACCTCTTCGAGGCTGCGTGCGATGACGGGCTCGGAGTGAACTGCTGGAGACTGGCCGTCGCCTTTGAAGGTGGCCAGGGAAGGGAGCAGAGCATCGTCAGGGCGGCGGAGTTGTATGCGCGCGCGTGCGGCGACTACGACTACGGCGATGCCTGTCTGCGATTGGGCCGCGTCTACCGCAACGGGAGCGGCCTCGCCCGGGACCCGAGGCGCGCAGCCATTCTGTTCGAGCGGGGTTGCGACACCGGGGACGTGCAGAGCTGCGCCGAACTCGCCGGGATGTACGCAGGCGGCGAGGGTATGACCCAGGACATGGAGCAGGCTGCGGAGTTTTACCGGCGCGCTTGCGGCAGGGTGCGCCGGGGAGACGGTGAGAGCTGTTTCCACCTTGCCGAGATGTACCAGTCGGGAACGGGGGTGGAGCAGAGCAACCGGGAGGCGGAGCGCTACTATAACCTGGCCTGTTGGAACGGCTACCGGGCGGGGTGCATCCCACCCCCACTTTCCTCCTCGGATTCCACGTGACCACGATGCACGAGGCCGGCGCGCTCATGACACTGAGCAAGGTCACGAAGCGGTACGCCACCGTGGTCGCCCTCGATGAGGTGGATCTCTCGTTCAACGAGGGGATCACGGGCCTCCTCGGCGAGAACGGCGCGGGAAAGAGCACGATGATCAAGATCCTCCTCGGCCTGTTTCCGCCCACCTCCGGTTCGGCGCGCGTGCTCGGCGAGGACGTGACCCGCAATCCACTCATTCGGTCCAGGCTCGGATACATGCCGGAGCACGACTGTCTTCCGGTCGAGGCGCCCGCCGCCGAGTTTCTTTGCCACATGGCCGAGGTCAACGGTCTGCCCACCACCCGCGCCCGAATGCGCGCGGCGGACACCCTGAGGCACGTCGGTCTCTTCGAAGCGCGGCACCGCCCCATGGGCACCTATTCGACCGGGATGAAGCAGCGCGTGAAGCTCGCACAGGCGCTCGTGCACGACCCGGACATCGTGCTTCTGGACGAGCCGGCCGCCGGTCTCGATCCGGCCGGTCGCGACGAAATGCTCGACCTGGTCAGCAGGACCTACCGGGAATTCGGGATCACGGTGGTCTTTTCGTCCCACCTCATGTCCGATGTGGAGCGCACCTGCGACCGGATCACCATCCTCGAGGGCGGCCGGGTCGCCAGGTCGGGAAAGGTCGCCGAATACACCGCCGAAACCCGAACCTTTTTCATCGAGGTGGACGGAAACCGCGAGCGGTTCCTTTCCGCCCTGAAGGCGCGGGGGGTTTCGGTGGCGGTCGGGCAGGGTGGCGTGGCGGTCCGGGGTGTGGACGAGGATCTCTGCGACCTGGTCCGGGACGCGCTCGTCGAGGCGGAGGCGCCGTTGCGCCGGATGGCGCCCCGGAGGCGCGACCTGACGGAGCTCTTCACGGGCGCCGCCGGGGACCGCGCGGACGAGGGCGGAGCCTGACCGATGAGTGAAGCGACCGCTCCCGGGACCGCGAGTGATCCGAACGCTGCGGGCGTCGTCTTCGACATCGGTTATCAGCGCTACTCCGGCCCTCGAGAAGGCCGGCGCCGCGCTCGCCTTGCCGTCTACAAGGACGGGATCCGAAAGGCGCTGGGCTTCGGAAGGAGCGCCCGGACGAAGCTGCTTCCCTGGGCCTTCGTCGGGCTGCTGGTCATCATCGGCGTCATCATGGCGGTCATGTCCGGGGCCGGGCAGAGGACGCTGGGAGACGCAGGTGCCGAACTGCTCGGTGGTCCGTCCCACCGCCTCTACTACGTGATCGCCATCACCATCCTCTTCGTGTTCGCCGCGCTCGTGGCTCCGAGGCTCCTCTGCCCCGACCGCCGCAACGGCACACTCCACCTGTACCTGGTCCGGCCGCTCACCAGCACGGACTATGTTCTGGCGCGCTGGGCCGCCTTCCTGACCGTGATGCTGCTCGTCGCGTGGCTGCCGCAGTGCGTACTGCTGGTCGGCCGCGTGCTGGGCCATCCGGAGCCGATGACATACCTGGACGGGAATTGGACGGACATCCCGAAGTTCCTCCTGTCCGGTGCCGCCATCGCCGTTGTCGTGACCACGGTCGCCATGTTCGCCTCGGGCCTCGCCACGCGCCGCGGCTACGCCTCGGTGCTTCTGATCGCGCTCTACCTGATCCCCAGTGCCGTAACCACCCCCCTGAGCCTGATCCCACAGCTCCAGTGGGTGTCGGTATTCGACCTGGGCCAGGTACTGGGGGATACGAACACACTCATCTTCGAAGGGGCCCCGCAGGGCGCCGACGCGGGCGCACAGCCTGATTTCGAGTCCGAGTTGCCCCTCGAGGGGGGTCTCTTGCCGGGCCGGCTCGCTCCCACTCTGCTTCTGACGGCTTACTTCACGTGGCTCGTGGCTCCGGGAGCCATCCTGTGGAGGCACTACCAGAGGCTGACCCGTTGAGTTCCGGCACGTCGACTCCGGTGATCCACGCCGAAGGGCTTTCGCGCTGGTTCGGAAGCATCGTTGCCGTCAACGACATCACCCTGGACATTCGCCCCGGCATCACGGGGCTCCTCGGTCCGAACGGGGCGGGAAAGAGCACCCTGATCCGGATGATCGCGGGGCTCGCCCGGGTATCGAGCGGCGAGGTCACCGTTTTCGGCGAACCCGTTCGCAACAACCCCCCTCTCTCGAAGCGGATGGGGGTGATGCTCGAGCACGAGACCGTGTACGGATTCATGACCGGGCGTCAGTTCGTGAAGCTGATGGGCGAACTGCGACAGGTGAGCCCGCTGGATCAGGCCGTGGAGCGCGCCATCGGGAATGTGGAGCTCCGGGAGGCAGCCGACCGGAAGATCCGAACGTACTCCCGCGGCATGCGCCAGCGAATCCGCCTCGCCGGGACCCTGGTCCACGATCCCGAGGTCCTGCTGCTGGACGAACCGCTCAACGGCGCGGATCCGAAGCAGCGCATCCGCTTTCAACGTCTGCTGAAACGGTTCGCCGCCGAGGGTCGCACCATCGTGGTCTCTTCCCACATCCTCGAGGAGGTCGAACGGATCGCCGATACCGTCCTCTTGCTTGTGAACGGGAAGCTCGCGGCCTCGGGAGACTTCCGGGCGATCCGGGCGGCACTCAACGAGCGTCCCTACCATGTGCTTGTGGCGTGCGATTCGCCCCGAACGCTCGCGGCCGCGGTGGTCCAGCTCGACTCGGTGGAAGCCGTCAAGATGGATCCCGCAGGCAGGATCGTCATCCTTAGCCGCAACGTACGCGACCTTCAGATCGAGCTTCCAAAGCTGGCCCAACGGCACTCGATCACCCTTAGCCGGGTGGTGCCGCTGGACGACTCGCTGGAGAGCGTATTCGGATACCTGGTCGATGGGGGCGAGCGATGAAATCTCTCTTCCTGCTGACGCTCAGGCGGGCTCTTTCCCCCGTGCGCCTCCTGATGCTGGGAGGGCTGGCGCTGGCACCGTTCGCGGTAACGGCGATGATGCTCGCCGTGGAGGACGGGACCGCCATGTCGGACTTCGAGGCGTTTATCCTCAACGCCATGCTCGCCGGCGCGATCATTCCCCTTGCGACACTGGCAACGGCGCGGGCCGGATTCGGCGACGAGATCAGCGACCGCACACTGGCCAACGTCACCCTGACCCCCTATCCCCGCTGGAAGATCGTACTGCCGAAGCTGCTGGCGGTCACATCGGTTCCCGGGCTGGCCATGGCGGCCACGGCCGGTCTCACCAGCTACGTCGCCTACGGTGCCGACCTCGCCGCGACCTGGGCGGTCACCGTCGGCGCCGTCGCCGCGGTGGTGCTCTACAGTTCACTCTTCGTCTGGCTCGATCTGGTCACTCCCCACGCCGTCGGCATCGGGCTTGCCTACATCGTCGTCTGGGAGGGGCTCTTTTCGCGCTTCATCTACGGCGTGCGCTTCCTCAGCCTCCGCAGCCACTCGCTGGCGATTGCACACGGCGTGGACGAGCGGCGGTTTGCCGATGAGGAGCATACCGCGTTGGGCCTCTCCGCCGTGTTGGCGGTGGTGCTGATTGTCGCGCTTTTCTTCCACGCGACGCGGCGGCTGCGGACGATGGATGTGCCGTAGGGGGCTAAAACGCCGAAACCCCCGTAATCGTCTGCCCCAGGATCAGCGAGTGGACATCGTGGGTCCCCTCGTAGGTGTAGACCGACTCAAGGTTGGCCATGTGGCGCATCGACGCGTACTCGGCGAGGATGCCGTTGGCGCCCAGGAGCCGCCGCGCCTCACGGGCGATATTGCACGCCATGTCGACGTTGGCGCGCTTGGCCAGACTCACCTGCTGGGGGGTCATCGTACCCTCGTCCTTGAGGCGGCCCAGGCGGTAACAGAGCAGCTGCCCCTGCGTGATCCAGGTCAGCATGTCGGCGAGGCGCACCTGCTGGATCTGCTTGCCGCCGATGGTGCCGTCGAACATGACGCGGGTGCCCGCGTAGTCGGCCGACTCGTGGAAACAGGCCATGGCCGCCCCGACCGCGCCCCACGCGATTCCGTAGCGGGCCTGGGTCAGGCACATCAGTGGACTCTTGAGACCGGTCGAGCCCGGCATGAGCGCGTCTTCGGGAACGTGAACGTCGTCCAGGACGAGCTCGCTGGTGTCCGACGCCAGCAGCGACAGCTTGCCCTTCTGGTCGCGGGCGCCGAAGCCGGGCGTGTCGGTGGGCACGACGAAGCCGCGGATGCCCTTCGTGTCGCCGGGCTCGCGCGTCTGGGCCCAGATGACCGCGACATCGGCCATCGAGCCGTTGGTGATCCACATCTTGGTGCCGTTGAGCACCCACCCGTCGGCGGTGCGGCGGGCCCGGGTGATCATGCCGGCCGGGTTGGAGCCGTAGTCGGGCTCGGTGAGGCCGAAGCAGCCGATCTTCTCCGCTGACGCAAGCGCGGGCAGCCAGGTGCGGCGGTGCTCCTCGCTCCCGAAGGCGTGGATGGGGTACATGACGAGCGCGCCCTGCACCGACGCGAAGGAGCGGATCCCGGAGTCGCCGCGCTCCAGCTCCTGCATGATGAGCCCGTAGGCGACGTTGTTCAGCCCCGCGCACCCGTACTCCTCGGGAAGGTTGGCCCCCAGCACCCCAAGCTCCCCGAGCTCGGGGATCAGTTCGGTGGGGAAGCGCCGGTCGACGTAGGCATCGCCGATCAGCGGAATGAGCCGCTCCTCGACCCAGTCGCGGATCGTGTCGCGCACCATGCGCTCCTCTTCCGAGAGGAGGGCGTCGATATCGTAGAAGTCCAGGCCTTCGAACCTTGCGGCCATTGCAGTAATCTCCTGTGGGGGATTCAGAACGTAATGAGGACCTCGATGGCGGCCTCGCGCATCGTAACCGCGAGCGTGCGTCCGTCGGGGCTCACGCTCGGCTGGAGTGCGCCGAGCAAGCCGGTCGTGACCTGTTCGGTCGCGCCGGTGAGGATGTCCACCCGCCACACCTGGAAGGGCCCGAAGCCGTCGTTGCGCGAGTAGAAGAGCGACACGCCGTCTGCGCTCCACTCGGGCGCGCTGTAGGGTTCGCCATTGGCAAAGGAGATGACGGCCGCGGGGGTTCCACCCGCTGCCGGCACGGTGTAGACGGTGACTCGTCCGTCCTCGCGCGAGCGTCCGTAGAAAGCCAGCCGCTCGCCGTCCGGCGAGAAGCGGGCGCCCATGGCAGAGCCCCGGAACCCGTCGAGCGGGACCCGGACAGGGTCTCCCGCCGCGCGCCCCGTGGCGGGATCGACGGCAACGGTGTATACGGACCCCGGGTTCTCCTCAACCGGCGGGCCATGGCTGCTGAAGGCGAGCGTCCGCCCGTCCGGGGCCCAGTCCGGCTCGCCGGTGTCCGCGCCCCGTCCGAACCGCGTGAGTCGTGTGGGCCGCTCGCTCCCGCCGGCCCGGACGAGCCATATGTCGTCGCTCTGCTCCAGGTGCCCGTGGAAGGCGAGCCACCGGCCATCGGGCGACCACGCGGCTCCGTAGTCTTCGTGCTCTTCCGCGAGGAGCGCGCGTACCGGGCCGGCCGGGGCGCCCTCCGCATCGAGGTCGAGAACGCCCAGGTCGAAGTCGACGGGCATGCGGACGCGTCGCCACGAGAAGGTGATGAAGCCCAGCGCCCCCCCGTCGGGGTGCCAGGAAGGCAGGAAGGCGCTGGTGGAACCAGCCGTTGTCACGTCGGTGGGTTCCCCTCCGGTCGCGGGGACCAGGCCCACCGCGGTGCGCGTGTGGTAGACGCTGAGAGCGATGCGGCCGTCGGCGAGCGGCGTGACCGCGAGCACGTCACGGCCATCGTACTCCAGCCGCTCGGCCGGGGATCCGTCGATCGGCACGCGCCAGCCGGCAAAGAGCGAGTCGCCGGCCGCCACTGCCGCGAGATAGAGCGCAGCGCCTGCGGGAGACCACTCCAGGCGGCGGTCCCATCCGAGCCGGAGGCCGGCGGCAAGCGTGCGCGTCTCGCCCGTCGCGATCTCCGTCACGGCCAGCGCCGCGAGTCCGTCCGCGAAGCGAAGGTACGCGGCTTCGCGCCCGTCGGGAGATCGCACGGGCGCGACCCATCCCCCGGCGCCGTCGACGAGCACGGTCGCGCGGCCGAGTCCCGGCGCATACGCGACCCACGCCGTATCGGCACCCGAGTAGCGAAGCGCGGTCACGGTCCCGTCCGCCAGCAATCGGGGATAGTCGACGCGTGCATCCCCGGGATCCACGATGCGCGCCTCCTCGCCGGTGTTCGGATCCAGCGTCCAGACCCCGTGACTCCCGGACCAGCGGTCGACGTATACGACCCTCGAACCGTCGGGCGACCAGGTCACCCGCGACCGCCCGGCCGGCGTCCCCGTCAACATGCGGCCGGCCCCGGTCGCCACCTCGTAGACCGTCAGTGATCGGCTGTCCGCGGCGTAGTCGGCGAATACGACCCTGTCGGCGGCAGGCGACGGAATGCCCGGGTAGGCGTCGTAGAGGTCCGTGTGGACGTGTCGTGCGAGCACGACGTCGGAAATCTCTTCGATGTTGCTTCCGCACGCGGCCGCCAGGAGGAGCGGCATCGCCACGAGGCCCCGGGACATCTGCCCTCAGCGAGGCCGTTTGCGGAAGCGCAGGTGGCCGTACCAGAACTCCGTGCCGATGCGGGAGCACAGCCAGAAGGCGGCCAGCACGGCGCCGATCCACCCGCCGATCAGGATCGTCGGCTGCACCACGAGGAAGATCCAGGCCGCGAGTGCGGCGGCCACCCCCCCGCCAACCTTCCAGCCCACCCGCTTCGCGCCTGCCCGCGCCGCCGCGATGCACTCCTCGCACCAGAGGTGACGGTCCAGTTCGGTGGAGCGGCAGCTGCGCTCGCAGCTTGCGCAGGAGAAGTCGCCCGCGATGTCCGGGAGCCGCCCGGCCCGCAGCCCGATCACGCCAGCGCCCCCTTCACCGCCTGGGTGAACGCCGCCGTCCCGTCGCGGCCTCCCATGTCGCGCGTCCGCGCCACCCCGTCCCGGATCACCGCCGTGAGCGCCCCCCTCACACGGGACGCGACCTCCGCCTGGCCCACATGGTCGAGCAGCATGCATGCAGAGAGGAGCAGCCCCGTCGGGTTCGCCACGCCCTGCCCCGCGATGTCGGGCGCCGACCCGTGCACGGCCTCGAAGACCGCGTGCGACTCCCCGATGTTGCCCGCCGGCGCGAACCCCAGCCCCCCCACCAGCCCCGCCATCAGGTCGCTCAGGATGTCCCCGAACATGTTCTCCATCACGAGCACGTCGTAGCGGTACGGATCGAGCACGAGGAACATGGCGGTCGCGTCGATGATCCCGTCCTCGAAGGCGACGCGCCCGTCGTAGTCGGCGGCCATGCGCTGCCCGACCTCGAGGAAGAGACCCTGCGTGTATTTCAGGATGTTCGCCTTGTGCGCCAGCGTGAGCTTCCCGCGCCCGTGCGCCACCGCGTAGTCGAAGGCGAAGCGCACGATGCGCTCGCAGCCGTACCGGGTCGTGATCATGACCGATTCGGCCGCCGCTCGGGGGTCGCGGTCCATCCCGATGAAGTGCTCCACGCCGACGTAGAGACCCTCCGTGTTCTCCCGGATCAGGACCAGATCGATGTCCTCGTAGCGTCCTCCCGGGAGGATCGTGCGCGCCGGGCGCACGTTCGCGAAGAGATCGAACCGCTTCCGGATCTCGACATTCACGCTGCGGAATCCGGATCCGGAGGGGGTCGCCAGCGGACCCTTCAGCGCCACCCGGTTCCGCTCGATCGAGTCGCTCGTCTCCTGGGGGAGCGGGCTTCCGTGGGTCGCGATGGCCCCCACGCCCGCCGCCTGGAAGTCGTACTCAAGCTCCGCCCCGGCCGCGGACAGCACCTCGAGGACAGCCTCGGTCACTTCGGGCCCGATCCCGTCTCCGGGGATCACAGTGATATTCTTAAGCATATATTCGCTTTGCGATTTTATAGAATCATATATATTCGACTTCCGAATATATCGATTGATATATGACGCTTCTCCCGTCACCCGCCATCCCCACCCTCCTTCTTCAAATCCAGCGCCGCCGAATTGATGCAGTACCGCAGTCCGGTGGTCTCGGGTCCGTCCGGAAAGACATGGCCCAGGTGGGCGTCGCAGCGGCTGCACACCACTTCCGTCCGGCGCATGAAGAGGCTGCGGTCGTCGCGCTCTTCCACGCTCCCGTCGCCGGCCGGCCGGTCGAAGCTGGGCCAGCCCGTCCCCGAGTCGTACTTCGCCGAGGACTCGAAGAGCGGCTGCCCGCAGCAGACGCACAGGTAGGTCCCGTCCTTCTTCTCCGCCCAGTACTCCCCGGTGAAGGCGCGCTCCGTCCCTCCCTTGCGCGTGACCCGGTACTGCTCCGGCGTCAGCGTCTCCCGCCATTCGCGGTGGCTCTTGCGAATCTTCGTCATATCAGGTATCCCCCGTCCACGGGTACTACGGCTCCGGTAATATGGCGGGCCAGCTCGGAACAGAGAAACAGGATCACGGAGACCACGTCCTGGGGATCGCCCAGGCGGCCGAGCGCGCTCCGCTCCCGCGCGCGGTCCATGTTCTCGGCGGGCACCCGGTCGGTGAGCCGGGTGGTGCGGATGTAACCGGGGGCGACCGCGTTCACGTTCACGTTCGAGGGACCCAGCTCCAGCGCGGCGGAGCGCGTCAGCCCGATCAGCCCGGCCTTCGAGGAACAGTAGTTGGCCAGCCCGAATTCGCTGGAAAGGCCGTGGACGGAGGAAACGTTGACGATCTTGCCGAACTCCTGCGCGCGGAAGTACGGCGCGATCGCACGGATGCAGTAGAACGCGCCCGACAGGTTGGTGTCGATCACCGATTCCCACTCCTCGTCCGACATGCGCCAGAGCGCGTGGTCCGCGCCCACGCCGGCGTTGTTGACGAGGATGTGCAGCCCGCCCAGGCGCTCATGGGCCTCGGCGAAGAACTCCGCGGTCTGCACGGGGTCGCGCACGTCGGCCGGCCGGATCAGCACCTCCACCCCGTGCTGCTCCAGCGCCTCTCCCAGCTCACCGGCCGCCGCCCGGCTCTCCTCGTCCGTATCGAGATAGTTCACGGCGACGTTGACGCCGCCCCTGGCGAGCCCGATCGCGGTGGCGCGCCCGATCCCGCTCGATCCGCCGGTGACGACCGCACAGCGGCCCCGCAGCGACGCGAAGATGGGAGCCGGCTCCGGGCTGGCTTCGATTGCAACCTCGCTCAGCAGCTCCTCGACCACATCGCCCAGGCTTGCCGCCCCCCCGGCCTCGCTCTTCACCGGGTCGCCCGGCCTGTCCCCGGGCCCACCGGCCTGGCCCGCCCGGCCCCCAGCGCCGCTCGTCACGGCGCGGCCGACTTGCCGGCGTGCCTGATCGACCGTCCCTCGGCAAGGAACACCGCATCCTCGGCAAGGTTGGTCGCAAGGTCCCCGATCCGCTCCAGGTTCTGCACCACCAGGATCATGCTCACCCCCGGATTGATGTAGCGCGGCTGCTCGGACATGAAGGACAAGATGACGCCGAACGCCGACCGCCGCATGTCGTCGACCAGCTGGTCCTCGGCGATAACGGCCCTGGCCGCCTCCGTGTCGCGGTTGATCAGCGCGCCGAGTGCGCGGCCCAGCATGCTCCGCACCTGCGTTCCCATCTCGCGGATTTCGAGGATGTCGGGCAGCGGCGGGTGCTGCGCCGCCCGCCGGGTCGCGTTCGCGATGTTCACCGCGTGGTCCCCGATCCGTTCGATATCGCTGGCCGCCGTGAGCACGGTGAGCACGAAGCGAAGGTCGCCGGCCATGGGGTTCTGCAGCGCCAGAAGCGCCAGCGCGCGCTCATCGATCTCGATGTCCAGATCGTTGATCCGGTCGTCGGCCCGGCGGACCAGCTCCGCGGTGTCCAGATCCCGCTGCTCCAGCCCTTCCATGGCCAGCCGCACCAACTCCTCCGCGCGTCCGGCGATTGCCAGGAACAGGTTGTGGAGCTGGTCGAGCTCCAGCTCGAAGGGTTGCTTCGCGGGCGGGTGCTCCGTCATGGGATCCGGCCGGTCAGGTAGGACTCGGTGCGCGGGTCCGCGGGATTGGTGCAGAGCGTCTCCGTGGGACCGTACTCCACGAGTTCGCCGCGGTCCAGGTAGGCGGTCAAGTTCGATGTCCGGGCGGCAAGGCGGACATCGTTCGTGGCGATCACGATCGTGAGGTGGGGCATCAGCGAGTGGATCAGCGACCCGATGCGGGCAGTCGCCGTGGGATCCAGGGCCGCCGTGGGCTCATCCAGGAGGAGAATCTGAGGCCGCACCGCCAGGGCGCGGGCGATGCAGAGCCGCTGCCGCTGGCCGGCAGAGAGGGAGGCGGCGGGCACGTCCGGGTCCCCACCCAGATCGGACCAGAGTCCGGACGCCGCGAGGACCTCCTCCGCGAGGGCGTGCAGGTCGCCGCCGAAGCCGGCGGCCTGCGGCCCGAAGGCGACGTTGTCAAAGACCGACCCGGGGAAGAGCGTGGCCTCCCGGAACACCATGCCTATGCGCCGCCGGACCTCCACCGGGTCGATTTCGGGGCGGTAGAGCTCGACCCCGTCGAAGCGGACGCTCCCGGTGGTACGCGCGCCGGGAATCAGCTCGTTCATCCGGTTGAGCGCCTGCAGCAGGGTTGTCTTGCCGCACCCCGAGGGTCCGATCACAGCGACGATCCGCCCCCTGGTGACGTCGAGCGAGATGTCGCGCAGCGCGGGGCGGCCGCTGAAGCGGACGCAAAGGTCGCGGAGCGCCAGCACGGGCGCCCCGGCGGGCGAGCCGTCGCGGGGGCTTCGCGGCGGCCGGGTCTCCGGGGATGAGCCGAGGCCGGGCGCGCTCACCGGGCGGCTCCCGCCAGGCGGCGGCGCAGCGCCAGGCTCGCCAGATGAAGGACCAGGAGGAGCGCGAGGAGTACCACCCCTGCCGCAGCCGCCAGCGCGGCAAAGCCCGGCTGCGACCGGGCGCTCCATGCGAACACCTGGGTCGGCAGGGCCACGAGGAGGTCGCCCGGAGTCGCAGGTGCGTAGGTGATGAACGACGCCGCGCCGATCACGAGCAGGGGCGCGGCGGCCCCGGCCGTGCGGGCGAGCGCAAGCGTCACGCCGGTCAGGATCCCGGGAGCGGCGGCGGGCAGCACCTGGCGGCGGAGGACCTCCCACCGCGTCGCACCGAGCGCGTAGGCGGCGGCCCGAACACCTGCCGGGACCTGCCGGATGGCCTCCTTCGAGGTCACGACGACGGTCGGCAGGGCGAGCATCGCCAGGGTGAGGCCGCCCGCGAGGACCGTGGGGCCGAGCCCCAGGCCGCGTACGTACAGCGCCAGTCCGGTCACCCCGAAGACCAGGGGCGGGACGCCGGCCAGGTTCGACACCGCGGATTCGATCGCCTGCACTGCGCGGGTCCTGGGGGCATACTCTGCGAAGTACACCGCCGCGCCGACCCCCACCGGGCAGGCGAGCGCGGCCGTGAGCAGGGTCAGCCAGAGGGTGCCGGCCAGCGCGGGGCCGACGCCCGCCTGCGCCGCGAAACGTGACGGCGTGCCGACGAGGAAGCCGAAATCGAGGACGCCCCCCGCCTGCACGAGCAGGATCACGATCGGGGTCACCGCCGCGGCGAGGGTGACGGCAGCCGCGAAACTGCACACCGAGCCGATCAGGCCGTGGTTGCGGAACCCCTTCATCGACGGGCTCCCGCGGTGGCGGGCCGGGCCCTCGCCGCCGCGTCTCTCCGCCGCGACCGCCCTCCGGCGAGCCACCTGCCGAGTGCGTGTACCGCGTACGTGATCACGAACAGCACCGAGGCAACCGCAAAGAAGGCCCGGTATTCCATGGTCCCGGACGGCGCGTCCCCCATGCTCGCCTGCGCGATGTAGGCGGTCAGGGTCCGGAGACCCTCCAGGGGACTCCAGGTCAGGCCCGGCTGGTTGCCCGCCGCCAGCGTCACGATCATCGTCTCGCCCGCCGCCCTCGCCACCGCAAGCGCCAGCGCAGCCGCGATTCCGCCGGAGGCCGCCGGGAGGATTCCCCGCAAGAGGACCCGGGCCGAACTCGCTCCCAGCGCCAGCCCCGCGTCGGTCAGCGACGGCGGCACGGCCTGCAGCGCGCTGCGCGAGAGCAGAGTGACCGTGGGAAGAATCATCACGCCCACCACCAGGCACGCGGAGATCCCGTTGTAGGCCTCGAGCGAGGGCCAGACGTTCCTCAGCGCGGGCGTGACGAAGTTGAGTGCGACATAGCCGTAGACGACCGTGGGAACGGCCGCCAGCACGATCACCGCCGCGGTCAGGATCCGGGCTGCGCGGGGATCCGAGTAGTACTCCAGGTATACCGCCGTGAGGAGCCCGAGGGGGAACGCAACCACGGCCGCGCCGGCGGTAATCTGTGCCGTGGCGGCGAGCAGCGGGAGGATGCCGAAGCGCGGCTCCTCCGCCAGCGGGGTCCACGCGAGTTCGGTGAGGAACCGGACCGGGGACACCTCCATGAAGAAGAGCGCGCTCTCGCTCGCCAGCGTTGCGATGACGGCGGCGGCGGCCAGGGCAGCCAGCATCGCACATACCTGAAAGAAGCGGCGGGCAATGCGCTCCGAGAGCGCCCGTGACGCGGTTCCGGTCCCTTCGAACGCGGACGCCGGCGGGCCCGCTGACACCGGCCGGGCGGCCTGCGGCGGCTTCAGGGAACTCCCGTCAGCCGTCATGAGGCTGCCAGCCCCGATGCAAGAACCGCCCGGCCCCGCACGTACTCCGCCGCGGGAAGGGACACGTATCCGGTTTCGACCGCCAGCATGGGGGCGGCAACCAGGTAGTGCTCGGCGAGCGCAAACACCTCTTCACGGGCAAGCGAAGCGACCCCCACATAGATGTAGAGGTCGCGCGTGAGCGGGCTGTAGCGTCCGTCGGCCACCGCTTCAGGGGTGGGGTCGACGCAGCCGAAGCCGGTATCCACGGGGACGGTTCGAAGGTGCTCCCGGCTTGTGGCCCAGGCGGCGGAGCCGAAGTACCCCAGCCCCCAGCGGTCGCCCGCGACCCCGCGCGCGATCAGGTCGTCATGCTCGCTCTGGTAGTGATCCGCGCGGCTGGCCCCGGGGCGCCCGACAACCACCGATGTGAAGAAGTCGAATGTGCCCGAATCGGGCCCCGGGCCGTAGAGGCGGATCGTCTCGGCGGGAAAAGCCGGCCTGAGGTCGCGCCACGTGCGCACCTCGCCCGGCGACCGCCACAGCCGGGTAAGTTCCTCCAGGGTCAGGCAGTCCACCATCGTGTTGGCGGGATTGGCCACGATCACGATCCCGTCCCGGGCCACCGGAATCTCCAGGTAGGAAAAGCCCAGGGCCCTGCAGCGCTCAGCCTCGGCGGTGGAGATCCTCCGCGATGCGCCCGCGATGTCGATTTCACCATCGCACAGCTGCCTCAGCCCGCCCGCGGTACCCGAAAAGTCCACCGTGACCCGCGAGCCGGTCCTTACCCCGGCAAACGACTCCGCCACCGCCTCCGAGAGTGCGTAAAGGCTGCTGGATCCGCCCACCGTCACCGGCTCACTGGCCCCGCCCGGCGCGCCGCAGGCCCCCAGCACCGCCGCTGCGCACACCGCGACTGCCGCGGGCCCGGCACCACCTGCCGACTTCGCGCGCGCGGCGCCGCCTGCCCGCCTCGCGCGCGCAGACGCCGTCTCCCGTGGGCGGGAACAATGCATGGTGAAGCGAAGCCCGGCGCGCATGTGTGGCAGTCCTTCCCCTCAGGGGAGCGCGAATTCCCGCCGCGCCGCCCGTTTGAAGGATTCAGCCGCGGGAATCGTAAATGTTATGGTGGTGCCCGCACCCAGAGAACTGCGCGCTCGCGCTTCTCCCCCCATGCTCGACACGAGGTGGCGCACGATTGCCAGGCCGAGCCCCGTGCCTCCCTCCTCGCGCGAACGGGCGGTGTCGACCCGGTAGAACCGCTCGAAGATCCGGGGCAGCGACGAGGGCGGAATCCCGGAACCGTTGTCCTCGACCGCAACCTCGATCACGTCCTCCGCCTGGCTGATCCCCACCTTGATCCGCCCACCCTCGCCAGGAACGTACCGCATGGCGTTCTCGAAGAGATTGCGGAAGATCTGGTAGACCGCGGCTTCGTCCCCCATCACCTCCCCCTCTCCGGCAATCCGGAACTCGAGCTCCGGTCCCGCCCGGCGCTCCTCCAGCTCTTCCCAGACCGCCGCGGCCACCTCGTGCACGAGGAGCGGCTCCCGCTCCGGGCGCCACGCTCCGGACTCGTAGCGCGAAAGGTCGAGGAGGTCGTCCACCAGCCGCTGCAGCCGCACCGTATTGCCCTCGATCGAACGCAGGAACCGGCTTCGCAGATCGGCCGGCAGCTCCGCGTCAAGGACCGTTTCCGCCGCCGCGCGGATCACGGTCAGCGGGGTCTTGAGTTCGTGCGACGCATTGGCGACGAAATCGGTTCGTACGGCTTCCAGCCGCCGGATCTCCGTGATGTCCACGAGCAGCACCACCGCTCCCCCCGCCGTTCCCCGCTTGGTGCGAACCTCCAGCTCCCGGTCGCCGACGGTCACCTCCAGGCGGCCTTCGGCGCGAACCACCGACGCCTCGAGAAAATCCCGCAGCAGCGGGTCGCGCACGAGCGACCCCACCGGGGAGAACGGCAGCACCTCGACCAGGCCCAGCAGGCCGCGCGCCGCGGGATTGATGCGCAGGATCCTCGCGTCGTTGGTAAGCGCCATCAGACCCTCTCCCACCTCGTCCATGAGCTGGGCGAGTTCGTCGCGCTCGCGCGTGACGCCCCCCAGTTGCTCGTCGAGTTCGCCGCGGACCCGGTTGGCCGCGGAGGCCACCCGCGCGACTTCGATGAATCGCGACAGCTTCACGCGCGGCCCTGCGGTCTGTCCGGCCGCGATGCGCGTCAGCAGTTGCCGGACGCTGTCCAGCTTCCCCGACAGGGCGCCCGTCGCCCGGTAGAGGACGTACACGCCCGCGGCGCCAGCCAGCAGGACGGCGAGCCCGACCCCACGCGCGATGCGGCCGGCGGCGGCCTCGATCGGGGTCACGGGAGCCGCAAACCGGATCACCACCGGGCGGCCACTGCGGTACAGGCGGGCCGCACTGAAGACGTAGGGGCGGTCGTCCATCGCACTGACCCGCCGGGAGGACGCGGTGACGCGCCGAAGTGCGCCCGCCACCTCGGACCGCTCGGCGGGCTCGGGCGGGGCATCGGTCCGCGGCGGCCCGAAGTCCGAATCGGCGATCAGCCGCTGGTCCTCGTCGAAGACGCTCACGCGGTAGCCGGACGAACGTGCCAGCGCCGCCGCGACGCTGTCCGCCGACTCCTCCTGGGCGGCGCGCAGGCGTTCGGCTCCCAGGGTGGTCGCCGCGGTCAGGTGCCGTTCCGCTTCGGCCTGCATCACCCGGGTTGCCACCGAGCGTGCGACCGCCCACGCGGCCAGGGCGAGCACCAGCACGAATCCCGCGCCGGCCAGTCCGGTCGCCGCCCTGAGTGGAACCCTCAATGCGCCTGGCTTCCCGGTTCCCGAAGCACCGCAGGCTCAGGCCCCCGGAACCGGTACCCGAACCCGCGGACGGTTTCGATCCAATCACCGGCATATCCCAGTTTGGTGCGCAGACGACGAATATGCATGTCCACCGTCCGCGTCCGCATCCCGGCCCTGGACCTTCCCTCGGCGTCCCAGGCCGCCTCCAGGAGGTCGTCCCGCTTCCGCATCCGTCCCCTGTTCTCCAGCAGAACCCGGAGAAGCCGGTATTCCGTGGGGGTCACCGGAACCTCCTCGCCCCCCAGCGTCACCCTCATCGAGTCCTGGTCCAGCGCTAGATCCCCCGCCCGGAGCACCCCCCCCTGGTGGCCGGCCAGCCCTGCGAATCCCCGGATACGTCTCAGGATCGCTTCGACCCGCAGCACGAGCTCCCTGGGACTGAACGGCTTGGTCAGGTAGTCGTCCGCGCCCATCTCCAGCCCCTCGATGCGGTCGGCCTGCTCCCGCTTCGCCGTAAGAACCAGCACCGGGATGCAGCGCGTGGCAGGATCCTCGCGGATCGCCGCGAGCACCTGGTCGCCCGACAGGCCCGGCAGCATCCGGTCCAGCACCACCAGGTCCGGGATCTCCCGGTGAAGCGATTCGAGACCGCCGTCGCCGCCCCCGGCCGTCTCGACACGGTATCCGGCGCGGGTGAGCTGGTAGGCAACCAGCGCCGCGATTCCCGGGTCGTCCTCGATCACGAGGATGCGGGCCGGCAGTTCGGAGCCGCCCGTCACCGGGGTGGCCCGGGCCGGCAGCCCGTGGACAACGCCGCGCCGTCCCCGGTGCTCACGACGAGTCATCCACGGACTGCTGGACCTGCTCGACGATCCCGATGACTTCGTCCTCCGAGAGGGTATGGTCGACTTCCTTCGCCCGGTTGAAGATCCGCTCGCACAGTTCGGAGTCACCCGCATCGTAGCCCCGGTCGGCCAGCCAGTACCTGACGTTGGAGATCCCGGACATGGGTCCCACCTCGATCACCTGGTGCCGCCCGACGAGGGACGCGGGGACACCCGAATAGACCCGGTCGGCGAGCCAGTCCGCGCCCTTCGCGTGCGCCTTGATGATGGCAGCTGCATGGACTCCGGTGGCGGTGCGAAATGCGTCGGCGCCGATGACGGGGTAGTTCGGCGGAAGCGGGACCTCGCATTCGCGCGCGACCAGTTCGCAGTACTCCGAGAGCAGCGACAGGTCGGCGTCGTGAACCCCCGCCAGCGCCAGGTTCACGAGTAACAGGTCCATTTCCACGTTGCCCACGCGCTCCCCGATCCCCATGGCCGTGGCGTGGATCCGGTCCGCCCCCGCCTCGATGGCCGCCAACGCGTTGGCGAGTCCGAGCCCGCGGTCGCGGTGTCCGTGCCAGTCGATCTTCACGCGCACCCCGGAAGGATCCACGATCTCGCGCTTCACGAACCGCAGGAGCGCTCTGACCCCCGACGGCGTGGCGTGGCCCACGGTGTCCGAGAGGCAGATTCGCCGCGCGCCCCACCCTATGGCGTTGCCGTACAGCGCCTTCAGGGTCTCGGCGTCCGCCCGGGTGGTGTCCTCCGTGACAAACATGACGGGGAGGCCCTCCCTCACGCAGAACGAGACCGACTCCTCGGCGGTATGCAGCATGCGGTCGAGCGTCCAGCCTTCCGCGAACCGCCGGATCGGCGAACTGCCGATGAAGGCACAGACTTCGACCTCGACCCCGGTGCGCTGCGCGATCCCGACCACCGGCTCGACATCCGCAACCACGGTGCGGGCGGCGCAGTTGGGCTCGATGGACAGTTTCGAGTCGCGAATCTCTTCGCAGAGGCGGGTGACGTCGGCCACCGCCCTGGGCCCCGCCGCGGGAAGGCCAATGTCGGCGGCGTGGATGCCCAGCTCGTCCATGAGGTGAAGGAGGCGGATCTTGGCGGCGACGGGCGGGTCGGTAACCGAGGGCGATTGCAGTCCGTCACGGAGGGTCTCGTCGTTCAGCGCCACATGGCGGCCCCACGCAAGCGTCTCGAACTCCGCCACATTCCAGTCGTGAATCAGGCCCCTGCCGTTCATCCTCGCTCCATTCGTCGCTCCCGGTCCCCTGGCCGCCGTTGAATCGGCCGCCGGACGGGGCCCGCGCACCATCGCGCACGCGCGTCCAGCCACTTCAAGATTGCAACCCGTCCGGCCCGGGGCAAAGCACCTCCGAATGATCCATGATACTCAGGGAGCCCTTGCAACCCATCACCACGGCACCGCTCCCGATGATCGAGCGCGTCAGGCGGCTCCCCTCCACCCGCGCCCCGCGCCCCACGATCGTGTCGCCCAGCTCGGAGTCGCGCACGCGTGCACCCGCCTCGACCGTCACGTTCTCGCCAATCCGGCACCCGGTCACGCGGGCCTCCGCCTCGATCCGAGCGAGCGGCGACACTACCGACCTCGACACCCGTGCCGCCACGTCGACCCCTCCCCTGCCCTCTCCCAACAAGTACCGGTTGGCCTCGAGCAGGGCGTCCACCTTCCCGGCGTCCAGCCACGTCCTCACCGGCGCGGTGACGATCCGGGCCCCCGCGTCGACCATGTACTGGAAGGCATCGGTCAGGTAGTACTCGCCTGCCGGCCCCGGTCCGCGCGACAACGTCGCATCGATCCCCTCGAAGAGGAGGTCGGGGTCGCGAATGTAGTACAGCCCGATGTTGGCGAGGCGCGACACCGGTTCGCCCGGCTTCTCCACGATCCGGGTCATGTCGCCGTTGTCGTCGGTGACGATCACGCCGAAGCGCTGGTAGTCCTCGACCTCCTTCGCCCAGATCACCCCCGCGCGATCGGCATCGAGCGTTTGCGTGATCGTCAGGTCCACGTCAAAGAGCGTGTCGGCGAAGAGGATGAGCAGCTCGTCGCCCGCCCATGGGCGCGCCAGCGCCACCGCCCCCGCGGTGCCGTCCTGCACCTCCTGCACGACATAGTGGGCCTCGATTTCGGGATAGGCAGCGGCGATGTGCGCGCGAATCGCATCCTGCAGGTGCCCCACGATGAAGACGACCTCGGAAACTCCGGCCGCCCGCAGGTCGTCGAGGATGAAGTCGAGGACGGGTTTGCCGGCGACGCGAACCAGTGGCTTCGGGGTCAGATGCGTGTGTGGCCGCAGACGCGTGCCTTTGCCCGCGAGCGGGATGACGGCTTTCATGTGGGCGAGCAGATCCTTTCACGTTGTCGCCGCGCGGAGGCCGGGTGGAGGCCGAAGAAGAGAGATGGCGGTGGGAGCGCGGGGGCCTGGGGTACACGATTGAAGATAGCGGAGCGAACGGGGCCGACCGCGGGCACGAGCACTGAGTGTTTACATTTCGAATGCGTGAGCGACGATCGTTCCATCGGGGGTACAGGCATGTGGCACGGATTCACCACTCGTTTCGCACATTCCAGCGCGGACTCCGACGACCCGGGGCTGGTCGGCAGGACCTACGCCATCCCCTTCGGGATTGTCTGGGACGCAGCCGTCCGGCTCACCGGGGGAGGGCTCCGGGGCTGGGCGACGGCGGGTTTGGACGAAATGGCCGGCATCGTCGAGGCCCGCGTCCGGGGCGTTGTCCTGCGTTTGCCCGCCCGTGTCGTGATCACGGTTTCCCTGGACGACAACGCACAAACGCGAGTGGATGTCGCGGCCGAGGGAAAGCACCGGGGCGGCGACCTCGGTGCGAACGCCCGCCGGATCCGGCGCTTTTGCTCCGCCCTCGACCGCGCGGTGGAAGCCGAGCCGAACCAGGTGCTCAACGTGCGGATCAGGGGGCAACGCGCCGCGTGAGGGACATCCCATGGCGGACGGCGGTGCTGCTCGCCGCCATCCTCGGTGGATCGTGCGGCGGCGGGACTCCCGGCGAGGGGGCACCGGGAACGGGAGCGGATCCGGACGCCTCGGGCGGCGGCTCGGCGACTGCGGCTATCGCTCCCGGCACCACTTATCAGCGTACCATCGTCTTCGTGGAAGCCTCCGGCGACTCCGCCCAGTTCTTCCCCTGGGACTTCGAGAACCGCGTCGAAACCGACGGAGTGCATCGCTCGGTTCGGGGCTGGCTGGGACGGGCCGGACAGTGGCGCCTCTTCATGCAGGACCAGTGGACCACTCCACGCACGCGCGCGCCCTGGCGCATCGTGCCGAGGGGTTCGGCGCGTCTGGTGGTGGGGGTTGAAGACGCTCTGGAGGAGATCTACTACCGCGAAGGTGTGCGCGACCTGTCGCTCCGGCCAGGCCGAACGGTCGTCGAATGGAGCGGCCAGCGCGGCACGACCTACCGGCTTCTCGAAGGCGCCGTCCGGCTGGCCGATGTGGAGACGGAGGGTCTGGTGCTGGACGCGTTCGCGGTGCGGACCACCGACAGCGGCGGGGGGGCGGAGCTGGGGCTGCTGATCGCGGGAGACCGGCTGCAGCTGGTCTTCGCCAACCTCGACGGCCCCGGGCGCTACCGGGCGTGGGCCCGCCAGGATACTCTCGAGCTGTTCTGGCCGGAGGTGGAGGTGACCTGGGAGGAAACCCGAAGCTTCGAACGGGCGCGGCGCAGTGTCCCGGTGCTTTGGCATATGGAGTCGGCGGACGGCACGCTCTCCGGGGTGTTCGAGTCCGTGAGTTCGCATGTGCAGGCCCTCGAGGGCGACGGCGCCATTCTGCCGGTGCTGGCGGTCTACGAAGTCGCCGGCCGGATCACGGTGGACGAAGAGGAGGTGGCGGTGAAGGGCTTCCTGCGTCACTTCCAGCGATGACGCGCGCGCGGCGGACGGCAGCATGAGCGAGGCGCTTCTGCGTGCGATCGTGGCGATCGTGGGCGGCGCCCTCGCGGGGGGCCTCACGAACACGGTCGCGATCTGGATGCTCTTTCACCCGTACCGTCCCCCGCGGATTCTGGGCATGCGCATCCGGTTCCTGCAGGGTGCGATCCCCAAGAACCAGGCCCGGCTGGCGGCCGCGATCGGCGGCGCCGTGGGGAACCGGCTCCTGACCGAAGAGGACCTGACCCGCGTACTGGCCGAGCCCGAGTTTCGCGATGCGTTCGATCGCGGGCTCGCGCGCTTCCTCGACGAGGTGCTCGAGGTGGAGAGGGGCTCGGTGCGGGATCTGCTGGGTCCCGACGTGATGGCCGAAACCGCCCCGGTCATCGAGGACGTGCTGGATCACACCATCGCCAGGATCGAGAAGCACCTTCACTCCGACGAGTTCGCCGAGGCGGTGGAGGCGCGGGCATCGGAACTGGCGGACTTCGTCGCGGACCAGCCGGTGAGCGACGTACTCGTCCCCGGGCGGGAGGTCGATGTCGCCGCCGCGGTGACGGGATGGGCCGAGACCGCCGTCGCGACCGACCGGTTCCAGCAGGCGGTTTCCGAGTACCTGCGCGATGCGGTGGACCGGTTGCTGAGGCCGGACGTCACACTCAGGGACCTGCTCCCCCCCGCCATGGTCCCCGCGGTCGAACGGGCGATCGCCGGCTACGTGCCGCTCGTGATACGGCGGCTCGGCGCGCTCCTCGAACAGCCGGCCACGCGACTTCGCTTCGAGCGGGTTACGCGCGATCTGCTGCGGCGCTTCCTCCAGGACCTCCGCTTCCACCAGCGCGTGGTTGCGCGCCTGGTCCTGAACGAGGAGACCATCGCCAAGGTCTTCCGCACCATCCAGTCGGAGGGCGCCGAGAAGATCGCCGGCCTGTTCCACGAGCCCGACGCCGAAGAGGCCACCGCCAGGGGCATCAGCGACGCGATCGGCGATCTGCTGGACCGCCCGGTCACCGACGTGTTCGGCGAGCCGGGCGACGCCGGGGTCACCGAAACCATCGACACACTCGCATCGTGGCTGGTGTCGCTGGCGCGCGACCCCTCGGCGGCCGAATTCCTGACGGACAAGCTGGAAGCCGGGCTGGCCCGCGTCTCCGAGCGCACCTGGGGAGAGCTGCTGCAGGAGGTGTCGCCGGAACGCGTGTCCACCTGGGTGGTCGCGGCGGTCCGCACCGATGTCGCCGCGAGCTTCTACCGCGACGGGGTCCGCCGACTGGCCGCGGCCGCGCTGGACCGTCCGATCGGGCGTCCGGCCAGACTGCTTCCCGGCGGGGCCGCGGACAGCATCCGGGATGCCGCAAGCGAACCGCTGTGGCAGGGGATCCAGGCCCAGATCCCCTCCGTGGTGACCCGACTCGACGTCGCGCGCCGCGTCGAGGAGAAGGTAATGGAGTTCCCGGTCGAGCGGATGGAGGAGCTGGTGCGGCGCGTGACACACCGTGAATTGCGCATGATCGTCGTCCTGGGCTACGCGCTCGGGGCGTTCATCGGGACCCTGCTGGTCGTGCTGAACCGATTCTGGAGCTGACGCGTGCGGCTCCTGCGCAACGCCAATCGCGAGCAGTCCAGTCAGCGTCGCCTGATGCGCCCGCTCCGCGTCGGTGCCGCGGTGCGGAAGTACCTCCGCGAACGCCGCTGATGGGATCCGCGCGGGTCCTTCCTCAGCCAGCCGAAGATGGTGAAATGGCGCTTCGCCTTCCGGCTCTGTCCCCATTCGTTCCCCAGCGCCCGCTCCAGCTCCTGCAGACGCCTCTCGCTGTGCTCTCCGATTCTGTCGCCATCCTTGCCCCCGAACCACCGCCCAAGAAGCGTTCCTCCCCCATCCGACCGGCCCGGCATCCCCAGATAAACGCCCAGCGCCAGTGCAAGCACCCCGCCGAGTATCTGCCAGAACAGCGTCATCGCACGGCCTCCACCCCGGTGCCGCACTCCTTCCTCACCCAGTCGAGGTAGTCCGCCGTCCCGTCCACCACTTCGTGCGCGATCAGCTCGGGCACATCGTAGGGGTGAAGCTCCACCGCGCGCTCGAGCAGGCGGGGAAGGACCGCGCGGGTCGTCTTGAGGATCGCCACCGCCTCGTCGTCATGGTGCAGCTCGCCCTTCCAGCGATAGACGCTCACGGCACCCGGGACGATGTTCCCGCACGCCGCCAGCCGTTCCTGGACCAGGGTACGCACGACGCCTTCGGCCACCCCCGACCCCGGCGCGGTCATCAACACCGCCACGACGCCGGTGTCCCCGCCGCGGCTCATGCCGGCATCCCCGCGCCCACAGCCACGCCGCAACCCACCGGGATCCGCGACCCGGCGGTCATGCCACGAACATCGTCTGCTCGATCGAATCCGCGCTGTAGAAAGACTCGATCAGTTCGGCGTAGCGTTCCGTGACCACCGCCCGCTTCACCTTCTGCGTCGGGGTCAGCGCCCCGTTTTCGACGGTGAACGGGTCGGCTACGAGCCCCACCTTTTTCGGCTTCTCGAAGCGCGCCAGGTCCCGCATCTCGCCGAAGAACTCCTCTTCCAGCAGGGCCTGGCACTTCGGGTCGCCCAGCAGCGCTCGCGCGTCGGACGCGTCGAGCCCGGCCCCCTCGGCCCAACTCCCAAGCCGCTCGAAGGCCGGAACGACCACCACCGAACAGAACTTGCGGCCCTCGCCCACCACGACCGCCTGGTCCACGAACGCGTTCTTCTTGAGCAGGTTCTCGATCAGCTGCGGGGCCACGTACTTGCCGCCCGACGTCTTGATGAGGTCCTTCTTGCGGTCCGTGATCTTCAGGTACCCGTCGCTGCTCAGCTCGCCGATGTCGCCGGTGCTGAACCAGCCGTCGTCCGAGATCACCTCGCGCGTCATTTCCTCGAGACCGTAATAGCCCTTCATCACCTGCGGGCCCCGAATGAGGATCTCACCGTCCTCCGCGATCCGGATCTCGGTGCCGGGCACTGGCGGACCCACGGTCCCGATGCGGAAGTGCTCGGGGGTGTTCACGTTGGTCACGGGAGATGTCTCGCTGAGCCCGTAGCCTTCGAGGATCATGATCCCGGAGCCCAGGAAGAAGCGGTTGATTTCGGGCGCCAGCGCGGCCCCGCCGCTGACGAAGTAGCGCAGCCGCCCGCCCACCCCGGCGCGGATCTTGGAGAACACCAGCTTGTCCACGATCCGGTACTGCAGCCCTGTCAGGAACGGGACCTTCGAACCGCTCTCGCGGCACAGCGCCACGCGCCGGCCCACCTTCGCCGCCCACCCGACGATCTTCGCCTTCAGGCCGCTGGCATCGAGCACCTTCTGGTAGACCTTCTCGTAGAGGCGCGGCACCGATACCAGCACGGTCGGCCGCAACACCTTCATGTCGGCCGCGACCGTTTCGATGGCACCGTGGGTCACCATGCACCCGGAGGTGAAGAACAGATAGTCCACCATGCGCTGCAGGACGTGGGAGAGCGGCAGGAAGGACAGGCTCACGTCCTCGGGGCCGACCCCGAGAAGCTGCTCGGATGCCCAGATGTTCGACGCCACGTTGTTGTGCGTGAGCATCACCCCCTTCGGTGTGCCCGTGGTGCCGGAGGTGTAGATCATGGTGGCGACGTCCTCCGGCCGGGCCTGGCCTGCCTCGGCCTCGAAGTCGTCGCCCCCGGCGTCGTCACCGCGCGCCAGAAAGGCCGGCCACGAGACCGCCCCCCCCTCCAGGGCGGCCGCCTCGTCGAAGACTACGATCTCGACCTCGCGGCCGAGCCCGGTCACCGCCTCGCGCGCCTTTGCCAGCTGCTCCGCGTCGGAGACGAAGACCAGCGATGCACCGGAATCCTTGAGGATGTAGGCAACCTGCGCCGCGGGAAGCGTGCTGTAGATCGGCACGTCCACGACTCCCGCGCAGAGGCAGGACCAGTCCGCCAGCGCCCACTCGACGCGGTTCTCCGACAGAATGGCCGCCCTTTCCCCGCGTCCGACGCCCGATCGCGCGAGCGCCGCGGCCCCCCGCCGAGCCACGTCACGCACCTGGGCGTAGGTGTAGGTCCGCGCCTTTGCGCCGGTAACGTTGTACGCCGGGTTGTCCGCAAAGCGGTTTGCCGTTCGGAAAAACAGCTGTACCAGCGTTCCCTGCGGCACGTCGGCCTTGTTGGCGAAATAATCGATCGTGTCTGCCATGGAGCTACCCGCCTTCCAGGACGATCTCCACCGGAATGTCCTGCCTCAGCGAGAACAGGACGGAACAGTATTTCTCACGGGAAAGTTCCAGCGCCCGCTCGACCTTGGAACGACTCGCCGGCGGCACACCGGTGACGTTGAACACCAGGCGCAGCCCGCTATAGTGGCGCGGAGTCTCGCCCCGGCGCGCACCCTGTGCGGTCACGTCGATGCTGTCGAACGGCACCCGCCCCTTCTCCAGGATCACCTTGACGTCGATGGCCATGCACGCCGCCACCCCAGTCAGCACGAGGTCCATCGGCGACGGCCCGGTGGCCGAATCGCCATCGACCATGATCTGCGGCCCACCGACCGGCCCGCCATCGAACATGAGCCCCGAACCCGTCCACGCGAGCCGGATCTCCTTGTCGGTCTTCATCACGCGTCTTCCTGAGCGTCTTCCCGGTCCTCCCCGTCGCCCCGGAGCTCCTCGAGGGTGGCCCGCGCGTGCGCGATGTGCTCCCCGGCATCCTCCTCCGACGGCTCCCCGGCAAGAAACGCCTCCAGATGCTCGATCGCCTCATCCCGGTCGCCCTGCCGGAGCAGGATGAACGCGAGGCCGTAGTGTGCGCCGGGCGCCTGCGGGTACCGGTAGAGGACGTGCCGGTAGGTCTTGGTGGCATCCCCGTCCATACCCATCCGCGTATACGTGATGGCGATCTGCTGGAGCACGATGGGGTCGCCCGGGGACTCCTTGAGCGCCAGCCGGAAGGAAGTCAGCGCCTCGTGGAACTTCCCCTCCTGGGAGAGCGCGAGCCCCTCCTCGTAGTAGTCGACTCGCTCGGCTCCCGAGGTCCCCCCGAAGATCTTGTTCCAGATCGTCATGGACGAAAGTCGCTGCCCCTGGCAGGCCGTGGAATTAGTCCCCGCTGCATTCGGCCGGCGATGCATCCGGGCTGGCCGGATCCTTCCCCGTGCACGGGTACGTCCCTTGAAGGTATGGGAATCCGGTACCGGGACAAGGCGCTATTCGACATCGCCCGTCAGACGCTTCATGAAGGGGCTGACGAGAAGGGCGACTAGCCCGCCCCCGCCGATGATGACGGCGACGCGCATGTAGAGCGGCGACGGTTCGAGACCCTCGAGCTGCCCGGCCACGCGCCCGGCGATGAGGTTCCCCAGCGCCGCCGCGACGAACCAAACGCCCATCATCTGGCTGATCCGGTTACTCGGGGCGAGCTTCGTCATGGCGGACAGGCCCACCGGCGACAGCGCCAGCTCGCCGACCGTGTGCAGGAAGTACATGACGATGAGCCAGGAGGCCGAAGCCGGCGAGTCCGGCGTTGCGTTGGCGGCACCCCAAGCGATCACGAAGAAGCCGGCCGCCAGCCCGATGAGCCCCAGGGCGAACTTCATGGGCACGGACGGGTGGGCGTTGCGGTTGGCCAGCCAGACCCAGAACCACGCGAAGACCGGCGCCAGCACGACGATGAACAGAGCGTTGACCGATTGCAGCCAGGAGGCGGCGTACTCCCAGGACCCTATGGTGCGATCCGTGTAATCGCGGGCGAAGATGTTCAGCGAGGAGCCCGCCTGCTCGAAGCCGGACCAGAAGAGAGCGGCCAGCAGGAACAGCCAGAAGATGACCACGACCTTTTTGACCTCGTCCCTTGTGTGCCCTCCGAAGAAGATCACGTACACGAAGTACAGGCCGATGATACCCAGAATGGCATACGCCAGGTACTCGGCGATGTCCGGCAGCGCCAGGGGAATTGTGCCGTTGCGCACGAGGAGTCCAAAAGCGACCAGAGCGACGACCACGGCGCCGAAGATCCCGTAGAAGCGGTTTGCGGTCCGCACCACCTGTTTTGGAGACTTGTCGGTTCGGAGAATGCCGGCACTCCCCAGCGAACGGTACCCGAGCCGGAATTGAATCAGGCCGAGCACCATGCCGATACCGGCCAGCGAGAACCCCAGGTGCCAGTTGCCTGCGAACGAGAGCCACTGCCAGTCGAACCCCTCCCCGAGCGCGCCGCAGAGCAGCGGCCCGGCGAACGCCCCCACGTTGATCCCCATGTAGAAGATCGAGAATCCCGCGTCACGCTTCGCGCCGCCCTCGGGGTAGAGGTCCGCCACCACCGAGCTCACATTGGGCTTGAGCAGCCCCGTGCCGATCACGATCAGGATCAAGCCGAGAAAGAAGGTGAACTGTGCCGGCACCGCCATGCTGAAGTGGCCCAACGCGATGATGCAGCCGCCCACGAAGACCGCCTTGCGCTGTCCCCACAGCTGGTCCGCAACCCACCCGCCCGGCAGAGCCAGCAGATAGACCATGCTCGCGTACAGGCCGTAGATCGCGCCCGCGGTCACCACATCGAACCCCAGCCCCGGATTCTCGCCGATCGTCGTTCCGGTCATGAACAGGATCAGCAGGGCACGCATCCCGTAGTAGGAGAAGCGCTCCCACATTTCGGTGAAGAAGAGCGTCGGAAGTCCCCTTGGGTGGCCGGGGAAGAGGCCGGGTTCGAATTCGATCCCTTCTCTTGTGCTCATGGGCGCCTCTGGATCGTGGGATGCTGACCGGTTGGTTTTCGCGAACCGTGCAAGCTATCGCCTGCCGGACGCGGCGGCGAGGTCAGGGGATCCGCCCCTCCATGATCGTGCGGAAGACCTGCGGGTCGATGTTGCCGCCCGAGACCACCGCCACGACGGGCCCCTCCCCAACCCCAGGAAGCCCCCCCAGCGCGGGCTGATTTTCACATCTGACGCTGGCGCCGAGGATTAGCGGGTAGATGTGGGTGGTGGCCGGTTGATTTAAAAAAAG
>VXLT01000132.1 GCA_009841475.1 Gemmatimonadota bacterium
CCCCCCCCCCCCCCCCCCCCCTTTTTTTTTCCCCCCCCACCACGGCATCCCCCATTGCCTCTTGCCTCGTGGGCTCGGAGATGTGTATACGCTACTGGAGCGGGGTGGGCGGCGGGCCGCTGCCGGGTGGTGGCTCCGCCGGGAATATGTCGATCTCCATCGGAAAGGCCCCCTTCTACCCGGTCCTCCCGGTCATCCAGGAGCTCGTCACTACCTGGGAGGGCCGGATCTGGGTCATGCGCCAGGGCGACGAGGTGCTCGAAGACGGCCCCATCGACGTGCTGACCGCCGATGGCGAGTACGCTGGCACCTACCGGACCGGCGCAACGAAGATGCCCGACGCCTTCGGCCCGGATGGAGTGGCTGCGTTCATCGAACTCGATGACCTTGGCGTGGCCAGCGTGGTAGTGCGGAGGCTGCCGGCCGAGGTGAGGTGAGCGAGACGGGGCGCTAGCCCGGCCGTTGGTGGCCAACCGGTCGGGGGGGCTAAGCAGAGCGCAACGGGAGCGGGCGCACGCGGGACTGAGAAGCGCCTCATACCGGTTGACGACCACCCCACGTGGATCTCCGACTTGACATACACGACTTCATGTCTTAACATGACGACACAATGTCGTGTTGCTCTTGCAAACGGAGGACAACCAGTCCATGACGATGCCCGCCCTGCCCAACGCCGAACTCGCGGTCATGGAACTCCTCTGGAGGAAGGACCGCCTCACCGGCCGCCAGATCATCGACCGGCTCTACGCGGACGCGCCCAAGCCGCAGCACGGCACCGTACAGCGGCTCCTGCAGCGCCTTGCCGCCAAGGGCTTCGTGGTCCGTGACCGCAGCCTGGGTATCAGCGTGTTCTCTCCGGCGATCAGCCGCGATGCCTACGCCAGCGCCCAGCTGGAGTCGCTCGCGAACCGGCTCACTCAGGGCTCGCTTGTGCCGATGATCACCCGACTGGTCGCCGACAACAAGCTGTCGCAGGACGAGATCGAGAATCTGCACCGCATTCTGGACGAGGAGATATGACCGGCCTGCTACTTCAGATCGGCGTCACCAAGCTGGCGGTCTCGGTTGTTCTTGCGGGCCTGGTGTGGATGGTACACTGGCGCGCGGAACGGCCCGCGGTCTCCTACCCGCTGTGGCTGCTGGTGCTGGTGACCCTGCTTGTGCCGACAGTCATTTCCATCCCCGTGCTCCCGGCGGAGCCGATGGTGGCGGCCACCCCGTCGGCCGTCGGCGCTCCCGGCGCAGTGTTCGCGGATGTCGCCGCCGACTCTGCTGCAGGGCCAGAATTGGACGCATTCCTGCAACCCGGTCTCGCGATCCTGTGGCTTGTGGGCACTGCGGGGCTGCTGGGGTGGACGGTGGTACGAACGATCCGGTTCCGGCGCACGCTGAACCGGGCCCTGCGGCCGGCACCCTCGTGGCTGCGACGCCGGGCGGCGGCGGTTGGCCGAGACCTCGGCCTGTCCCGTATCCCAGAACTGAGCACGACGAGCGCTCGCGTGACTCCCATGGTGTGGTGGAGTGGGACGAAGGTCCGGATGCTGGTCCCGTCGTTCCTCCTGACTGACCCCGGCAGCGAAGAGCTCCGCGCCATCCTGGCCCACGAACTGGCCCACGTCCGCCGCCGCGACCACCTGGTGCGCTGGCTGGAATGGCTGGCCTGCGCGGTCTTCTGGTGGAACCCGGTGGCGTGGTGGGCCCGTCACCAGCTTCAGGTTGCCGGGGAGTCGTGCTGTGACCAGCTCGCGGTGGCCGCGGGGAAGTCGTGTCCGAAGACCTATGCCCAAGCGCTGCTGCGGGTCGTCTCCAACGCATCGAACCCGCCGGGCTTCCGCCCACCGCTGCCTGCGAGCGCGGCAAGTGGGGCCGGGCGCACCCAAGCACTCGAAAGGAGAATCAGAATGATCGTTTCAACCGATACCCGCGCTCCCGCTCCACGCTGGCTGCGAATCACCGGCCGCGTCGCCCTGTTGTGCGCGTTGCCGTTCGGCCTCATCTACTGTGAGCGGCGGGTAGCGTCCGAAGGAGCGGCGCTGGACACACCGGATGAGGTGGCTGCCGCCGTGGACGAGTTCCTGGAGTCGCTTTCTCGCGAAGGGGAGGAGATCCAGGAACGCATCCGCGAGGCGATGGAGTCCGGGACGCTGAGCGAGGAACGGGGCCGGGAACTGAGTGAGCATGTCACCGGAGCAGCGTCCGAACTCCTGATCCGCTACACCCTGGATCATGAGATCTCCGAGGAGGATGTGCGGTTCGCCTCTTCGCGGGCCATTACGGAACTCTCGCGGAGGGCCGACATGCTGGAAGCGCTGGAGGATATGCAGGAACTCATCGAGGAGATCAACAGAATCCCCGAGGAGCAGCGCCATCAGTTGTCGGATCGGATCGAGGAACTGAGCCAGAGAGTCGGTGACGCCGCTCGTCACCTAGGGGGCTGGGGCTTGGGTGCCCCGCCGCTGCTCCTCGACGCCATATCGGACGCGAGCTTGCAGGGAGAGGACCTGTCTCCGAGGTTCGGAAGAATGATTTCATCGCTGGCGTTCGATTCGCCCAATCGGTGGACGGTGGGCTTTGACTTTGACTGGCGGCTTTCGCCCAACTGAACGACTTTGGCGTAACCTTGACGTAAGCCAGTCACTCGGAAGGACCCCAGCCCCGGGAGATCCGTCATGTTACGCCAAACCGCTTCGCGGCCCGCGGTCCTCGCACTCTGCGCGGCCGCCCTCCTCCTCACCACCCCCCACCTCCTCACCGCGCAGTCGTACTTCCCGGGCCGCCACCCGGATTGGGAGCGCCGCACCCCGGAGCAGCTCGGCCTCGACGCGGCGGCCATCCAGCGCGCCGTCAACATCGCGATCGCCGGGGAGTCCCAATCCCCGCGCGACCTCGCCTTCAACCACCTCTCGTCGTTCGGGCGGGAGCCGCTCGGCGACGCGGTGGGGCCCTTCACGGTGCGCGCTCCGCAGACGGGGCTCATCGTCTACCGGGGGTACATCGTTGCCGAGTGGGGCGAGCCCGGGAAGGCCGACAACACCTTCAGCGTCTCGAAGAGCTTCCTCTCGACATCGGTGGGGCTGGCGTACGACCACGGCCTGATCGGCGACGTACACGACCTGGTAGGCGACTACATGCCGCCGATCGTGCTCAACGACGGCGACGGCGAGCCCGGTGACGAGAACGGCCGCCGCGCCAAGCTCCTCTTCGACTCAGAGCACAACCGCAAGATCACCTGGAACCACCTGCTGCGGCAGACGAGCGACTGGGAGGGGACGCTGTGGGGCAAGCCCGAGTGGGCCGACCGCCCCGACCGGGACGCGAGCACCTGGGGCACACGCCCGCGCAACGAACCCGGCACCGTCTACGAGTACAACGACACGCGCGTGAACCTTCTGGCGCTGGCCGCCACGGCGGTGTGGCGCCGCCCGCTGCCGGAAGTGCTGCGCGAATACGTCATGGACCCCATCGGCGCCTCGACCACATGGGGCTGGCACGGCTATGAGAACTCGTGGGTCCACTTCGACGGACGCATGATCCAGTCTCCTAGCGGCGGCGCGCACTGGGGCGGCGGGATGATCCTCAGCGCCTACGACCAGGCCCGCTTCGGCCTCTTCACCATGCACAGGGGCAACTGGAACGGGGAGCAGCTCCTGTCGCAGGACTGGTTTGCGATGGCGACGGCCGCGGGCGAGGTGAACACGGGCACCGGCTTCATGAACTTCTCGCTGAACGATGCCAGGCCCGGCACGTGGACCCATGTCGGCGCGGGTTCGAACCTGATCTACGTCGACCCGGCGAACGACCTGGTGATCGTGTGCAGGTGGATCCGGGGCGGGGCGTTCAACCAGGTGGTGAATACGGTGCTGGAGGCGATAGGGGGAGGGTACTGATGGCACTACAAATGTTGATTGCGGTCCTGATGCTGTTCGTTGGAATACGGGGGATTCGCCGCCACCAGTCCGACCGTGTAACGCAGGTCTCCTGGGGACTCGTCGTCCTGGTAGGCTTGGCCCTTGTCATCGAAGGCGTCTGGCCGCACTGACAACCCGTAGCGCCACCCCCGTCGCCGTTCGCACGATCTCGGGCTGCACCCGCGGGACCGGGCGGTAGCGGTAGTGGGCGAGGAGGTCCCCGACGGTCACGAAGCCGCACAGATCCTCCAGGGTGCGGATGGTGGGGAAGATCATGGGGAGGTGGCCCTCGCGGTGGCGCTCCAGCGCCGCGCGGGGAGTCAGCCATACGGATCCCGTCATCTCGCGTTCGTCGTGGACGGCGGTCGCGCCGGCCGGGACGCGGGCCGCGAAGAAGCGCGTGTCGTAGCGGCGCGGCTCGGCCACCGGCGTCACCCAGTGGGCGATGTACTCGATGGCGGTCCCGTCCAGCCGGGAGTTCAGCTGCGCCAGCACCCGGGAGAACGGGACTCCCCGGCCCAACAACGCCTCGCGGGCCTCGTCCAAGTCGGCCACCGCCGCGCCCCTGGCCCGTCCCCCCGCCATGTCCGCGGCGCTCACCGCATCACGCCCACCATCCCCC
>VXLT01000247.1 GCA_009841475.1 Gemmatimonadota bacterium
CCCAGTCCTACCGCGCTTGCCCCTTGTCTCGCGGGCCCGGTTATGTGAATACGAGACCGGGCCGAACTCGCGAACCTGGCGGTGAGCGCCGAGCGGCGTGGCCGGGGGGCGGGGGAGGCGCTGCTTGCCCACGCACTGGACATTCTGCGCGAACGCGATGTCAGCTGGGTCTACCTGGCCGTGCGGGCCTCCAACACCCGGGCGGCGGAACTGTATCGCCGCTTCGGCTTCCGGGAGATCGGCAGGCACCGTTCGTACTACGCCGAACCCCCTGAGGATGCCCTCGTCCTGGCGATGGACCTTACGCCCCGAGGCTGTTCCGGAGCCGGTTGAGAAGAGCTCCCTGGTGCCGCTGCATCCGCTTCAGGGTCGGCGAGCCCGGTAGCCGCACCGCCTCGCGGGCCAGTTCGGAAAACCGCAATGCCCCGTCCCGCACTGTGAAGAAGTCGCTGAACTCGTGCTCGGCGGCGGTGGCGAGCACCCTGGTGACGCGCGTGCGCATCTTCCGGCGGGCGGACGCCGTGGAAACGCTCCACGCGGGGTGCTCAGCGCAGATCTCCGCGATTTCCAGCCGCTGCTTCCCCCCGGTCGCACGTGCCACCACCCTGGGGATGATCGCCTGGGCGATCTCTGCCGGGTGCGACCCGTGATCGTAGGGGATCCAGCCCAGCGGACTCGAGTCCCAGTCCAGCGCCAGGACCGGACGGAAAGCGTTGGCCAGCCCCACCTTCGGGAACGGGTTGGCGTCGATGACGAGCCCCTCGCGGGTCCGAAGCAGCAGGGTGGGTCTGATCCTGCTCTCGGCGATCCCGTCGCGCAGGCTCTCGCGGTGTTCTTCGAGTCCGAAGACCGCCACGCTGTACAACTCGGTCTGATCCTGGGTAAGCGGCGTCTCTTCGCGCAGATGCACGGCGCTGACCTTCGAGTACCTGTCGAGATCAGCAAGATCAACCCGTTTTCCCGAAAAGACTTGCACGAATACAGAATGTCGGTATTCGGTGGACGCGAGGACCAGCACGGGATCTGCCGCCGCTCCGCTGCTCCCAAGTGCTGTTCCCGCGATCCAGCGGTCGCGATACCCCATCTGCCGAATCGTCCGGGGGAGGCCCGGCGACCCCCGGCACATCCCGATCAAGAGGTTGTAGACCGCGAGTCTATAGCTGGAATATCTCACACTCGTCCTGGTCAAGCAGGCGCACCCGGGGATCCAGGTGGTGCTGAAGGTTCGTGTAGAAGCGCACGACGGTTCCGCCGGAGGTGTCTCTCGGCAGGAACAGCCTGATGAACTCCGGTGTGAACTCGAAAGCCAGTCCCTGGCCAAAGTTCAGGTCGACGGCCGCGACACTCACGCTGTCGGGGCCCCGCACCACCGGCATTCCCCAGAGCAGGAACGGATTCGCCGAGGAAAACACCATGCGGCAGAAGCGCTCCAGGTGCCGGATTGGACGGGTCAGGTGGAGGGTCAGCGACCTGCCGTGCAAAATCCCGTCACGTCCGTTCATTCGTACGGCGTGGAGCGACTCGAGCCGTTGGACCTGGCGGGCATAGCACCCCTGAAGGGCGGCTGTCAGTTCAAGGTGGGCCTGGAGGGAGGTGCCACGCGTGATGATTCGGCCGTCCCATCTCAGGTCGTCCAGGCAGAACACGCTGTCGTCTCCAGCGTCGGGCTGGTGCTTCACCTGTATGGTCGAAAGCGCGATGCCTTCTTCGAGGGCCCCTGGGACGCGCACCAGCGACAACAGACGGCCGGCCCGGGTGCCCCAGATGCGCGCCTTCACGAAATCGGAGGCACCCCTGCCGGCGCCGGGCTCGAATACGCGGCGTTCCTGGCCAAGGGTCAGGGCGACGGTGGACCCCAGCGCGGCCGCATTCTCCAGGAACTCGCCGGGAAGGGCCGCACGCCCCACACCACGCCGGGCCGCGGCCAGATTCGACACGAAACGGTCGGCCAGCCTGCTCATTGCGAACGTGTGGAGCAGCCAGTGTCGGGAATCCGCCCAGTCCACGTACACGAACGCGCGTTCGTCGTCCTGCGCGATTTCGATCGTTGCCAGATCGGGATCGTCGGCGGGATGCACCCGCGTCGAGTACATGCCACGCAGCACCGGGTCCGCGGCCATCTCGGCGAGCGTGACGAACGGACCCCGATGGTCGCCGGCTTTCGGCGGCACGGGTCCGCGCCCTTCCATCAGGTAGGTCTTGACCGGCACGGCCTCCCCGTTCCGCCGGGCATCGCCGGTCCCGTCCCGGGAAACGCGCCGGATCTGGCCCTCCAGAATGGCGGCCAGATGGCTGCGGCTGCGAGCGATCATCTTGCGACGCTTACCCCTGTTCCCGTGACTGTTTCGCGCAACGTTCCGGGGCTGTACCCGGTTCCGGCGTCGGGTATCACCTCGTGTCGTAGTTGGCCATCGTGTAGGCAGTATATGCCTTCCGCTACCCCGGCCGCCACTTTCCGTTAGCATATACAATGCGGAGGCAGACCACAGCAAAAGGGGGACGGGCCTGAAGACCGATTCCGGCGATACGCGCAGGATTCTCGTCACGGGCGGCGCCGGCTTCGTCGGGAGCCACGTGGCCGACGCGCACCTCTCGCGGGGCGATCGCGTGTGGGTTATGGACGACCTCTCTTCGGGTCGGCTCGACAACGTTCCCGCCGGTGCCGAGTTCGTGGAGATGGACATCGCGGACCCTCGTGCCGCCCGGCTGATCCGGGATGTCGGCTTCGACCTGATCAACCACCACGCGGCCCAGATCGATGTTCGCGCGTCGGTCGCCGATCCCGTCGCGGACGCAAGGGTGAACATCGCGGGTCTCCTCAACGTGCTCGAGGCCTCGCGTGAATCCGGGACCCGGCGCTTCGTGTTCGTCTCCAGCGGCGGCGTGGTCTACGGCGAGCCGGAGACGTATCCCACCCCGGAGAACGCGCCCAAGCAACCCGTGTCCCCCTACGGGGTATCCAAGCTCTCTGGTGAAAGCTACCTCAACTACTATCGTGAAGTGCATGGCCTCGACTACGTGGCGCTGCGCTACGGCAACGTCTACGGTCCTCGGCAGGATCCGCACGGAGAAGCCGGGGTAGTGGCCATCTTTTGCAACCGCCTGATCGAGGGCAAGCCTCTGACCATCTACGGCGATGGCGAACAGGTGAGGGACTACGTGTACGTCGAAGACGTGGCGAGTGCCAACCTGATGGCATCGGAGATGGTGCTGGAGAAGCGTCCCGGGATGGACGCTCGTGCCTACAACGTGGGAACGCAGAACCCGACCAGCGTCAACACGCTGGCCACCCTCCTGGAAGAGATCGCTGGAGTGCACCGGGGCCGCGTGCATCGTGACGAACGTCCCGGCGATGTCCGCCGCAACACCCTCGACACGGCGCGGATTCGGGCGCTGGGGTGGGCGCCCGCGCACAACCTGCGCGAGGGGCTCACCCGCACTTTCCGACACATCGCGTCGTGCAGGGCGAAGGCGGGCGCAGCGTGATCACTTCGGCCCCGACCCACGTCCTGGCCGCCTTCATGGACGCCCCGGCGCCCGCGAACGCCCTCGCCCGGCAGCCGGACCCGTCGCGGGACATCCTCGACATGATCGTCGGGGCCAGCCCCCCAACGCACGTCGTGCTGGGTGTGCTGGGTCTCTTCTCGGTGGTCTCGCTCTGGGTGATCATCGCCAAGGTGCGCCACTTCCGCCGCGTGCGCGCCGAGGGGGACCGCTTCGTCGCGCATCTGGGGTCGGTGGCCAACCTCGGTGAAGCCTACCAGGCCGTGCAGCAGCTGCCTCCGTCCCCCTACACCCGCCTCTTCCAGGGGGGGCTGGGCTTCTTCGACGACCTGCGCCCGGGCGCGCTGGGCGGCTTCAGCCCGGCGACGGGTCTGTCGCTCACGCAGCTGGAAGCCCTCCGCATGGTGATCGACAAGATCGAGGCGGAGGAGATCGACGACCTCGCTCACGGCCTCAACTGGCTCGCGGTCATCGGTTCGGTCTCGCCGCTCCTGGGGCTGATGGGGACGGTGATCGGCGTGATGAACACCTTCATCGGGATCACACGGGCGGGCTCCGCCAACATCGGAGCTGTTGCCCCGGGGGTGGCCGAGGCGCTCGTGACCACCGTCGTCGGGCTCGCCGTGGCCATCCCGTCGGTGATCGCCTACAATCACTTTGCGTCCCGCCTCAACCTCGTGCTCGGTGAGTTCGAAGGGTTCGCCAGCGAGTTCATCGGCAGCCTGGCCAAGGACGGCCACGTATGAACCTGCCGAACCAGCGCCGCCGCGGCCGCAATCCCCACCAGGTCCGCGCCGAGATCAACGTCACCAGCCTCGTGGACGTGGCCTTCACCCTGCTGGTGATCTTCATTATCACGGCGCCGGTGCTGCAGGGGGGCATCGAGGTGAACCTGCCGAGCGGGGACGTGGGCTACATAGAGGCCACGGACAAGGTGCTGATCGTCGCCGTCTCGGCAAGCGATTCGGTCTACTTCGACGAGTTGCCGGTGCCGAGTGAGGACGCGCCGTCGGCCCTGCGCCAGTTGATTCGCGCCAACGAGCTTGAATCGGTGCTGTTCAAGGGCGATGTCCTCGCCTCCTGGGGCACCGTCTTTTCGATCATGGAAGCCACCTACGGCGAGGGGGCGAGGTTCTACGTGATCGCGGAGGACGACCTCCCATGACTCCCGCGAATCACTCCAACGCGGTGCCGGGATTCGGACGCCGGCCTCTGGGGGCCGGCTCCCTCACCGTCTCGGTCATCATCCACGTGGTTGCCCTCGCGGTGACGTTCTGGGTAATCCCGGTGTTCCAGCCGGACCGCGAGGTCTACAGGGTTGTCGCACTCGAATTCGTCTCCACACCGCCGCCCGAAGCGCCGCCCCCGGAAGAACCGGAGCCCCCGGCGCCCGAAGAGGAGCTGGTGGTCGAGACCCCCGAGGAACCGGAGCCGCCCAAGGTGGTGGAGGAGGAGCAGGTGCCCGTGCTCGAGGAAGACCCCGAGCCGGAGCCGGAACCCGAGCCCGATTCCACCGAGACCCCCGAGCCCGAACCCGAAGAGATCCCGCCCCTGGAGGATATACCCGTCCCCGCCGAGCCCGAGGAGGACGAGGAGGATGAGGAGGATGAAGGAATCGCCGACCTGCAGGTCCGCCAGGAGGGATTCAAGGCCGACTACCCCGAGTACTACGCCAGAATGCTGGTCCAGGTGAATCGCTGCCTGCAGCGTACCTCCCAGGGCCGGACCGCGCAGAACCTGGAGGCGACCGTTCGGTTCGTGGTCGAGCGGGACGGGGCCACCGCCGACTTCGGCGTCGTCCGTACCTCCGGCCGCACCGCCTTCGACATCGATGTGCTCACTGCGATCGAGTGCGCGGGGATGGCGGGCCGCCTTGGGCCGCTCCCGGAAGACTATCCCTACGGGGTCCTCCCCATCACGCTGGTGGTCAGCCCCAAGGGGGGCGGATCCCTGGTGCCGGCGACGGAGGACGAAGGCTGATGCGCGCACGGCATACAGGAGCGAGTCTCGCCTCACCCGCCGGATCCTCTGCCGGGCCCGCCGCCCACGCGCGGATCGCCCCCGGGCTGATTGCGGGGATCCTTGCCCTGCTGGCGGGTGCCGCCACACCACCGCCCTCGGCGGCCCAGGAGCCGGAAGGCCAGATCCCCGGCGTGGAACTCACCCTGCTCTACGAGAACCTGTACATTCCGCCCCTCGCCATCCTCCCCTTCCGCACCACCGGGGACAGCCCCGAAACCGGGGCGCTCGTGCACGGCATCGTGGCCCGGGATCTGGACTACAGCGACCGCTTCCGGATCATCGATTCCCTGCCCGCGCTTTGGAACGACCAGCAGGGCGTGCAGTACGCGTTCTGGGACCAGTACGGTGTCGACTGGCTGGTCATCGGCACGGTGGAGCGGGTCGCGGGTTCCCGGTTTCTTGCGGTCGAGCTGCACGACATCGTCACCGCCAGCGCTCGCGCGCGGGGACGCTTCCCGCTCCCCGCGCCCGACGATCCCGGCTTCCGCATGGCCGTCCATCGCGTCTCCGACGAGATCGTGATGTGGGCGACCGGCGAACAGGGGATCGCCGCGACGCAGATCGCCTTCAGGATGCCCGCCCTCGGAGACCCCGCGAGCAAAGAGATCTACATCGTCGATTCGGACGGGGCGAACCGGAGGAGGCTGACCTGGGATGCCGACCTCGCGGTATCCCCGGCGTGGTCGCCCGATGGGTCGCGCCTCGCCTACACATCCTACAAATCCGGTGTGCCCAAGATCTACGAAATCGAACTGGCCACGGGCACCGAGCGCATGATCGGCCCGGGCGGAAGCGGACAGCAGCACTCTCCCGCGTACCACCCACACGGCGGCGAGATTTCGTTCACCCTGACGGACCGCGGGAGCAAGGGTGTCGTCAGCTACAACATCCGGGACGGTTGTTGCCTGAGAATGCTCGCCGGCGGCCGCGCGCCGAACATTCAGCCAGCCTATTCCCGCGATGGACGCACACTGGCCTTCGTGTCCCTCAGGCTGGGCTCCGCCACACCCCAGGTCTACACGATGCCCTCGGAGGGCGGGACGCAAACACTCCTGTCGCCCTACCGCTACGGGCAGGGAGGGTACTTTACCGATCCCGACTGGTCGCCGGTCTCCAACCAGGTGGCTTTCGCGGGCGGGATCGTGAACCGCCGGACTGTTGGCCGCTACCACATCTTCATCGCCGACCTGGACACGAGCGACAACCGCCTGATCCAGCTTACCCGCGAGGGGAACAACGAAGATCCAAGCTGGGCTCCGGACGGGCGCCACCTCGTTTTCAAGGGCGAAAGAAGGAACGGTCTCGGGATCTTCATCGTCGATGCCGCCACGGGCCGCCAGCGTGTCCTGGTCGCGAACGTGGACGCCGAAGACACCGACTGGTCGCCGTGGCTGGGGAATTCCGGCGGGGCCGGTCAGAGCCCCGGCAATCTCCCGCGTGGAGGCCGCTGACCGGATGCGCGACGAGTTACTTGCGTCCCCCGGAATGATCGCCTATATACAAGTGTCCCGCGGCCTCGGAACCGTGTACCGCATTGCTCACCTGTACCAGATCGGGAGTCGGTATGTGTAACGCTCGCTTCGTTCTTGGCGCCTTCGCGGCGTCGTTGCTCATCGCTGGTTGCGGCAGAGGGCAGCCGGTTCAGGAGACACCCACCCCGATCGAGCAGCCGCCTGGCCGGACACCGCAGGAGATTGCCGACTCGATCGCGGCCGAACGGGCCAGGCAGGACAGTATCCGGGCCGCGCAGCTTGCCGCGGAGCAGGCGGCGCAGCGAGCCGCCCGGGCCGCGCGCCAGACGCTCGAGGGGACCGTGTACTTCGACTACGACGAGTCGACCATCACCTCGGCCACCGAAGCGGCACTCCGCGCCAAGGTGGAGGTCCTGCGCGCCAACCCGGGAGTGCGGCTGCGCATGGAGGGCCACGCGGACGAACGGGGCACCTCCGAATACAACATCGCTCTGGGCAATGAACGCGCGGAGTCGGTCATCCAGTTCCTCACCAACTTCGGACTGAGCGGCGATCGCTTCAGTTCGGTCTCCTACGGCGAGGAACAGCCGGCGATGCAGGGTTCCAACGAGGAGGCCTGGGCGCTCAACCGGAGAGTCGAGTTCGTGATCACCGCGGGCGGCGACTCGATCGTCGGAAGCTAGGAGGGCTCCGGCCGGTCCCATGTTTCGACGGATCGGTGCCTTCGTCCTGGCGGTGGCCCTAGGGGCCTGCGCGACCAAGCGCGACCTCGTCGACCTGCAGGCCGAGATACGCGAGTCGGACGTCCGCCAGCAGGCCCGCATCAACGCGCTGGCGACCGCGATTCAGCAGGGCAACCGCCAGGCGCTGGACTCGGTGGCCGCCGCGTCCGAGCTCGTCTTCGACTTCCGCGGCGACCTGGTCAATGCGATCCGCGACATCGAGCGCGACCTCATGCTGACGCGCGAGGTCGTCGGGGCGAACCAGAGCAGCCTGACCATCGTCCTCGAAAGGCTGGACCAGCTGAGCCGCGATGTCCAGGCGCTCAGCCGGGCCGTGAACCGGCTCCAGCAGGACTCGGTGGTAGTGGAGGGCGAAGGCGGGGCTCCGGATCCGGCGCCCGTCGCCTCCAGCGATCCGGACGACGACTTCGCGGCGATCGTGCGGGCTTTCGAGAACGGCAGCTTCACCGTCGCGCGCATGCAGTTCGAGCGCTTCGTGACGGAGTTCCCGGACCACGAACTCACGCCGTCCGCCCACCTCTACCTCGGCGAACTCCTGGCGGTCGAACAGCGCTTCCAGGAAGCGATCGACACCTACCTTCAGATCCCCCAGCTCGACGCGGACGCCGACGAGGCGCCGCAGGCCCTCTACCGCGCCGCGGTGCTCTACCTCGATGAGCTGGACGACACCGACCGGGCCCGCGCGCTCCTCGAGACGGTGGTGGAGTCCTACCCCGACCACGGCGTCGCCGAGCTTGCCCGCGAGAAGCTCGCGGAGATTCCCTGACCCGGCACCGCGGGTGGTGAGCAGGATCGCCCCGCCCGCGGTCGCCCGGGCGCGGTGAGAGCCCCCGGATGCGTTGCCCGCGCTGCGACGGTGATTCGAGCAAGGTGGTGGACACCCGTTCGGCGAGGGGCGGGCGGGCAGTGCGGAGACGGCGCGAGTGCCTGGGTTGCGGCGAGCGCTTCACCACCTACGAGCATATCGAGAAGCGCCCGCTGCAGGTGGCCAAGCGCGACGGCAGCGCGGAGGTGTTCACGCGGGACAAGGTGCGCGCGGGGATCGCCGCGGCCTGCACGAAGCGTCCGGTGTCTGCAGCCGAGATCGAGGCTCTCGTCGACCGGATCGAGGACCGGGTCACGCAGTCCGCCGGCGTCGAAATCCCGTCGTCGCGAATCGGCGAGGCCGTGATGGAGGAGCTGAAGCCACTGGACCGGGTCGCCTACATCCGCTATGCCTCCGTGTACCGGAACTTCCAGCGCATCGACGAGTTTCAGGAAGCTGTGGACGAACTGATTGTCAGAGAGCGGCGTGAGGCCCAGGCGAGGGCCCAGCGCGAATTTGCCCTGGAGGAGGGCGGAAGCGGAGAAGGAGACTGATGGATCGCCTGCGTGACGGGCTGCTGGCGCGGATACGGAGCAACCCCAAGGCCGAGATGCCGTTCCTGGACCACCTCGAGGAGCTGCGCTGGCGGATTCTGTGGAGCCTCGGAGCGCTGGTTTTGGGCACGCTGGCCGGGGCGGCCATGATCTACTTTTTCGACCTGTTCGAGCTGCTGGTCGCGCCGGCCCGGCACGAGGATGTCCTGGGCGAGGACTTCAAGCCCCTGCTCCTTTCGCCCCTGTCCGCCATTTACGTCTACCTGCAGGTGGCGGTCACGGTCGGCTTCGTACTCGCTTCCCCGGTCATCTTCTACCAGATCTGGGTTTTTCTCGCCCCGGCGCTGGAGAAGCACGAGAGGCGCGCCATCGTTCCGACGCTGTGGATGGGGCTGGTCCTCTTCGCGGCGGGCGTGGCGCTGGCGTATTTCGTCGCCCTGCCCATCTCCCTGAAATTCCTGAGTTCGATCGAGCCCGATATCCTCGAGCCGGGGTGGACGGCCAACTATTACCTGCGTTTCGTCGTCCAACTACACCTGGCCTTCGGAGTGATCTTCGAACTGCCGGTGGTTGTCCTTGTTCTGAGTGCGCTCGGACTGGTGAGCCCGACGTTTCTCAGGACGAAGCGGAAGCACTCGATCGTAGGCATCCTCATTGTGGCATGCCTGCTGTCGCCCGGAGACGCGATTCAAGTCACAGCAATCATGATGGTCCCGATGATCGCCTTGTACGAGTTCAGCATCCTTCTCTCGGTGCTCGTGTGGCGGGGCCGCTTGCGCAGGGAGCGCGAGCTGGAGGCGGCTGCGGCCGCACCGGAGGACTCGGTCCCCGCGGATTCACCCGGCGATGACCCGGAGCCCACCCCCTACAACCACGGGGATCCCGCGGGCGGAACCGCGCCGACCGGGCCGGAGAATGAAGAGTAGCCGGCAGTCCGTGGATGAATCCGCCCGGGCACCGAGAGCGGCGAGGCGCCGCGTTGGCAAGGCGGGACGACGAGGAATGGCAGCGCCATTTCGAGGAGGAGCAACGCAGAGCGGTGCTTGTGGAACCGGGAAAAGTGAAGTTAACATGACAATTCGTAAGGTTCTCTTGACATTGCGAACGCGTGAGCACCGCGATCCAGCGCGGATGCATCGCCGCTCGAATGCCGGGGGGACTTTGTCCACGGGCTGCTCGGCAGTGGAAGAAACCCGCGTCGCACTGAGGGCCGCTGCCGGCCCGCCCGGACCTCGCCGGTTCGGTTGGACGGCTCGCGTGGGCGTCCGCGGCGCGCTGCTGGCCGCCGCGCTGCTGTTGCCGGCCGTCCCTGAACCCGTTGCGGCACAGGAAGTCAGCGACTCCCTCCGCCAGGTCATACAGGAGCGCCTGGAGCGCCTCACGCGGGGCGTTGGCGACTCCACCGGCCTCCGTCCCGACACCCTCGCCGGACGGCGCGACGAGGCCGGCCAGAGCCAGGACTCGCTGCTGCTCGCGCTGCTGGAGCTGCCCGGCTACGGCCTCACCCAGTACCGCAGCAACGGCGCGCGCTTCGACCCCCGGATGCGGATCTGGGAACTCCTCGGCGACGACAACACCGATGCAGTGCTGATCAGGGACGGGCGCGAGCTCGCCGCCGACACGGTGATCTTCGACGACAACACGGGCAGGCTGGTGACCTACGGCGACGAGGCCAACTACCAGCCCGAGACCGGGAACGAGATCGTCGCGCAACGACTGATCTTCGACCTGAACGAGGATCGCGGGACGGCAACGGACGCGCGCACCGAAATGGGGGCCCTGTCGGGGAGCTGGATTGTCCACGGGGACTTCCCCTGGGTGGGCCAGGACCTGTCGTACGGGCAGGACCTGATGTTCACGAGCTGTCCGGACAGCGTGCCCCACTACCACTTCGTCGCCACCAACGCCAAGCTCTCGCAGAGCGGCATGCTGATCGCCCGGAACGTGTTCCTTCACTTCGGTGATGTCCCCGTCTTCTGGCTTCCCTTCCTGGCGCAGAGCACGGAGCAGGGGCGCCGCTCGGGTCTGCTCCCGGTGCGGTTTTCCGTCAACGACATCGTGCGCACTTCGGACAGCTATTCGCGGCGGGTCTCCAACATCGGCTACTACTGGGCGATCAGTGAATATGCGGATGCCCAGGTCGGGCTCGACTGGTGGTCCGGCAACTACACCGGGATCAACGGCGCCCTCCAGTATCGCTGGTTGCGAATGGGCCAGACCGGACGTGCCGAGTTCCGCCAGTTCTGGCGGGAGAACGGCGGGTCCGAGCTCGCCTTCAACACCAACTACGGCTGGGAGATCTCCGAGCGCACCCGGGTGAGCGTCAGGGCAAGCTACGCATCGAGTTCCTCGTTCGTGCGGCAGAACTCCTTCGATCCGCGCGAAGTCACCCAGTCGATCGACTCGGACGGGGGATTCGACCGGCGCTTCGATTGGGGACAGCTCTCGCTCGGCGGCAACCGCCGGCAGTTCCTCTCGGACGACCGGGTGGAGATGACGCTGCCCACACTCAGCCTGTCGCTTTCCACGATTCAACTCTTCCGGGCCCCGCCGAACCGTGCCCGCTTCTACAACAACTTGACGGTTTCCGCGTCCGCCCGAGGCTCCAGGTCCATCCGCGACCTGCCAGCCCAGGACCTGGCCGAAAACCCCTTCAGCTTCGGATTGGCCGACACCGAGAACTGGCGCGGCACCGTCTCGGGCACGGTGTCGGCCGGGGCGCTGTCGATCTCCCAGAACGTGAACTACGGGCGCAACTCGACGCTAGACGTCCCGGCCGGCTACTTCGATCCGGCTTCGACGACCGCGATGGCCGGGATTGGAAGCGTGGCGGACCTGCAGCGCCCCGCCTTCTTTCCGGGTGCGTTGCTCGAAGGGGGGTCGTTCAACGCCGACGAACTGACCTGGTCCACGACGATCAACTACCAGCGCACTCTCGTCGGGTCCACGACCATCACGCCCCACGTGTCGCTGTCGGGGAGGTCCGTCAATTCGGACACGCTTTCCGTTGGCGACGGTTTCGTCGCGGCACCCACGCGCGTGGCCATCGGGGCGCAGCTCAAGTCGGACATCTACGGGTTCTATCGCGGCGGGAGCGTTCGCCACAAGGTTTCGCCCAGCTTCGATTACGCCTTTACCCCCAGGACGGAGCCGACCGACATCCAGGCATCCCTCTTCGGACCGCGGGGCGCGCAGCCTCGCAACGAGCTGAGGATCGGGCTGAACCAGACCATCGAGGCCAGAGTGGGGGACGCGCCAACCGACTCGGCGGCCGAGCAGGGGCCAGCCGATCGCGAAGCGGGACCGCGCCGGTTGCCGCAGTCGCGCAAGGTCATGGTCCTGGCGTGGCGCACCAGCGCCGTCACCTACGACTTCGAGCAGGCCGGCGAGCTGGGCCACTACACGCGGGGCTTCGCCGACAACCTGACGATTCAGAACCAGTTCAGTTCGGACCTGCTGAGGGGTCTGAACGTATCGATCGACACCGACATCTTTGACGATTCCGAGGTGACGGCGATGGGGGGACAGCGCAGGTTCTCGCCGTTCGTGTCGAGCATGAATCTGTCCTTCAGCCTCAACAACCGGTCGGGCCTGATGACTTGGCTGGGTGGGCTGGGACGCGGGCGGGGCGGGGAGGCCGCGGATTCGGCCGCGGCCGGGGGCGAGGCCGGCACGGACGCCGCGGAGGCGACCGAAGCCGAGCCGGGAGCGCAGCCGGGGCCCGGGTTTCAGCAGGAGGAGGCGGACATCGGACCGGACGAGGATCCCTACGCCGATCCCACCGGTTTCGAGACCGAGGACATGGGTGAGGCCACCGTCGTTCCGGGGCGTGGGCGCTCTCCCGGCCGCGCTCAGCAGAGCCGGCGGCGGGGCGGAGTGGGGGACTGGAACGCGTCCATTTCGTATTCGCTCTCGCGCAACCGGGGCGTGGACTTCGGCGGCAGCCAGATGCTGCAGACCTCGCTTGCCTTCGACCCGACCGAGAAGTGGTCCGTTCGCTGGCGCAGCTCGTACGATGTGCAGGCCGGGGTCTTCAACGACCACACCATCAGCCTCGAGCGCGACCTGCACCGCTGGGACGCGAACTTCTCCTTCCGGCAGACGCCCACCGGCAACTGGAGCTTCGTGTTCGAGGTCGCCCTGTCGGACAACCGCGATCTCCACTTCGACTACGAGCAGCGGACCGCGCTCGACCGCCAGCGCCGCTGACCCGCACGGCACCGCGAGCCACATGGCGGCGTTGACCGCTGAACGGCGCACACCGGCCGCGGAGTGTCCGGGCCCCGACCCCCCCCGGGCGCCCGGGTGTACCGGGATGTCTTCAGCCGCGTCCCCGGGGTGGGACATCCCGCCGGCCCTCCGGCAACGATAAATGCCGGTGCCGCAACAGCATAGTGCCGTGGTACGCCTCGTGCATCCATGCAATTGCGGGTCGGCGCGGCAGAGTCCGGCCGGGACCCGTACGAGGACTACCGGAAGCGAGAGAAGCAGAATGCGATTTCGAATCAGACTATCGGCGCTGGTGGTGTTGGCGGCCCTGGCCGTTGCCGGTTGTGACAGCGAGTTGCTGGTGGTGGTGGACGAGCCCGCCGCCCCGAGGGACCTCGACGCCTACTACTACGCCGAGGGGGTCGACATCCACTGGCGTACCGGCGCAGGCTGGAACGGCGAGACGTTTCTCGTCTACGGGAAGAGGGCCAGCGATCCCGAGTATTTCTTCATCGCCGAGGTGACCAGCTGCATCGACGGGGGTTGTGTCTACCGCGACGTGAACGTGCTGCCGCAGGTAACGTACGAATACTACGTTTCGGCATTCGACGAGGAATCGGGACTGGAGACGGCCAGCCCGTATTCCGTCGAGGTGCACGTTCCGGACCCGGTTCCTCCGGCCGTTCCGGAGGAGGTGACGTCCGTGGCCCTGGACAACTCCGCGTACGTGCACTGGGATCACTCGGCGTCGGGAGAGGCGGACTTCGCGGCGTACCGCGTCTATCTCGCGGACGCGGACGGCGATCTTTTTCTTGGGGAGACGGACTCTCCAGGTTTCATCGACCTTCTGGCCGAGAACGGCCTGACCTACACCTACTACGTGACCTCGGTGGACGACCAGGGCCACGAGAGCGACGCGAGCGGGGTGGTGACCTGCACCCCGAGACCCGACTACACGGGCGAGGTCATCTATTCGCACGGGGACTACCCCGAGCGGTCCGGTTTCCGCTTTCGGGAGGCCGAGGACCTCGAAGCAGTGATGGAGGGGGACCGGCGTGACCGGCACTTCCGGATCGAATCGGACAGGGACGGGGTCTGGATCGTGCCCGCTTCGGGGGTGCGGATCTACCCGGAGGTCCGCTGGACCACGAGCCTGAAATGCGGGCCGGCTGCCGACGAGGATTGCGTTTCGTGGGAGCTGGCGCCGACGAGCGGGTATTCGTCGAGTCGGCTGGAGCTCCTCCCCGGCTACACCTATATGTTTCGAGTAGCCGGTGACGACGGCGAGGTCCGTTTCGGATCGATCCGGCCGAGCATCATGGGATTCGATCAGGACCGGAGGGAGCTGGTCATCTTCGACTGGGCCTATCAGACGCAGGCGGGGAATCCCAGGATGAGTCCCGCCGGTGGTTGATCTCGGCCCAGTGATCCCGGGCCGCCTGTTGTACAGGGGCTGCCGCTGGGCATGATCCCGGTCCTGGAAACGGTCCCCAACTTCAGCGAAGGCAGGGATCCGGGCTTCGTGGAGGCCGTCCGCGGCGCGTTCGAGCGTTCCGGGTGCGACGTTCTCCACACCACGATGGATCCGGACCACCACCGGTCGGTGGTCACGGTTATCGGGCCGCCGGGTGCGGTGGAGGACGGAGCGGTGGCCGCGGCGCGGCTCGCTCTGGAGCGTATCGACCTGCGAAAGCACAGCGGCGTGCACCCCCGGGTCGGGGCGCTGGATGTTCTTCCCTTTGTGCCGCTGCAGGGGCAGGGGATGGACGACGCGGTGCGATCCGCGCGCCGTGTCGGCGCACGGATCGCTGCACTGGGCCTCCCGGTGTACTTCTACGCCCAGGCCTCGAAGCCGCCCGGGCGCACCCTGGCCAGCGTGCGCCGGGGCGGCTTCGAGGCGCTGCGGGAGCGGCGCGGCCACGGTGGCGCGGCCGATCTTCCCGGCAGGGATGCGGGCGCCTCCCCCATCCACCGCTTTGCGCACCCGTCGGCGGGTGCGGTGTGCGTGGGGGCACGCGCGGTTTTGCTCGCCTGGAACGTCGACGTGGAGGGACTGTCCCGCGAGGCGGCGCGGGGCATCGCGGCGGGCATCCGCGAAACGGCGGGCGGTTTCCGGGGGCTCAGGGCGCTCGCCTTCCGCCTGCGCGGGCAGGGCCGCACGCAGATCTCGATGAACCTCGAGGACCCGTCGGCGACCGATCCGGTCGAGGTGTTCACCAGGATCGAGCGAGAGGCGTCCCGGCTGGGAGGCACGGTGGCCGGGACCGAGGTCGTCGGCCTGGCTCCCGACGCACTCGCGTCCCCGGCTGCCGTGCGGGCGATGCGCATTCGTGACTGGTCGGACGAGCGGCTTCTGCGCCGCAGGGTGGACGCCTGGATTGCCGCCGCGGGCGGCTGAGCGTGTTATCGCGGCGCGCAGTCGCTACCTTTCTATGTTGCTCCGCGGTGGCCGTGGCCTTTGCCCTGCACCCGCCGCGTCCACGTTCCTCCAGACTCCGCGAGGGGATGTCGCGGAAAGGGTTTCGGGGTGGCGCGTCGCGCCCCAGGGCCCGACATACGGCCGATGACGAACCACACGACAGCCGCCTATGGGACTCCGGTCGGGCTACGCGCGATCCGGGCTCCGGTGCGGGACCGCCTGGAGCGGGTGATGGAAGAGCTCGGCCGCATCGCGGTCGCCGACTTTTCCATGGTCAACGAGGTGAACGACTACCTCATGAAGGTCCCCGGGAAGCTGTTCCGGCCGACGCTCGTGCTTCTTGCCAGCGACATCGAGCGGAAGTCGCCGCCCTCCGCGCTGACGCTGGCCGCCGTGGTGGAGCTGGTGCACATCGCGACCCTTGTCCATGACGACGCGGTCGACCACTCGGTGCTCCGGCGCGGCATGCCGACGGTCAACTCCGTCTGGTCGCATCAGATTGCCATCATCATGGGCGACTACCTGTACAGCCGCGCCGTGACGGAGCTGGCCCGGCTGGGCGACCTCGAAGCGGTCCGGGTGCTGGCGTCGGCGGCGAACCGCATGAGCGTGGGAGAGATGCGCCAGCTCCTCGCGTACGACGACGTCACCTACTCCGAAGCCGAGTACTTCCGGCTCATCGACGCCAAGACGGCCTCGCTCATGTCGGCCGCCTGCGAGCTGGGCGCCCTGGCGGGGAGCCCTGCGCACCGTCTCCCGCTGAGGCGCTACGGGCATGCGCTCGGGATGGCCTTCCAGATTACCGACGACATGCTCGACTACGAGGGGACCGAAAGCGTGACCGGAAAACCGGCGGGGCTCGACCTGCGGGGTAGAAAGGTCACGCTTCCCCTGGTGGGCGCATTGCGCGAAATGTCACCGGCGGAGGCCGATCAGATCCGGCACCTCTTTACTCTCGTGGAACCGGGCGACGACGAGGTCGAAAGCGCAATCGAACTCGTGACGCGGAACGGCGGGCTGCAGTACGCCCGCCACAAGGCGATGGAGTACGCGAATTCGGCGGAGGCCGCGATCCGCGCACTGACGCCGGGGCCGGCGCTCGATGCACTGCGCGACGCGGTGCTCCATGTCATGAATCGGTCGAGGTAGACGGCATGCAACCATTGAAGAAACGCGGAATCGCGCGGGGAATCGCCGCGCTCGCGGTCGGGATGTTCCTCGGAGGGCTCCTGACGAAGCTCGCCGAGAACTTCCTGCCCGAGAGCGCGGCCCGCTCTTTCCTGACCAGCTCGGTGTCCTCGATGATCGGTCCGTTCTATGTGGACCTGGTCGCGGTGACCCTCACCCTGGGCCCGATCTCGTTCGTTCTCAACGTCCTGACGCTGGTCGGCATAATCATAGTCGCGGTAATCCTGCGCTCCTGGTTGTAGCCGTCCCGCCCGGCGCCCCGCCCGGGCGCCCCGGGGCGCGGTCTGGAGGTGGCGTGCCCGCCGCCCCGATCGCGGTCTCCGCCCCCTTACTTTCGCCTCGGCGCCGGTTTGCGTTAGCTTGTCCCTACACATCCGGGGGGTGCCTTCGGTCACGGGAGGGTCCCGCCGCAGTTTCGGGGCACACGGAGGTAAGACGACAATGCCATTCAATCTTGGCCCGATGGAGATGATCCTGGTGCTGCTGGCCCTGTTGCTTCTTTTCGGGGCGAAACGGCTCCCCGAGATCGGCACCTCTCTCGGCAAGGGAATCAGAGAGTTCAAGTCGTCGATCCGCGAAGTCGAGTCTTCGGTACGCGTCGACAAGGAAATCGCCGCGCCCCCCCAGGAGAAGCCGCTGCCCAGCGAACCCGAAGCACAGGAAGAGGGTGCGCCCCGGCGGCTGACGACGGGCTGACTCCTACGGGAACACGCCCGCCACTTCCTGCTCGTCCGCCGGCGCCAGCACCTGTTCGCGGCGGTCGACGATGCTGGCCGACTGGCGCAGGGCTTCGATCCACAGGTTGAGCCGGGCCTGTCGGAGGATGAGGAGTTGTTGCTGGCGCTGCAGATCCAGTTGCTCCATCCAGGCGATGCTGTCCGCCGGTTGCGAAGCCGTACGTTCGACCACGAAGACGTTCTGGTTCGCTTCGACCACGTCCGACACCTCGCCGACCTCGAGCCCGAACGATGCACCCACCGCCGCGTTGAAGCGGCCGAGCCCGGGGACGAACTCCTCCCGCGTGAAGGGGCCGGCATCACGGAGCTCCACCGCGAACTCCGGTGCCACCTCCGAGAGCGAGCGGCCCGCCCGCACCTCGTCGACCAGCTCGCGCGCCTCCTCCGCCGCTACCGCTATCCGCTTGTCGACACCGATGTATCCCCGGATTGCCGACCGCGCCTCGGCTTCGGTCTGGTAGCGTGCCGGATCCACCGACACCAGTTCGAGCGAATAGAACGCCAGCCGGTTCTCGAACACGGGGCTCACTTCTCCCAGCGAGGTTTCCGGGTCGAAGATCCACTCGCCGCCCTCCGCGACATCGCCGGCGCGAGGGGCGAAGGGCCGTGTCTCAAGCAGATCCAGCGTATCGGCTTCGAGCCCGAGTATGGTGGCCGCTTCGGCAAGCGACATGGACGCCGCGAGTTCCTCAAGGGAGTCCGCCATGGCGAACAGTGCAAACTCGGAATCTTCGGTGCGCACGATGTCGAGCACGATGTGGCGCACGCTGGCGGAGTCCTGGCTCCATCGTTCCGTCACCTCGAGGAGATGAACGCCGAATGACGTCGCAATCGGCTCGGACAGACGACCCGGGCGGGCGCTGAAGACGACCGAGTCCAGGCTGGGCACCATTGCTCCCTTGCCGACCACACCCAGATCCCCCCCCTCGGCGGCGGTGGGCCCGGCCGACTCGCGCATCGCGACCTCGGCGAAATCCTCTCCGTCAAGGATCGCCTGCCTCAGTTCCCCGGCCCTGGTCAGAACGGCGGTGGTGTCGGCCGCGGTGGGCGCCTTGGTCATCGCCACCGATACCACCCTCGCGCTGGCGGCCATGAAGAAGGATTCGCGGTTTTCCCGATAGTACTCGGAGATCTCTCCCGGTGTGATCTCGAACTGGTCGTCGGAGACGCGGGTCAGGGGTTCGAAGGTGACATAGCTCACGCTGGCCGTTTCGTTTTCCTGCCTGTACTGGTCCCACAATTCGCTGTCCGACATGTGGATGCCTGAACCGATCTGGCGGGCCAGCTTGCCGCGCGGGATGACGTCCCGGTAGATGACCTCCAATTGCAGCAGCCACTGGGGTCCGGCGTTGGCAACCCACTCCTGGTACCGGGTGAGGTCGAACTGGCCGTCGGTCTGGAAGGCCGGGTCTTGCATGAGGTTCGGCGGCGGGCTGAAGAGGGCCGCGCTTCGGATCTCCTCGTCGGTGACGCGGATGCCGCGGCGTTCGAGCTCCTGGTCGATCAGAATGGCGTTCACGACCTCGTCCCACGCTTCGTCTTCGATCTGCGAGTTCTGCGCGTTCGTGATGGGGTCTTCCTGAAGGGACGCCCTCTGCTCGTAGATGTTGCGGTACGTCGCCTGGTACTGCTCGTTAAGAACGGGCGTGCCGTTGACGCGGCCGATCTCTCCGAGGGACCCGGCAGAGCGGCCGGAGATGTCCATCCCCCATTCGAAGACCATGAGCCCCACAAAAGCCAGGGCGACCAGGATCATGATCCATTTCGTGCTGTTCCTCAGTTGCTGCATCATGTCAGACTTCACCTCCTTGCAGGGAAAGGGAAGCTAACAATTCACAGCCGTGGACGGGATACCCGCCGCAATGACCGGGGAGCGGGGCATTGGTGCCCGCCCCCGCGCCGGCGGATGGAGGACCGGTGATGGAGGACCGGTGTCCGTTGACACCCTCGGGCCATGAAATCTACCTTTGTGCGCGGGCTGGCACGGCGGCGCGGGCTGGCACCGTGGGGTCCGCGCGCTGGTACCGCGAGATCCGTGAGACCGGGAAGCTTCAAGTCGCGCGAAAGGATCGCCCGTGAGGATTGCCGTCGTTCACGGCCCCAATCTGAACCTGCTCGGAGTCCGGGAGCCGGACGTGTACGGCACCGCGACGCTGGACGACGTCAACCACGCGCTGGCCGGCCTGGCGGACGAGCTCGGCGCCGTGGTCGAGCCCTTCCAATCGAACAGCCAGGGTGCGATACTCGACTTCCTCGCCGAGGTGCGGGGGCGGGTTGAGGGGGTGGTGGTCAATCCCGCGGGGCTGGGGCACACCTCGGTTGCGCTTCTGGACGGCCTGCTGGCCACCGCCAAACCCTTCGTCGAGGTGCACCTGAGCAACCCGGCGAGCAGGGAGCGCTTCCGGCGCCACTCGTACCTCACCCCGGCGGCGGTGGGGGTGGTCGCAGGCTTCGGAGTGGACAGCTACCTTGCGGCGCTTCACTGTCTCGTCAACCACCTCCGCCGGCAGCGCGGCGCGGATCCGGGGGAGACCCCGCCGGGCCGCGGCTAGAACCCAACGACAGGACCCCGATACCCGACTTTCATGGCAACGACCGCAGATTTTCGCAACGGCATGGTGCTGGAGATCGACACCGCGCTCTGGACGATCACCTACTTCCAGCACGTGAAGCCCGGCAAGGGCGGCGCCTTCGTGCGCACCAAGCTCAAGAACGTGCTTACGGGCGCCGTGGTGGACAGGACGTTCCGGGCCGGCGAGCGCGTCAACAGCGTGCGGCTGGAGCGCCGCCCCGTGAGCTACTCGTACACCGACGGGCAACTGTTCCACTTCATGGACCAGGAGACCTGGGACATGATTCCCATCAGCAGGGAGATGCTGGGCAAGAGCCAGCTGAAGTACCTGAAGGAGAACATGGAGTGCCATGGACTTGTGCACGACGGCAACGTTCTCAGCGTGGAACTCCCGGACTTCGTGGAGCTCGCCGTGAGCGACACCGATCCGGGATTCAGGGGCGACACCGCCCAGGGCGCCACCAAGCCCGCCACCCTGGAGACGGGCGCCGTGGTGCAGGTCCCCCTCTTCGTCGAGGTCGGCGACGTACTGAAGATCGACCGGCGTGAAGACAAGTACCTGACAAGGGTAAGCGGATGATCGACCTCGAGTTTCTCGAAGCGCTGGTACGCCTCCTGGACGAGTCGTCTCTCGACCGGCTGGAGATCGACCGGGAGGGAACCCGCATCCGGTTGGCGAAGTCGCCGAAGGGCATTGGAGCGGGCGTCGCCGTCCCGGTGCCATCGGCCCTCCCGGCAGCGGCCCCGCCGCCGCCGGCCGAGGATGCGGCGGATCCGGCCGCACGGGTGGAGGCCGCGGCCGGGCCGGCCTCGGCGGAGATGCCTTCCGCGAACCTGGTCGACGTCACCTCGCCGATGGTCGGGACCTTCTACCGCGCGCCGTCGCCGGAGGCCCCGCCCTACGTCGAGATGGGCGCCGCGGTGGCTGCCGGCGACGTGCTGTGCGTCATCGAGGCCATGAAGCTGATGAACGAGCTCGAGTGCGAGGTGTCCGGGCGAATCGTGGAGATCTGCGCCGACAACGCGGAACCGGTGGACTACGGACAGCTTCTGTTCCGCGTCGACCCGGCCTGATCGGGCTGCCGGGCCGATGTTCAGGAAGCTCCTGATCGCGAACCGGGGCGAGATCGCGCTGCGCATCGTGCGGGCGTGCCGCGAACTCGACATTGCGACGGTCGCGGTCTACTCGGAGGCGGACCAGGAAGCGCTCCACGTGCGCTTTGCGGACGAAGCCGTGTGCATCGGGCCGCCCCGTGCCGCGCAGTCGTACCTGAAGGTGCCGCGGATCATCGCCGCCGCCGAGATCACGGGGGCGGAGGCCGTGCACCCGGGGTACGGCTTCCTCGCCGAGAACGCGGAATTCGCGGAGATCTGCCGGAGCTCCGATCTGGCGTTCGTGGGGCCGACGCCGGACCAGATCCGTGCCATGGGCGACAAGGCCGTTGCCCGCGAGACGATGCGCGCGGCAGGCGTTCCGGTCGTCCCCGGCTCGGGCGGGACGGTGGAGGACGAAGACGAGGCGCTGAATCTGGCCGGCGAGATCGGGTATCCGGTCATGATCAAGGCCACGGCGGGCGGCGGAGGGAAGGGGATGCGAATCGCCGGGTACGAAGGCTCCTTCCTGCGGCACTTCACGGCGGCGCGGGCCGAGGCCGAGGCCGCCTTCGGCGACGGCGGCGTCTACCTGGAGCGCTGCGTGGAACGGCCGCGCCACGTCGAGTTCCAGGTATTCGGCGACACTCACGGGCGGGTCCTTCATCTGGGCGAGCGCGACTGCTCGATTCAGCGCCGCCACCAGAAGCTGGTGGAGGAGTCGCCGTCGCCGGCGCTCACGCCCGAACTGCGCCGGAGGATGGGCGATGCCGCCGTCCGCGCTGCCGAAGCGATCGGCTACGTCGGCGCGGGGACGGTCGAGTTCCTCCTCGACGCCTCCGGCGAATTCTACTTCATCGAGATGAATACCCGCATCCAGGTCGAGCACCCGGTGACCGAAGCCACGACGGGCCTCGACCTCGTCAAGGAGCAGATCCGGGTCGCGGCGGGGGAGCCGCTTTCCTTCCCCAACGGCGAGCAACCCCACCGCGGGCACGCGATCGAGTTCCGGATCAACGCCGAGGACCCCGCGCGCGGCTTCGCGCCGTCGCCCGGGCTCATCACCACCTTCCACCAGCCCGGGGGTCCGGGTGTGCGCGTGGACACCCATGTCTATTCGGGCTACCGCGTGCCACCCTTCTACGATTCGCTGATCGCGAAGCTGGTAGTTTGGGGGAACAGCCGCCGGGAGGCGGTCGTGAGGGGGCGCGAGGCGCTTGAGTCGTTCGTTGTCGAAGGAGTCTCCACCACCATCGACTATCTGGCCGGCATCACCCGGGACGACGAGTTCCGGGCCGGCGAGGTCGACACGGGCTTCGTGGAGGCATTCCAGGACAGGAGGTCGTGATCGTGGCCAGGTTCGCGGGACGGAGGGGTTCGGGCGCGCGCTCGGCCGGCCGGAAGCGTGGCCGTGCAGCGAAGGGCTCCGCGAAGAAGCGCGTCGCGAAGAAGGGCAAGGCGGGCGACCGGGTCGTCGATCCGCGCGCCACCCTCGCCGTCCTGATCGCGGTCATCGCCCTTCTGGTGGGGGCCGCTCTCTTCCCGCTGCGCTGGCTCGGTACGGCCGCCGAGGTGTTCCCGGCCGGCAACCCTGTGGGTGAGGTTGGAGGCCGGCTGAAGGTTCTGCTGGTGACCTGGCTGGGGCTGGGCCGCGCGGCCGTGCCCCTCGGGCTGCTCGCGGCCGCGGCGTCGACCGGGGGCTGGTGGGGTCCGGCGGTACGCAGGTGTCTCTGGATCCTGGCGGCGTCGCTGCTCCTGATCCTGCCCGTCGCGGGTCTGCTCGCCGGTGGTGACGCCGGGGTCAGCGGGCGCCTTGGCAGGGTGCTGGGAGAGCCATTGTGGCGCGAACTAGGCGCGGCCGCGTGGGTGGTGGTGGTGGCCGCCGCGGTCGTCACCTCGATCGCCGCGTTCCGGTTCAACCCGCTGGAGCCGTCGGCGGCGCTGGCCGGGACGGTGGGCCGCGCAGCCGCGCGGGGGATGCGGAAGGCGGGGTCGGGGGTGCGCGGATGGTGGGCCGATCGTCCCGTGCCGGAGAGTGGGATCAGTGCGGGCAAGGAAGCCGTGCCGGGGGATGGGGTGGCATCCGCCGTTGCCGCAGGCTGGCCGGAGCCGGGGGCGGGCGAGGATCCGTTTCTGCCGCCCGGGGCCGAGGCGGTGCCGGAAGCGGATCCCGCGCCGGACGTCGCGGACGTGGGGCAGCCGGGGTCCGATGGGGGGACCGCCGCACCTGCCACGGCGCGCGGGTACGATGCGGCGGCGGGAGAAACGCTGCCGCCGGAGGATCGGCCGCCCGCGGACTTTCCCCTGCCGCCAATCGAGCTCCTCACCGCCCCGAGGCTGACGAACCGTTACGGGATGGAACGCGATCTCGACAAGCTCGCCGGAGTGCTGCTCAACACGCTGCAGACCTTCAACATCGAGTGCGAGATCGCCGGACGGACCACGGGACCCGCGGTGACCCAGTACGAGGTCGTTCCCGCCGCCGGGGTCAAGGTCAACCGGATCGCCAACCTGGAGGCCGACCTGGCGCTCGCGATGAGGGCCCGAAGCGTCCGGATCGTCGCGCCCATCCCGGGCAAGGGTGCGGTCGGAGTCGAGATTCCGAACCCGCGTCCCGAGATGGTGCGGCTTCGGGAGATCCTGGAGACGGGTGCATTCGTGCAGTCGCGCGGCGCCCTGCCGCTGGCGATGGGCAAGGATCTCACCGGCCGGCCGTACGTGGCCGATCTGGCGGGCATGCCGCACGCGCTCATCGCCGGGGCGACCGGTTCGGGGAAGTCGGTATGCCTCAACACCATCATCACCAGCCTGGTCTACAGGCACGGGCCGGAACGCCTGCGCATGCTGCTGATCGACCCCAAGATGGTGGAGCTGTCCGCCTACGCCGACCTTCCGCACCTGCGGCACCCGGTCGTCACCGACCCGAGGGAGGCCGCGGGCGTGCTCAAGTGGGCCTGCATGGAGATGGATCGCCGCTACGCCCTGCTGGGCGCGAACGGCGTGCGGTCGTTGCAGGAATTCAACGCGCGTCTGGCGCAGGGAGCCGAGCTGAGGCTGCCCGCGCCGGCCGGCCCCGAGGAGGACCCCGAGAGCTGGAAGTACACGGAGGGGCCACTCCCCTGGATCGTAGTGGTCGTGGACGAACTGGCCGATCTCATGATGACGGTGCAGGCCGAGGTCGAACGGCCACTGGCGCAGCTGGCCCAGAAGGCGCGTGCGATCGGCATCCACCTGCTGGTTGCGACCCAGCGCCCCAGCGTTAATGTGGTGACTGGGCTCATCAAGGCCAACTTCCCATGCAGAATAGCGTTCCGGGTCGCTTCGAAGACCGATTCCAGGACCATCCTCGACCAGAATGGAGCGGATTCCCTGCTGGGCCAGGGCGACATGCTCTTCCTCCCTCCCGGGCACGGCGAGCCGGTGCGCATGCAGGGTGCCTTCATCTCGACCGACGAGACCGGGAAGCTGATGCAGTGGTTCCGCGAAGAGTCCGACACCCTCGAGGCGATCAAGGCTCGCGTGCAGGCCGGGGAGTCCGACATCCTCACGGAGGTGCAGGCCGTGGGGGTGGACGGGGACGGGGAGGACGGGGCCTTCGCGGCCGAGTGGGATGAGCTTTTCCGCGACGCGGCGGAGGCCTGCATCGTCCAGGGATCGGGGTCGACCTCGCTCCTACAGCGAAAGTTGAGGATCGGGTACGGCCGCGCGGCGAGGATCGTCGATCAGCTTCACGACGCAGGCGTTCTGGGGCCTCCCGACGGCTCCCGGCCGCGGGAAGTGCTTGTCGACCTGGACGGATTGGACGAGATATGTCCCGCATGACACTGCCACGCGCACCCGGCCCGGGTCGCCCGGCCTTGCGGGCCCTGGTCCTGCTGGCCTCCGCTCTCGCCTGGACGATGCCCGCGTCCGTCCTGGCGGCGCAGCAGCCCGCTCCCGCCCTGGTCGAGGCGGCCCGCCGCTACAGCGAGGTGCGCGCCATCTGCGCGAACTTCGAGCAGGTGATCGAGGTGCGGCTGCTCCGGCGGACGATCGAGAGCGCGGGGCGGATCTGCCAGCAGCGGCCGAACCTCCTGTCCATGCGCTTCACCGACCCGGAGGGCGACATGGTGATCGCGGATGGGGAGTACGTCTGGGTCTACTATCCGAGCAACAACAGGGACCAGGTGAATCGCTTCCCGGCTGCGGGTTCGCCGGGACGCGAGGACTTCTTCCGCGAATTCCTGGAAGACCCCGGCACAAAATACGACGCCGAGGAGGGCGGGATCGAGGCGGTTGGGGGCCGGGACTGCCGCGTGGTGGTTCTCACGCCCCGAGAGGGTGCGTCGTACCGCCGGGCACGTCTCTGGCTGGATGTCGGCAGCCACGTGATCCGCCGCGTCGAGATCCACGAACAGAACGAGAACGTCCGCACCCTCACCCTCAGTGACATCGATCTCACGTCCACGCCCGACCCGGAACTCTTCGTGTTCGAGGTTCCCGAGGGCGCGCGCGTGATGCGACTGCGCGGCCCCGGCGCCCCTCCTGCGCTCCAATGAGGCTCCGGACCCGCGATCTCCCGGTCTTTCCGGTCAGCGCCGGGCCGGTGCGGCCCGGGGTCGATCCGGGTGTGAAGGCCGTCGATTCGCGCGCCTTCGCGATCGGGCCGCCGGACGGGCCCCGCCTGGGGCTCGTCACCCTCGGGTGCGACAAGAACACGGTCGACTCAGAGCACATGATGGCGGCGCTCGTGGCCGCCGGAGCGAGGGTTACCAGCGAAGTCGAGGACGCCGACGTGGTGGTGGTCAACACCTGCGGCTTCATCGACGCCGCGAAGGAACAGTCGATCGACACGATCCTGGCGGCGTGCGAACTCAAGGCTCGCGGGAAGGTGCGCGCCGTGGCGGCTGTCGGGTGCATGGTGCAGCGCTACCGGGACCATCTGGAGCAGGAGATCCCCGAGGTGGACCTGTTCCTGGGGATCGCGGAAATGGGGCGCCTGGTGCCGGAGCTGCGGGCCCGCGGCTACGTCGGCGACGACTTCGTGCCGAACATGGAGCGGCCGCTGCGCATCCTGAGCACGGAGACGCGCCACACATCCTTCCTCAAGGTGAGCGAGGGGTGCGACCACCGTTGCGCCTTCTGCGCGATCCCGCACATGCGCGGCCTGCACCGCAGCGCGGACCTGGATGCCCTGGTCGCCGAAGCGCGGGCGCTGGGGCGGCAGGGGGTGCGGGAACTCAACCTGGTTTCGCAGGACACGACCTGGTACGGCCGGGACCTGCGGCGGAGGAACCCGGCGGCGCCCCTTCTGCAGGATCTGCTGGAAGCGCTCCTGGAGGGCACTGAGGTGGACTGGTACCGGCTCCTCTACATGTATCCGTCGGGGATCACGCCGGCACTGGTCGACCTCATCGCGAGCCAGCCCCGGCTGATTCCGTACCTGGACATGCCCCTGCAGCACGGAAGCGACCGGGTGCTCGCGCGCATGCGTCGTCCCGAGCGCCAGGAGACGGTGCGGCAGCGCGTGCGCTGGCTGCGGGACAGCATCGAAGACCTCACGCTACGCACCACCGTCATCGTGGGTTTCCCCGGCGAGACCGATGACGATCTGAGCGTCATGATGGACTTCCTTGAAGAAATACGTTTCGACCGGGTCGGAGCCTTCACCTACTCCATCGAGGAGGGGACTGCCGCCGCGGACATGCCGGACCAGGTGCCCGAAGAGGTGAAGGCGGAGCGGCTCGACAGGGTGATGGAGCATCAGCGCGACCTGTCGCTCGAGTCCAATCTGCAGAGGGTGGGAACCCGGGCGAGGGTCCTGGTGGATGAAATGACACCCGGCGAGCCGCGCCACGACGCGGTCGGGCGGACAGAGGGGCAGGCGCCGGAGGTGGACGGACTGACCTTCCTGACCGGCGCGAGCGGAGTCGCAGCGGGTGACATCGTGGATGTCGAGATCGTCGATGCGGACGACTACGACCTCACCGGGAGGTTGGTCAATGCGTGAGGCCGGGGGCCGCAGGGTCCGGATCGGCGTGGTGGGCACGGGCGTGATCGGCCAGCTCATGCACCTTCCGATCCTGGCCGAGCGCGGGGATGTGGAGCTGTCCGCGGTTGCGGACCTCGACCGGGCGAAGGCGAAGACCATCGCCGGCCGCTTCGGCATCCCGCGAGTGCTCGACGACGACGCGCTCGTGGCCGACGCGGAGATCGGCGGGGTCGTGATCTGTGCGCCCAGCTTCGTCCACGAGGACCTCGCAACGGAATGTCTCAGAGCCGGGAAGCACGTGCTGGTCGAGCGTCCGCTGGCGCTGTCGGCGGGGGGTGTACGGCATCTCCTTCGTGTCTCCGAGGAAACCGGCAAGGGAATGGTGCTGGGGATGTCGCACCGCTACCAGCCCAATGTGCGGGCGCTTCGGTCCGCAATCGCCGACGGGACCCTGGGCGAGATCAGCGCCGTGCGGGTCGACTGGCTGAACCGGGCCGTGCGCCGCCCCAGGACGGGTTGGCGCCGCCGTGCCCTCGAATCGGGCGGCGGCGCGCTCATGGACATCGGTGTCCCGGCGCTGGATCTGGCGCTGTGGGTTCTGGGCTATCCCGCGGTGGAGCGCGTCTCGGCGATGACCCCCGGCGACGGCTTCGATGTCGAGGAGGAGGCGCACCTCCACGTCATTACCGAGGGTGGCGTCGTCCTCTCCATGGCGGCCAGCTGGCGCCTCCACGCGCCGGCGGACCGGCACGGCCTGTGGGTTGTGGGTTCCGAGGGGGGCGCGCGGCTCTCGCCCCTCACGATCTTCCAGCAGGTGGGCGGGCGCACCGTCGAAGTCACCCCGCGGCAGCCGATTCCACGCGGAGGCGAGGACCTCTTCACCAACGGGTACCGGCGCCTCCTCGACAAGTTCGTGCGGGTCGTCGCGGGGACCGCGGCGGCCGAGCCGCCGGCCGAGCAGATCACCCTGATGAGTCTGGTCGAGGCCGCGTACGACTCGGCCCGGGAGGGCTGCGAAACCCGCGTGCGCTAGCCGGTGGATAATCCCCGCGTCGCACCGAGGGCGGCCAGCCCGGATGCATCGTCGGCGGAATGCAGTGGGGACCTGTTCGGCGGGCTGCCGGATGGCCCCGGCGTTCAGGATCGCGTCTCCGGCGTACAGACGTTTCCGTTGAACCCCGGTCGACCCTCTGACATATTTCGCGTTTGTCACCCGCCCCCAAGGAGCCTCCCCATCGAGCCGCGCCTCGAGAAACGCCTCGCCGCCACGGAAGAGCGCTTTCAAGTCATCGAGCGCGAGCTGTCGGATCCGGCGGTGGTCCGCGACCCGGGCCGGCTGCGTGAACTCGGACGGGAGCGGGCCGCGCTGGCAACCGCGGTCGGCGCGGGACGGCAGCTGGCCGCGCTGGAAGCCGAGATGGCGGGTGCGAAGGAAGTGTACGCCGAGTCCGGGGACCCCGAGATGCGCGTGCTCGCCGGCGAGGAGATCGCCGCGCTGGAAGGTCGCCTGGAGGAGGCGGCGGCCAGGCTTCGGGCAGCGCTCGTACCGCCGGACCCGATGGAGGACCGTCCGGCCGTGGTGGAGATCCGGGCGGGCACGGGTGGGGACGAGGCCGGGCTCTTCGGGGCGGACCTCATGCGCATGTACCGCAGGCTTGCCGAGCGGTGCGGATGGACGGTGGAGCTGCTCGGCCTCTCGGAGGGGATCCCCGGGTCGATCAGGGAGGCGGTATTCACCGTGCGGGGGCGGGGGGCGTATGGGCGCCTCCGCTACGAGTCCGGGGTGCACCGCGTCCAGCGGGTCCCCGAGACCGAGAGCCAGGGGCGGATCCACACGTCGGCGGCGTCGGTGGCGGTGCTTCCCGAGGCCGAGAAAGTGGACATCGAGATCGACTCCGCCGAGCTGCGCATCGACGTTTTTCGGTCGTCGGGCCCCGGGGGCCAGTCGGTCAACACGACCGATTCGGCGGTGCGCATCACGCACCTTCCCACCGAACTGGTGGTCACCTGCCAGGACGAGAAGTCGCAGCACAAGAACAAGGCCAAGGCGATGAAGGTGTTGCGTTCCCGCCTGCTGGACCGCAAGATCGCCGCCCGCGAAGCGGAGCGCGCCGCCGTGCGGAGATCGCAGATCGGATCCGGCGACCGCTCGGCGAAGATCCGTACCTACAATTTCCCGCAGAACCGGGTCACCGATCACCGTATCGGCCTGAGCCTGTACCGCCTCGGCGACATCCTCGACGGCGACCTCGAAGAGCTCGTGACGGCGCTTCGGCTCGCACACGACGAAGAGCGGCTCGCGGGAGAGATGGCCGGTTGAGCACGCCCGCGGCCGCGCCACCGCGCACCTGGCGGGTGCTGGACATCATCCGCGTCAGCGCCCTCTACCTGGAGGAACGCGGAGTCGATAACGGCCGCCTGAACGCCGAATACCTGCTGGCGCACGTTCTGCGGATGGACCGGCTCCACCTCTACCTTCACTTCGACCGTCCGCTCACCGGCGGCGAGCTGGAGCGCTACAGGCCGTTGCTGCGACGACGCGGCGCGCGCGAGCCGCTCCAGTACGTACTCGGCTCGGCCCCGTTCCGTGACCTGGAGCTCGAGGTCGGCCCGGCGGTCGCCATCCCGCGCCCCGAGACCGAATACCTGCTGGACATGTTGCGGAGTATGGCGGGTCCGGACCGGGTATTCGACGCGGCGCTCGACCTGGGGACGGGCTCGGGCTGCATCGCGATCGCGCTGGCCGCCGAGGGAATCGCCCGCGCGGTGGTTGCCACCGACATCTCCGCGGACGCGCTGCGGGTCGCCCGGCGCAACGCACGGCGGTGCGGGCGGACGGAGATCGACTTTCGTGCCGGGACCCTGCTGGAGCCCGTTGCCGGGATGACCTTCGACCTGGTGCTCGCCAACCCGCCGTACCTTGCGGACGAGGAGTGGCGGAGCGCGAAGCCCGAGGTGAGGGAATGGGAGCCGTCGACGGCCATGGTGGCCCCGGACGGCGGCCTCGGGGTGATTCGCGGAGTGATCGCGGGGTTGGGAGGGATTCTTCGCCCGGGAGGCTGGGCGGGTATGGAGGTAGGCAGCTCACAGACGGAAGTGGTCGCGGGACTGCTGCGCGAATGTGCGGGCCTCTGCGAAGTGGGCGTTCACGAGGATCTCGGCCGGCGACCCCGCTATGTTATTGCACGAGCTCAAGGAGGCTAGGAGATGTCCAGGATCGAGGAACTGGCGGAGTCGCTCGGACGCGCTCTCGGCGGGACCCCGGAGTACCGCACGCTGGCCAGGGCGAAGGAGTGTGCTGACGATGACCGGGAGATGACGCGGTTGCGCAACCGGCTGGTAGAGATCGAGGGTTCGCTGCAGACGGCGTTGCAGCGCGGCGAACAGCCCGCATCCGGCGACATGGAGAACTACGAGGCCGCTCTGGGGGAGCTGCAGGCGCTGTCCGTGTACCAGAGCCTGGTCGCGGCGCAGTCGAACTTCGACAGGATCATGCACAGGGCGGATGCGGCCATTCAGCAGGGAATGCGCGCCGGCTCCTCGTCCCCGATCATCCTGACCTCCTGAGGGGACGGGCCTCGCAGGTGCCGCGCGGGCGCTTCATCGTCGTCGAGGGAGCCGAGGGGACCGGCAAGACGACCCAGGCCGGACGGCTGCGCGCATTCCTGCGCGCTTCCGGCCGGGAGGTGGTCGGCACGCGCGAACCGGGCGGGACGAGCGTGGGCGAGCGGATTCGCGAGATTGTCCTCCACGCCAGCGACCATCAGGTGCTCCCGGAGACCGAACTGCTGCTGATTCTGGCCGCTCGGTCGGCCTTCGTCCGAACCGTGGTGGAGCCCGCGCTGGCCGGCGGCCGGTGGGTGGTGTCCGACCGTTTCGACATGAGTACCTTCGCCTACCAGGGCTACGGACGGGAGATCGACGTGGAGCGCATCGCCCCGCTGAACGCCTATGCGACCGGAGGTCTCGTGCCCGACCTGTACGTCGTGCTCGACCTGCCGGTCGAGGAAGGGATGGGCCGCCAGAGGCGCCAGGGGAAGGGCGACGACCGGTTCGAGTCGGCGGCTGCCGACTTTCACCACCGGGTGCGACAGGGGTATGTTGAACTGTCAGCGACCCACGGCAACGCGGTGCTGGTGCCCGCGTGCGGCAGTCCCGATGAGGTCGAAAACCTGATCCGCGGCGAAGTCGTTTCGAGATTCCCGGAGACCTCCGGCATTGTTGGGGGCTAGTTGCATCAGAGGACGACGCGAAGGAGGACGATGAAAAAGGCGAGGTCGGCACGGCTGCCGGGACTGGTCTTCATTGTCGCGGTCGTTTGCGGCGGATGGTTCCTCCAGAGCGACATCGGCTCGGGCAGCAACATGTACTTCCATGCGCGCGTCCTCGACGAAGTCATCCGGCACATCGAGAACGATTTCGTCGAGGAGGTGGATGTCGACGAACTCTACGAGCTTGCCATCAATGGTCTGGTTGGCCAGCTCGAGGATCCCAACTCGCGGTTCCTGCCCGCCACGGCCTGGGAGGAGGAGCGGATTCGCACGCAGGGCGACTATGCGGGGGTCGGCATCGAAGTCATCAACCTGGACGGATTCATCACGGTCTCCGCCCCGATCCCGGAGACGCCTGCCGCGAGGGCCGGGATGAGGCCCGGCGACCGGATCGTGGAGGTGGATGGCGAGTCGGTCGAGGGGTGGGTGCATGACCAGGCCGTGGAGCTGCTCAGGGGAAGGCCGGGGACGAGTGTGCGGATCGGGGTGAGGCGCCCCGGCGTCGAACGCGTCATCACGTTCGAGGTCACGCGCGCCCTGATTCACGTGCCGTCGGTTCCGTTCGCCGCCATGCTCGAGGGTGGGGTCGGGTACATACCGCTCCTCATCTTCAACCGCACCACTACCCGGGAGGTCCGCGCAGCCATCGATTCGCTGGCGGCCGAAGGCATGACCTCGCTCATCCTGGATCTGCGCAGCAACCGGGGCGGCCTGCTCACCGAAGGTGTGGCGCTCACGGATCTCTTCCTCGACCGGGGCAAGCCGATCGTCGAGATCCGCAGCCGGTCGGCGGAGCCCGAGGCCTTCGTCGCCATGCGAGAACACGTCTATCCGGAGCTGCCTGTGGTCGTCCTGGTCGAGGGGATCAGCGCGTCGGCCGCGGAAATCGTGGCGGGAGCACTCCAGGACCACGATCGCGCCCTGCTGATCGGTGCCGCGACGTACGGGAAGGGATCCGTCCAGTCGCTCTTCGAACTCCCCGGCGGCAACGTACTGCGGCTCACGACCGCGCGCTGGTTCACGCCGGCCGGCCGTTCGATCGAACGTGACGGAAACGCGGGGACCGCGCTCCTCGGGCACGCACCGATCACCGTACAGGGGCATCCCGCGGAGCGGCCCGATCTGGGCGACAAACCCCGCTTCACCTCCGCCGGGGGACGCCTGCTGCACGGCGGGGGCGGCATCGTTCCCGACCTGTGGGTATTGCAGGATACGCTCACCTCGGGCGAGCGGGCAGCGCTGGACGAGATCCTCGCTTCCGCCAACGGCTTCTTCGCGGCCCTGCAGAACTGGGCGGTCAACTACCTCGGCGAGCACCCGGATCTGGAACCCGGCTTCGTGGTCACCGACGCGGATCTCGAAAGCTTCCACGCCGCTCTGCAGGAGCGCGGCGGCGAAGTCTCCCTGGAAACGTTCATGAGCGCGCGCAACACGCTGGCGTTTCGCCTGGGCAGCGAAGTCGCGTTGCTAGCGTGGGACGACCTGGGGCGGTTCAGGCGCACCCGCGGGGACGACGCCCAGCTCGGCCGGGCGTTGGAGTTGCTGCTGGCGGCGGAGAACCAGGCCGAACTCTTCGCGCTCGCGGGATCGCCGCTGGCCGCGACCGCGCCGGCCCAGGGAGCACCCGGTTCGGGGGATGGTCCGCGCTGAGAGGGACGGGCCCGGTAGCGGACACACCCGCTTCGGCACCGAGAGTCCCGAGGCAGCGGGTTGCCAGGGCCCACCCTGACCGACCCGCATCTGCCCCGCGCCCATCGCACCATGGCAGCGCCCCCCCGAAGCCTCCATTGTTGAGCATCGCCGGATGCGTCCTCCGATGAGACCGGGCCGCCGGCCCCTGACCATTTCGGTGCGCAGGGGACCGCTCCTCGAGTCGAGCCACCGGGTGCATGCGGTGATCACGGACGCCGCGGGACGCATCGCCGGCAGCTGGGGGGACGCCGCGCGCGCCACGGTGCTGCGGTCGGCGGCGAAGCCGTTTCAGGCTCTACCACTGGTGGCGGACGGGGCCGTGGATCATTTCGGGTTCTCGGGCGAGGAGATCGCGCTGTGCTGCGGTTCACACAACTCGGAGGAAGCGCACCTTTCGGTTGCGCGCTCGATGCTGGCCAAGGCGGGTGTGGCCGAGTCGCTGCTCGTCTGCGGCCCGCATCCCCCGTTGCGGCGCGAACGCGAGCGGGAACTCGCCGCCGCGGGAACGCCGCTGACCCCGATCATGAGCAACTGTTCGGGAAAACACGCGGGGATGCTGGCGCTGGCCGCCTTCCATTCGTGGCCGCTGGAGGGCTACGAGAATCCGGCACACCCCGTCCAGCTGCGCATGCGCCTCGAACTCGCCCGTTGGGCGCGGTGCGATCCCCGCGCGATTCCGACGGCCGTGGACGGTTGCGGCGTGCCCACCTTTGCCATTCCGCTCGCGGACCTGGCCGTAGCGATGGCGCGCCTGGCTGTGGCCGCGGAGGAGGGTGGCGCGCCCGGCCGCGTGGTCGGCGCCATGGCCTCGCACCCCTTCATGGTGGCGGGCACCGACCGGCTCTGCACCCGGCTCGTCCAGGCGGAGGAAGGGCGCGTGATCGCCAAGACGGGGGCGGAGGGAGTCTACGCGGCCGCCGACCGGACGCGCGGGCTCGGCGTTGCGGTCAAGGTGGAGGATGGAGCGTGGCGGGCGGCCCCGCCCGCGCTGCTGGCCGTTCTGGCCAGCGCCGGCATCCTTTCGCAGGCCGCGGCGAGGGCACTGGCGGAGCATGTGGAGCCACCGCTCACCAATACGCTGGGGAACGTGGTGGGCCACTTGGCCGCGGACCCGTGAGAGCGCGCGGGGAGGGGATGCGATGTTCCTTGATTCGGTGACGATCGAGGTCCGCGGCGGTCGCGGCGGCTCGGGGGCGGAGGCTTTCCGGCGCGAGAAGGGGGTGCCGCGCGGAGGGCCCTCGGGTGGTGACGGGGGAAGGGGGGGTGATGTGCGGCTGGTGGCGGACCCCGGGCTCACCACCCTGAGCGACTTCCGCTACAAGCGTCACTACCGAGCCGAGCGGGGGATGCACGGCGAAGGCTCCAACCGGACGGGAAGGAGCGGGCGCGATCTGGAGTTGCGGGTGCCGTGCGGCACGATTGCCTTCGACGACGCAAGCGGTGTAGCAGTGGGCGAACTGCTGGAGGCGGACGCGGCCGTGGTCGTCGCGCTCGGGGGACGGGGAGGACGCGGGAACGCCAGCTTCACCTCCGCCACGCGGCAGGCGCCTCGCCGATGGGAGGCGGGCGGCGAGGGAGAGGAGCGGAAGGTCCGCCTCGAACTCAAGCTTCTCGCCGATGTCGGCCTGGTCGGCGAGCCCAATGCCGGCAAGTCCACCCTCCTGGCCCGCATCAGCCATGCACGGCCGAAGATCGCGGACTACCCCTTCACGACGCTCACGCCCAACCTGGGAGTTGCCGAGCTGCCCGGGTATCGCTCCTTCGTGGTCGCCGACATCCCCGGGATCATCGAGGGGGCGCACGAGGGCAAGGGGCTGGGCCACCGCTTTCTCCGCCATATCGAGCGCACCCGTGCGCTGGTGATCCTGCTGCCCGTGGACGGGCCGGACCCCGCGGAGACGCTCGCCGGACTGCTTGACGAACTGGAGCGCTACGCGGCGTTGCACGCCCCCGGGCTCGCCGATCTGCCATACGCGGTGGCGTTCTCCAAGATGGATCTCCACGCTCCCGGCAACGACCCGCCCGCGGTGGCGGCCCCGGATGCGTGGGACATCTACCGGATCAGCGCCGTCACCGGAGAGGGACTCGGCGGGTTGCTGGAGGGGTGCTGGCGGCAACTCGCCGCGTCGCCCGCCGCGACGGCGGCGTCGGACCGGGAGGAGCCGTGATCGAGGCTCTGACCCTGTACTGCGTGCCGGGGGTCGGCCCCGGGCGTTTCAAGAAGCTGGTCGACCACTTCGGGTCGGCGGGTGCGGCGCTGGTGGGAGACAATGACGAGTTCGCGAAGGAGGCGGACCGGCGGGCCGAGAAGGCGCGGCACGGTGCGGCACCGGCCCGCCGCGCGCGCAACCTCCTGCGGCAGTGTACGGAAGCCGGCATCGGGATGCTCGCCTACGGAAGCGGCGCGTACCCCGGGCGGCTCGGCCACCTGGATAACCCGCCGCCGGTTCTCTTCACCCTGGGCAGGACGGAGTTGCTGCACGGTCCGTGCGTCGCCGTGGTGGGATCCCGGCGCGCGACCGCGTACGGGCGCCGGGTTTCCCGCTCGCTGGGAGCCCGGCTGGCGGAGCAGGGGCGGTGCGTGGTGTCCGGGATGGCGATGGGGGTCGACGCCGAGGCCCACCGGGGAGCGCTGCCCGGGCCCACCGCCGCCGTGCTCGGCTCCGGTGTGGATGTCCCCTCGCCGGCGAGCAACACCAGGCTCTACCGCGAGATCCTCAAACACGGCGTGGTCGTCTCCGAGTTCGAACCCGGGACACGCGCCGAGCCGCACCACTTCCCCAGGCGGAACCGGATCATCGCCGCGCTGGCGACCGATGTGGTGATCGTGGAGGCGTCGGGGCGCAGCGGCGCGCTCATCACCGCCGATCACGCCCTGGACGTGGGGCGCGAGGTGCATGCCGTGCCGGGACCGATCGATCGCGCCACCAGCCAGGGGACGAACCGGCTGATCGCGCAAGGGGCCACCATCGTAACGGATACGAACCTGGGACACGATTCCTTCACCGTGCGGTCCCTGCCAGGGGAACCTGAGCTGCGCGATCTGCTCGCCGCCGTCCCCGGCGCCCCGATAACCGTGGAGGAGGTGGCGGAGGCGGCCGGACGCGCTGCGGACGAGGTGGGGGCGTCGCTGATGATCCTCGAGATACGGGGGTATGTCGTGTCCACCCGGGACGGGCGGGTCATGCGGACGCCGGGCCGCCGGCCGATGATGGTGCGGGAGGGCGCCGCGTGAAGGGGCCCGGCGAGGTCCGCAACGTGTATGTGCACGCGCCGTTCTGTGCGCGGCGCTGTTGCTACTGCGACTTCGCGGTGGAGGTGAACCGCCGTCCGGACAGCGCGGAGTGGCTGGCCGCGATCCGGACTGAGCTGGACGGGGTGCGTGGGTCGGGACGCGTCCGGCTGTCTTCGGCGCTGGAGTCCCTCTACGTGGGCGGCGGCACCCCGTCCGTGCTGGATCCGCGCCACGTGGCGGAGTTGGCGGCCGTGGTGGGACGGGAGCGCACCCTGGCGCCGGGATTCGAATGGACCGTGGAGGCCAATCCCGAGTCCTTTACCGGGTCGGTCGCGAGGCGGTGGGCGGAGGGGGGCGTCAATCGGGTGTCCTTCGGCGTGCAGAGCTTCAGCTCCGCGGCGCTGCGCTGGATGGGCCGCCTGCATTCGGCCGAGGACGCCGGCGAGGCCCTGAAGTCAGCGAGGGCTGCCGGGATCTCCAACCTGTCCGTCGACCTCATCTTCGGACTCCCCGCCTCGATCTCCCGCGACTGGAGGAACGATCTGGAACGTGTGCTGGACCTGGAGGCGCCGCACATCTCGCTGTACGGGCTGACCGTCGAGAAGGGAACACCGCTGGCGCGCGCGGTGGGGCAGGAGCGAATCACCCCCTGTGGGGAAGCGCGCTACAGGGAAGAATACCTCCTCGCCGCCGAGACGCTGGCCGACGCCGGCTACCACCACTACGAGGTGTCGAACTTCGCCCGGCCCGGGTTCGGCTCCCGGCACAACACCGCCTGCTGGAAGGGGGCATCCTACCTGGGGCTGGGGAACGGGGCGCACAGCTACTCGGGCGGGCGGCGCTGGTGGAACGAGCGCGGCTGGGCGGTGTACCGGGACCGGGTCTCCCGGTCGGGAAACGGGCGCGCGGGCAGCGAGGTACCCACCGCGCAGCAGACCCGGCTGGAGACGATCTGGCTGGCGCTGCGGACGCGTGACGGACTTCAGGCGGCTGTCCCGGGATCCGCCGCGCTATCCGTCGTGCGCCGCTGGGAGGCCCGGGGCCTCGCCGAGCTGCGGAACGGTGCTGTTCGCCTCACGCCGGAGGGCTGGCTCGTCATGGATGCCCTGACCCTGGAACTCGATGGCGCCCTCCAACGGCACGGTTCGGAGGGGCCGCCCGGCCCTCCCGCGGTGTCCGGACCGGTTGACGACGGCGATCCAGGGGAGATTTTCAAGTACCCAGGGTTTTGCCACGGAACGATGTGATCATGGAAACGCGACACCGGACAGCGCACCCGCCGCTCTCGGAACGGGAGCGTGCGGTTCTCGAAGCGGTCATTCGCCGTTACGTCGAGACCGCGGAACCGGCGGGGAGCCGCACGCTGGCCCGCCGCTACAACTTCGGAGTCTCGCCGGCCACGATCCGCAACACGATGGCCGACCTCGAGGAGGAGGGCTACCTGACCCACCCGCACACGTCGGCGGGCCGCGTTCCCACCGACCTCGCCTACCGGTTCTTCGTCGACAGCGTCGTGCAGCCGGAAAGCCTGACCGAGCAGGAGAAAGCCCGGATCGAACGGGAGCTGTGGACGGAGGACTCGGCCCTGGAGCGGATCCTCCAGAACGCGGCGCGGGCGCTCGGAATCCTGGTCAACGAACTGGGCGTCGGATCCGTTCCCCAGCTCGACAACGCCCGCCTGGAGAAGATCGACCTGATCCAGCTGTCGTCGCACAAGGTGCTGATGGTCGCGACCGTCCAGTCCGGGATGGTCCGCACCGTGTACGTCGACCTGCCGGGCGAGGCGCCGTCCGACATCCTGGACCTGATCCGGCAGGTCCTCAACGAGCGGCTCGGCGGGCTCACCTTCGTGGAGATCCGGCGCTCTTTCGGTGACCGTCTCAGGGACGCGGTGGAGAACCCCGCCGCACGCGACATCCTCAACATCTTCGTCGAATCGGGCGAGGAGTTCTTCGCCGCTGAAACCGCCGGCAAGGACCAGGTCGTACTGGGTCAGACATCCTCGATTGCGGCGCAGCCGGAGTTCTCGACCAGCGACCGCCTCAAGGACCTCATCGCGCTGACGGAGCAGAAGGAGCTCCTTGCGAAGGTCCTGGGCACCCGCGTCGCGCGGCGGGGGCCTTTCGTCACCATCGGGTCCGAACACGCGCCGGAACTCGCCGGGTTCACCCTCGTCACCTCGGGATACCGGTTCGGGCGGCTGCGCGGAATCCTGGGCGTCATCGGTCCCACGAGGATGCCCTACGAAAAGGTCATCGCAATCGTGGACTACACATCATCCCTCGTCACCCGCATGCTGGAGCCCTGAGCGCGATGCATAGACTCCCCGCGGCACTCGAGCCGCGAAGCACCCGCGACGGATAGCCGCCCATCACATCCATGTCCGACTACTACTCCCTGCTCCGCATTCCGAGGACCGCCAGCCCGGAAGAGATCAAGAAGGCCTACCGCAAGGTGGCGCTCGAGTACCATCCGGACCGGAACGCGGGCTCCAGCAAGGCGGAAGAACGCTTCAAGGAAGTCACGGAGGCGTACGAGGTGCTGAGAGATCCCGAGAAGCGGGCCCGCTACGACCGCTACGGAAAGGAAGGGCTCCGGGGACCGGGCGGGTTCGGTGGTGGACTGGACTTCTCCGACGCGCTGGAGGTCTTCATGAGGGACTTCGGCGGCTTCGGGGGGCTGGAGGGGCTGTTCGGGACGCGCAGGCGCGGCAACCGGCCTACCCGGGGCAAGTCGCTCCGGATCAGGCTGCCCCTGTCGCTGAAGGATGTGCGCGGCGGTGCCACCAGGAAGGTTCGCGTGTCGATTCTGGACACCTGCGAGTCCTGTTCCGGAACGGGGGTGAAGGACGGCGCCCGCCCGCTGACCTGTCCCGGCTGCAACGGGGCGGGGGAGGAGCGCCGCGTCGAACGCTCGGTCTTCGGCCAGTTCGTGAGCGTGACGCCGTGCCGCCGCTGCGCTGGGGAGGGGACGATCATCTCCGAGAGCTGCCATCGCTGCCGGGGCGACGGGCGGGTGCGCGCCGAGCGCGAGATCCAGGTGGACATCCCGGCCGGGGTCTCGTCCGAGAACTACATCACGCTGCGCGGCGAGGGCAACGTGGGTCCGCGCGCCGGGCCCCGTGGTGACATCATCGTTCTGCTCGAGGTCAAGGAGGACGACCGGTTCGCGCGGCGGGGCAACGACCTGATCCTCGAGGTCCCCCTGACCTTCAGCCAGGCCGCGCTCGGGAGCCGGATCACCGTGCCCACCGTGGACGGGAGCACCTGGGTGGACGTGCCGGCCGGGATCCAGAGCGGCGAGGTCATCCGGATCGAGGGCGAGGGAGTTCCCGAGTTGAACGGCCGCGGGCAGGGCGATCTGCTGGTCCGGTTCGCGGTCTGGGTTCCGACCCGGCTCAGTTCCGAGCAGGAGACCCTGTTGCGCAAGCTCCGCCGGATCGAGGACGCCCCGCCCGAGAAGATCGAACGCGGGCAGCGGCGCGGCTTCTGGTCCAGGGTGAGGGAAGCGCTGAGCTGATCCCCACCAGTGGCTGAAAGCGTGGCGGGCCGTGGGACAGGTCCCTCACCGCATTCGGTGCCACGCGGAGATTGTCCGCGGCCTGCCGGAACGCAGCCCCGCATCTCGCCGAGGGCGGTAATGGCTCATTTCACGGACCGCGCCAGGCGCGCCGCCGCATGTGGGGGGACCGGGGCCTCGTGTCGAGGGCAGTCGAGCATGCGTGCTCCGCGCAGCGTGCCGTGCGGATCCAGCGGCACACCTGCACCCTGGAGGACATGTCCAGATCTTCCGCCAGCGTTGCCAGGCTCCGCCAGAGCTCTCCGGCGATCTCCGGCCGGGTGGGACAGTCTCGCGGGTCGGTCAGGAATACCCAACTCTCGACCACCGTGCGCTCAGGGTCGTCCAGTCGCAACTCCAGAAGCGCGACGCGGCCGTCGGACTCGTCGATGAGGTGTTCGAGCCTTTGGCGCGTCAGCAGGACGGGGGGACGAGACCGCCTCAGCTCTGCCGTGAGCCTCCGGGTCGACAGGGCCCCGGGACCACCCCGGCGCAGGATGTCCACCACACACTCCGTTGTCCAGGCCATTGTGCTCCCTGTAGTCGCTTGGGGGTCCGCGGGGGGACATGTACGGTATCACCGCTGTGCGGAACCTCGTATGGCTCGATGGGACGCCGTGTCCGAAATCGGCGATTTCGGCGGTGCCATGGTCTGGCCACGGCGCTGCGGACCGTCCCCGACTCCCCCGCGACGCCTCCCCGCGGGTATCTTGAGGGATCACTGCGATGGCTCACGGCCGAGAGGAGTCGACTGCGTTGAAGGGTTCACTGAAGGACCGGCTGAGGTCGGACTTGAACGAAGCGCGCCGGGCCAGGGACAGGGTTCGTACACTGGTCCTTTCGACGACGCTCGCCGAACTCAGAAACAGGGAGATCGAGACCGGTGGCCCGCTGGACGACGACGGGGTGCGCACGGTGGTGGCGCGGGCGATCAAGCAGCGCCGGGACGCCGCCGCGCAGATGAAGGCGGGCGGGCGCGAGGAGCTGGCTGCCCGCGAGCGGGAGCAGGAACTGGTGCTGACGGGCTACCTTCCGCCCGAACTGAGCGCAGAGGATGTGCGCGGGATGGTGCGTGAACTCATCGACGGCGGAGCGGGTGACATCGGGGCCGTGATGGGTGGGCTGATGCCCAGGATCCGCGGCAGATTCGACGGACGGGCGGCTTCGGCGATCGTCCGGGAGGAGCTCGGCTGACATGCCGGACCGCGCCCTCCAGGTCCTCGAATTCGGCCGGGTCCTGGAGTTCGTTGCGGGATTCGCGTCGACGGCGGCGGGAAGAGAAATGGTCCGGGGGCTCCGCCCCTCCTCCAGCACGAATGCGGTCCGGGCGCGGCTGAACGCGGTGGCGGAGACGGTCCGTTTCCTCGAGCCGCGCGGCGATTGGGGACTGCCTGCGGTTCCTGATGCGCGGTCCGACGTGGCGCGCCTGGAAGTGGAGGGCTCGGTCCTCCCGGCGGCCGGCCTGGCGCGGCTGGGAGGCCTCCTGGCGGCTGGGCACACCCTGGACCGTGCTCTGAACGAGGGCGCGGACGGACTGCCCGTGCTGGAGGATCTGCGCACCCGTCTGTTGGTTCACCCCCGGCTGCAGGCCTCGATCGAGCGCTCGGTGGATCCGGACGGGACGGTGCTGGACGGCGCGAGCAGGGAGCTCGGACGGATCCGCGCGCGCCTGCGGGGTGCCCACAACCGTGTGGTCCAGCACCTGGAAGGCCTTCTGACCGGCATTGACGAGCGCTACCGGGTTCCGGAGGCGTCCGTGTCGATTCGCGAGGGGCGCTATGTGATCCCGGTGCGCAGGGAGGGCAGGAGGGTGGTGGGGGGGTACGTCCACGACGAGTCGTCCTCCGGCGCCACGGTCTTCGTCGAGCCTCCTTCCGCGATCGAGGAGATGAACCGGGTGCGTGAACTGGAGCGGGCCGAGGTGCGCGAGGTGCGGCGCATCCTGCGGGAGCTGACCGAGCGGAGCCGCTCCCTCGCCCGGGAGTTGGCCGGCTCGCTCGCGGCGCTCACGCTGATGGACGCCCGGGTCGCTCTTGCGCGCGCGGGGGCCCGGTGGGAAGGGACGGTGCCGGAGGTTACGGAGAGCCTGGCGGAAACCGGCGCGGGCGGGGGGATATGCATTCGCCGGGGACGCCACCCGCTGCTGGCTACGGGAGGCACCGAAGCGGTGCCCTTCGACCTCGAACTCGACGCGCGGCAGCGCGTGGTCGTCGTAACGGGTCCCAATACGGGAGGCAAGACGGTCTTCCTCAAGTCGGTGGGGCTGATCGCGTCCCTGGCGCAGTCCGGGGTGGTCCCCCCGGTGGGGCCCGGCACCCGCATCCCCGCTTTCGATTCCTTCTACGCCGATGTCGGCGACGAACAGTCAATCGCCGATTCCCTGTCCACCTTCTCGGCTCACCTCCGCAACCTGCAGGATGTGCTGCTCAACGCGGGACCGCGCTCGCTGGTGCTCATCGACGAGCCCGGCGCCGGCACCGACCCCAGGGAGGGCGAGGCTCTGGCGCGGGCCCTGATCGAGACGCTGGTGGAGCGGGGCGGCCTCGCCGTCGTGACCTCGCACATGGGGGGGCTGAAGCGGCTGGCCGCGCCCGGCAACGGCATCGTCAACGCCTCGCTCGAGTTCGACGGCGACCGCCTCGCACCCACCTACCGCTTCGCGACGGGGCGCCCGGGCCGCAGCTACGGACTGGCGATCGCCCGCGGACTTGGCTTCCCGGACGAGGTGCTGAACCTCGCCGACGGCTACCGCGACCGCGCCGAAGCACGCCTCGACGACCTCCTGGAAACGCTGCAGCGAAAGGAGCGGCGCGTTTCGCGCCTCCTCGATGCTCTGGAGAACGAGAGGCGGCGAGCCCGCGACCTGGAGGCCGAACTGGCGACGCGCGAGGCCGTGCTGCGGCGCTCCGAGCGCGAAGCCGCGGCCCGGGCCCGCCGGGAAGCGCGCAGGATGCTCCTCGAGGCGCGCCGTGAAGTGGAGGCGGCGATCACGGGCCTGCAGGACCGGGAGCGGGACGGCGTGTCCGAGCGTGAAGCCGCGCGGCGCGCCCGCAGGACGGTGGAGGAGGCCGCGAGGGCGCTGGAGGATCCCGCGCCGGATGGCGCAGGACCGCCGCGGGATGCCGGCGGGCCGGATGCGCCGGAGCTGGAAGCCGGTGCGGCGGTCCGGATGAGCGACACGGGGGCCGAGGGCACGGTCCTGGAGGTCGAGGGGGACCGGGTCGCGGTCCTGGTGGGCGGGGTGAGGATGCGGGTGCCGCGCAGCCGTCTGGGCCGCGTGAGGGGTGGC
>VXLT01000190.1 GCA_009841475.1 Gemmatimonadota bacterium
AACCTCCGTCAAAGCTCATTTCTTTTTGGCTCGTGGGCTGGGTGTTGTTAATACGCTCCGGGGGGGGGGGGCCGGGGCGACGGCCCAGGAGGAGATCGGCTATTCGGGCGGCGGCGCCCGCACGAGCGCGTTCGGAATCGCGCCGGATGTGGCGCTGGTCGTGGACGTGACGCACGCGACCGACGTGCCCGAGGTGGAGAAGAGCGAGGTCGGAGAGCATTCGCTGGGCGGCGGGCCGGTGCTGACGCGGGGGTCGGCGACCCATCCGTTCGTGTTCGAGCTGCTTGCCGAGGCCGCCGAGGCGAACGACATCCCGTACTCGATCCAGGCCGCGCCGCTGCGCACCAGCACCGACGCCGACGCTATCCACCTGGCACGGGGCGGGATCCCCACCGGCCTGGTCTCGGTCCCGAACCGGTACATGCACTCGCCCAGCGAGATGGTGTCGATCCCGGATCTGTTCCACACGGCGCGCCTTCTGGCCGCCTTCGTGGCGCGGCTCGACCAGGGGGTCGATTTCGCGCGCGGCTGAGGGCCCTTGCCTATATTTACGGCCCACTTCAATTCGAGACGTTCAATTCGAGACGGAACCCCCGGAGACTGAAAGCCCAATGATCGACGCCCGTGCCGTTGTGACGGAAATCCAGGAGATGCGGGAGGACGGCCACCTCTCGGACGCGCTCCTTCGCCATGCCGCCAGAACCCTCTACAACTCGGACGACCGGTTCGACTGGGTGGGCATCTATCTGCTCACCGATGACCGGCTCGAGCTCTGGTTGCACAACTACTTCGGGGCACCCACCGAGCACGCGAAGATCCCGGTGGGCGAAGGAGTCTGCGGCAAGGCGGTCGCGCATGGTGCCAACCAGAACGTTCCCGACGTGACCGAGTTCGAGGGCTACCTGGCGTGCAGCCCGGACGTCAGGTCCGAGTTGGTGGTGCTGATCCGCGCCGGCAGCGAGATCTACGGCCAGTTCGACATCGACTCCAACCAGGCGGACGCCTTCGAAAACCAGGACGAGGTGGCGATTCAGATGGTCGCCGACAAGCTGGCGGAGCAGCTCGCTCACGAACGGCGTTGAGGAGCATCCTGTACAGGCTTCGCCGCAGGCGATGAACTCCCGGGCGGCGGGCGCGCCGGCTGGACCGGTGGGCCGTCTCGTCCATTGGTGCCCCCGGTGAAGTCCTTCCTGGCTCCCAATCCCGGCCCGATCACCCTGGAGGGAACCCGCACCTACGTAGTGGGCGAGGACCCGGCCGCCGTCATCGACCCGGGCCCGCGCATCGAATCCCACATTTCGGCGGTGGCCGGCGCAGTGGGGCGGGCCGCCGAAGTCGTCATCCTCCTCACCCACGCCCACGACGATCACGCGGCCGCCGCCGCCCGGCTCGCCCACCGCACCGGCGCCAGCGTCCACGGCCCGGGAGGGGACCACGACCTCACGGACGGCCAGGTCATCCACACCAGCGGCGGCGACCTCGCCGCCATCTCCACGCCCGGCCACGCTCGCCGCCACTTCTGCTTCCACCACCCGGCCACGGCCTCGATCTTCGTCGGCGACCTCATCCTGGGAGACGGCGACACGACCTGGATCGGCGAATACGCGGGCGCCGTCGCGGACTACCTTCGCTCGCTCGACCGGCTGGCCGCCCTCGGCGCCCGGCGACTCCACCCCGCCCACGGCCCCGCCATCCACGACCCGGCGGGCACCATCGCGCGCTTCCGCGCCCACCGGCTGGAGCGCATCGAACAGGTCCGCCGTGCCGTCGCGGACGGACACGCGGTCACCCCCGCCATCGCCCGGCACGTCTACGGACCCCTCCCGCCCAAGATCCGCGCCATGGCCGAAGCCAGCGTGGATGCGATTCTGGACTACCTTTCGGGCGCGGAATAGCTTGCCCGCAGTCCGCACCCCAGGAGAGGCATGATCCCCAAGGCACTCACGGCGCGACTTACCGCGATCTGCGGCCCGGACGGCGTCATCGTGGATCCGGACCGGCTCCTCGTCTACGAGTCGGACGCGCTGACCGCCTACCGTCACCGGCCCGGCGCCGTGGTACTGCCGCGCAGCACCGACGAGCTGCGCCGCTCGGTGCGCGCGATCGCCCGGGCCGGCCTGCCGATCGTGCCGCGCGGGGCCGGAACCGGGCTCTCCGGCGGTGCAGTGGCGCTCGACGGCGCCGTGGTGGTCGGGACCGCGCGCATGAACCGTATCCTGGCGATCGATGCCCCGAACCGCAGGGCGGTCCTGCAGCCGGGGGTCATCAACGCGGAACTGTCCACGGCCGCGGCCGCGCACGGACTTTACTACGCACCCGATCCGTCGTCCCAGACCGCCTGCACCATCGGCGGCAACGTGGCGGAGAACTCGGGCGGCCCGCACTGTCTGAAATACGGGGTGACCTCGCGGTACGTGACGGGGCTGACGATCGTGCAGGCCGACGGGTCGGTGGCCGAGCTGGGAGGGCTCGGCCGCGAGGACCCGGGGTACGATCTCGTCGGGCTGTTCGTGGGCTCGGAAGGGTGCTTCGGGATCGCGGCGGAGATCGAGGTCATGCTGCTCCCGGTGCCGGAGGGCGTGCGCACCCTGCTCGGGATCTTCGACCGGATCGAGGACGCGGGGACTGCGGTTTCCGACATCGTGGGCGCGGGACTGCTCCCGGCCGCGATGGAGATCATCGACGGGCCGACGATCCGCGCGGTGGAGGACAGCGTCTTCGCCGCCGGTTACCCGATCGACGCCGACGCCGCGCTCGTGATCGAGTTCGACGGGCTGGAAGCGGGGCTGGACGTCGAGACCCGCCGCGCGGCGGAGCTGTGCCGCCGGGCCGGGGCCCGTGAAGTCCGCAGTGCGCGCGACGAAGCCGAGCGGATGGCGCTCTGGAAGGGGCGCAAGAAGGCGTTCGGCGCGATGGGACGGATCGCCCCCGACCTGCTGGTCCAGGACGCGACGGTCCCCCGCACCACGCTGCCCGCAATCCTGAAGGGCATCTCGGAGATCGCCCGCCGCTACGACCTCGTCGTCGCCAACGTCTTCCACGCCGGCGACGGGAACCTGCACCCCAACATCCTCTTCGACCGGCGCAACACGGCCGAACTGGAGCGGGTAGAGCGCGCATCGAAGGAGATCATGCAGATCTGCGTCGATGCGGGGGGCACGATCACCGGCGAGCACGGCGTGGGGCTCGACAAGAAGCACCACATGCCGCTGATCTACGGCCCCGCCGAGCTCGACGCGATGTGGGGCCTCCGGCGCGTCTTCGACCCCGCGGGCGTGATGAATCCCGGAAAGGTGCTGCCCGACGGGAGTGAGCCGGTGGGGAGGGTGGCCGGAGTAAAGGCGCGCGACGGAGCGGCGGGCGCCGTGGTGCCGGCATGAGGACCACCGTGGATCCGGGTGCAGCGGTACGGGAGGTTCTACGCGAGGAGCAGGTCCTGCGAGGGGAGTCGGCGCGGGCGTGGGCGTCCGGCAGCGGCCGTGAGCGGGGGGCCGCGGGAGTGCGGGGGGATGCCGCCTCACCCAAGTGGCAACTCGGGGCGCCGCCCGACGCGGTCCTCTTCCCTGAATCCGCCGAGGAGGTGCAGGCGGTTGTGCGGGCCGCGATCAGGGGGGGCGTCAGCCTGCTCCCCGCCGGGACGGGAGCGTGGCTGAGCGCGGGTGGCTGGGGACGGGAAGCGCGCGCGATCGTTTCGACCGCCCGGATCGGCGGGGTCGTGCACTACGAGCCCGCCGACCTGACGCTCACCGCCGGGGCCGGCCTGGGGGTGCGCGCGCTGGGCGAGCTGGCGGACCGGAACGGGCAGTGGCTGCCGGTGGACGCTCCGGGAAGCGTCGGCGGGACGCTCGGAGCGGCGGTCGCGTGCGGGGTGTCGGGCCCGCTGCAGGGCTGCTACGGCGGCGTGCGCGACAATGTGCTCGGACTCGAGGTGGTGACGGGGGACGGACGCATCCTGCGCATCGGGGGCCGGGTGGTGAAGAACGTGGCCGGGTACGACATGGTCCGCCTCTTCACGGGGAGCCGCGGCAGTCTCGGCGTAATCACGCGCGTGTCGGTGCGGCTGTTCCCCCGGCCCGGGGCGGACGTGACGCTCTGCTTTCGGGGCGGCGCGGCCGAGGTCGTGGGGATGGCGAGGCAGGTCTGCACCGCGGCGTTCCCGGTTGCGGCTGCCGAGATCGTGGGTGGGGGCGGGGTCGGCGCGGATCGGCCTGCCCGCGGGGAGCGTGGGGAGGGTGACGCGGGGATGGCCGATGGCGGCGGGACGATCGATGACGGTGGAATGACCCTAGCCGTGCGGCTTCTCGGCAGTGCCGAGGAGGTAGCGGAGGCGGGCGTCAGGGCGGTGGCGAGTTTGGACCGGAAACCGGACGAGGTGCTCGCCGGTGACGACAGCGCGGCCTTCCACGAAGGGAGGACCCGGTGGGAGGACGGTTCGCCGGTCGTGGCGCGCCTCGCCGCGTTGCCGGACCGGTTGGGGGACGTGATGGGGTGCGCGGGGC
>VXLT01000075.1 GCA_009841475.1 Gemmatimonadota bacterium
GCCCCCAGCCCCGCCTCGACGCGGACGCCGCGGCCGGGATGACGGTGAGCGTCGGCCGGATCCGCCCCGCCCCCCCGCCGCACGACCTCGCCTTCGTGGTCGTCGCGCACAACGGGATCCGCGGCGCGGCGGGGGCATGCCTCGCCAACGCGGAACTGTACATGTCGCGCTACGGCGCCCGCAGCCCTGCACCGGAGTTGGCCAAAGTGTAAAGCAAACATTACAAGTTGTAATGTCGTCTTTACAGTGTGAATGAAAAGAGAGGCCGACCCCGGTCGGGACGCAGGGTCCTCCGGCCATCGGCAGGTGGCCCACCTGCGAGGCGCACCGTAGCTTCGCACCAAGTCCGACTCGCGGGTCATCATCAACAATCCGCCGGCCCCATCCATGTCTCCGTCTCAGGTACCACCCTTCGATCTCTTCGGCGCGGCGCACATCGTGGTGATGGTCCTCACGGTGGCCGTGCCGGCCGCGCTGAGCGTCATCGTGCGGCGGGCCGGGTCGGAAGCGGTCACGCGGCGGATCTGCCTGGGTCTCGCGACCGTTCTCGCGGTCAACCAGGTGGTCTACTGGACCTACCGCTGGATGACCGTCGGGGCCATGACCTTCATGCGGGAACACCTGCCGCTCCACCTCTGCAGCATCGGGATCATCCTGGCCATCCTCCTGCTGACCCGGCGCGACCGCCTCTCCTACGAGCTCATCTACTTCTGGGGGCTGGCGGGGACGACCAACGCCATCATCACGCCCGAGCTCGCCGAAGGGTGGCCCGACTACCACTTCATCCAGTTCTTCATTACGCACGGCGGCATCGTCGCCACCGCGCTCTTCGCGACCTTCGGCCTGCGGATGCGCCCCGACTTCAAGTCGCTGATCCGCGCCTTCCTCTACCTCAACGTCCTGGCCGCGGGGATCGCCGTCGTCAACCTGCTGGTGGACGGCAACTACATGTACCTGTTCGAGGCGCCGGTCACCGCGTCGCCGTTGATCTTCCTGCCGTGGCCGTGGTATCTGCTGTGGTTCGAGGTGCTGGGGTTCGGGTTGTTCGTGCTGCTGTATCTGCCGGTCTACCTGGGGCGGCGGCTGGGGGCCTCAGGGCGGAGGGCAGGATAGGTTTCCACGATCCAGGAGACCGCGTTTGAGGCGTCGCGGGCCACGGGGTCGAGGGGACTGTGCGACCGGCGGGACTGGCCGACACCGCCGCGCGACCGCAGGTCCAGCGTGACCCGATGTTGTGCCCGCACAATTGGATCGTAGCCGGCGGGCGGCGGGATGACGTCAACGATCCCACCATCCGGGCCGAGGATCGTCACGGGACCCTGCATGACATCGTCGGAGAGGTCGATTGTCCGGCGGGGTCCCCTCGCCGCGAGGGGAGCCCGGGCACCGGGGAGTGTGTAGGAATCAGCCAGGTCAAGGTTGACCGAGTAACCGAGATCGGCCATCGCCGCGAGCGTGATCGCGCTGACGGGTTGCGGGACGCCGACTTCGATGCGTGGAGTCATCATCTCCACGTCAAAGACCTCCTCGCGCCAGTGGCTGTAGTCGGGGGAGGAGAGCGGCACCTTGGCGCCCGTGTAGCTGGTGCCGCCCGCCGCATCGAAGGCGGCCCGGGCGCCCGAGCCGGTGAAGTGGGGGTCCGCGTCGGTGTTGAGCAGCCCCAGGCTGTTGAAACGGCCATGGATGTATCCCAGCCCATGGGCGATCTCGTGAAACGCGACGTCGGTGAGCATTCCCTCGGCGAGCAATTCGTCGATGTCGCCTGCATCGAAGACTGCGCGCGAGACGGCCGGGAATCCCCCTCCGCTACGCTGGGCGCAGAACCCGGCACGCGCCAGCGTCCCCCCCGGCCCGTCGATCGGCAGGACAAGCGCGATGAACATGTGGTCGTCAACTACTTGTCGGCTGAGCGTAAGGCCGGCGCAGTCGAACCCCTCCGGCACCACTACATCCGGCAGCTCCGTTTCCGCCAGGACGGCTTCCCAGGCCCCGACCGCGGCGCGGATGGGAGCCCGCTGTGCTTCGGGAACCGTAGTCTGGACGAGGAACCGGATCGAAAAGCCCGAGCTTGGCGGTGTTGGCGCGCGGACCGTCACCGAAAACTCCGTACTGGCCGACAGGCCGGCTGGGTCGGTTGCCGTAACCGTGATGATAACCGAGCCGACATCGATGGTGTACAGTTGGATCGAATCGGCGACTATCTCCGTACGCACCACGGATTCGTCGCTGGATGTGGCCGTGATGGTCAGCGGATCGTCATCCGGGTCGCTGAAGATCTCCAACAGTGGTGCCCGGTAGCGCTGTCCCGGAATCGCGTCCGTCACGTCGCGGAACGTCTTTTCCACGCGTGGCGGGCGGTTCGGCGGCCTCTCCTCGTCGACCACCACGACCAGCGCGCCGGAGCAGTTGTTGTCCGTGCTGCTCTCCTCTTCAACGGAGTCCACGCAGGCGCCGTAGTAGTAGACGCCCTCTGCCGCAGAGCTTGTCAGGCTGACCGAGATCAATTGCCGCCCGGACTCCGGCAGCGCACCGAGCGTGTCGGTTCCGACCTCGGTGTCCGCGGTGCCGATCGTCGAGTCGGAAGAGAGGAAGAAGCGCACAGTCGTGCCCGAAGAGACCTCACGCGTGCCCTCGTTGCGCACCACGGCGTTGATCAGGAATGTCCGTTGCGGATTGATGGAAAACGAGTCCTGGGCCATGTCGACGACGAGATCGGGGCGGGGCCGCAGCGTCACCCGGACATCGAACCGCTGGGTGGCGGCGAAGCTGCCCGGCCGCCGCGTAGTCACGTCGCGGGCGGTAACGGTGATGGTTGCCGTGCCCGTGGCCTTGGCCTCGACCGTCAGCAGATCGCTCGAGACGGATGCTGTCGCGATTGATGCGTCCGACGACTCGGCAGCGTAGCGGAGCGAGTCGCGGTCCGGGTCGAAAAAGAACCGGCCCAGTCTGGTACGGAACGTGTCGCCCGGCTCCAGCGTCGGCGCACGAATGCTGTCGCGCGGCAGCGGTGGACGATTGGGCTGCCAGAAGACCACCGGGACTCCTGCAGAGCAGTTGTTTCGGGTGCTGGTCTCGTTGGGCGGCGCGTCGACGCAGGCGCCGAAGAACCGGATGCCGACGAGCGGCCCCGCGGTCAGAAGGACAGATGCTTCTTCACTCGCCTGGCCGGCAGCGAGCGGCATCACCGAGTCCGTTCCGACCTCGCGGTCGCTGCTCGTGATCCTGGAGTCGAAGGACTCGTAGAATCGCAATGTGTTTCGGGATTGGGCCTCCGCGTTCCCAAGGTTTCGCACGATCACGCCCAGCGTGAACTCTCCCCCGACCTCGACGCTGTCCCGGTCGACCATCGGGGTGTCCACCACCAGGTCGGGCGCGGGCACCGGCTCGACCACGGCCCGGAAGCGCTGCGTGGCCGACAGGCCGTCCGGGTCATGTGCCGTGACGGCGATCGTGGAGCTGCCGATCGACTGCGCCGCGAGTGCGATGCCGCTTCCGTGCACGGCGACGGTCACGCGGATCCGGCGTGAGGTGGTGGCGGTGTAGACGAGCGAGTCCCCGTCGGGGTCGCTGAAGTAGGTCGATACGTCCAGCGAATCCGTGTTTCCGACGTATATCACGCGATCGGAGATCTCGCCCACGGCGGCGGGCGCGCGGTTGGGGTGCGCCGCGGTCACCTCGAAGCTCTGCGCCGCGGAGAGACCCTCGGGGTCGGCGCTGGTGACGGTGATGGTCGTCGAACCGGGGGCCTCGGGCACGACGACAAGGGTGCGGCCGGATACCCGCACGGTCGCCACGCCCGGCGCGGAGGACACTGCCGAGAATGCGAGCGAGTCCCCATCGGGATCCTCGAAGTACGTGGTCAGGCGCACCTCCGCAGTGTCGCCGAGCAGCACGGTGTCGCCCGGAATCGTCTCGGCGACGAAGGGGGCCCGGTTCGGCACCGTCACGTTGAACGACTGGCCGGCGGTTTCGCCCCCGGGGTCGCGGGCGGTCACGGTCACGGTGACCTCCCCCTTCGCGGCCGCGACGATCAGCACCGAGTCGCCGTCCACCTCTGCGCGGGCCGCCAGCGTGTCCGAAGACGCCGCCGCGAACGCCAGCGGGTCGCCTTCGGGGTCCGTGAAGCGCGCGGCCACGCCGATCCGGACCGAATCGCCCACCTCCAGCCGGATGTCCTCGATCGCGCCCACGGCTTCCGGTCCCCGGTTCGGCACCGAGACCTCGAACGTCTGGCGGGCGGACAGGCCGCCGGGATCGGTCGCCGTCATCGTGACGGTCGCCGTGCCGCGGGACAACGCCCGCACGATCACCAGGCTGCCCGTGACGGCGGGCGCCGCGATGCCCGGATCCGACGACATGGCCGCAAAGGTCAGCGGATCCCCGTCCGGATCACGGAAGTACCCCGCGAGGTCGACCGTGGCGGAGTCACCTTGGGCCACCTCGAGAGATGGAATGGTGCCGGTCGGCTGGGGGGCCTGATTGGGGTCGGGCG
>VXLT01000239.1 GCA_009841475.1 Gemmatimonadota bacterium
CGCCGGGTCGCCCTGGGCACGCTGGCCGCCGCCGCCCTCGCCGCCGCCGCCGTCGCCCTCGGCCAGCGCCGACTTCCCTCCGCCCACTTCGAGTTCGGCCACATCCGCACCTTCGAGGGCTTCGTCGTGGCGGACCCCTACCCCTCGCTCATCGTTCCCGGCGACACCGCCTTCTCCCGCTACCTGCTGACCGCGCCCGGGAAGTTCGGCGCGGACGAGCTGGTGGCGTCCGTGGTGGGGCGCGCGGCATCGCTGCAGGGCACGCTCGCGTACCGGGAAGACCAGGCGATGATCCAGGTCGAGCCCGGCACGGTGGCGCTCCGCGAGCCGGCAGGTCCACCGCCCGAGTTGCCGGAGACCGACCTGGGGGATCGCTACGTGGAGGGCGAGATCGTGGGGTCGAAGTGCTACCTGGGCGTCATGAACCCCGGGTCGGGGATCACCCACCGGGCCTGCGCGGCGGTCTGCATCAAGGGCGGGATTGCGCCGCTTCTGGAGGTGCGCCGCGAGGACGGGCGGCGGGAAGGGATCGTCCTGGCGGGAAGCGGCGGCGAAGCCATCGGGGACGCGCTGGAGGGGCTGATCGCCACGCCCGTGGGCATGACGGGCCGTCTGGTGCGGCGGGGCGGCACGACTTTCCTGCACGTGGATCCGGCAAGCATACGGAGGCTGAGGTGACCAGGCCCGGGCGAGGTTCGGGGTCCCCGGGGAACTTCGGCGCGCGCGCGGCCCAGCGCCGCCCGGCCGCAGCCTTCCCCATCGCCGAGCCGGACCTTCCGCGCGACGTGGTCGAGTCGGGACCTTACCGGCTTTCCTTCGCCCGCACCGCTGAAGAGCTGCGCGCGTTGCAGCGGCTGCGCTTCGAGGTGTTCAACCTCGAGCTGGGCGAGGGGCTGGCATCATCCCTCGAATCGGGGCTGGACCGGGATGACCTGGACGAGGTCATGCACCACATTTTGATCACCGACCGCCGGACCGGCGAGGTCGTGGGGACCTACCGCATGCAGACCGCGGCCATGGCGGCCGCCAACAGCGGCTTCTACACTGCGCGCGAGTTCGACTTCTCGCAGTTTCCCATGGAGATCATCGACGACGCGGTCGAGGTGGGCCGGGCCTGCATCGCGAGGGATCACCGGAGCCGCCGCGTGCTGCACCTGCTCTGGCGGGGACTGGCGGTCTACCTGACCCGCGCGGGAAAGCACCATCTCTTCGGCTGCTGCTCGCTGACCACCCAGGACGGACGCGTCGGCAACGCGGCCCACTCCTTCCTGGCCGAGGGCGGGCACCTCCATCCGCACGCACGGGTCTGGCCGCTCCCCGGCTTCGAATGCGGTCTGCACGACCACGGCGGCACCCCGGAGGAACCGGTCGACATTCCGCCGCTCTTCCGGAGCTACCTGAACCTTGGCGCGCAGATCTGCGGTCCCCCGGCGATCGACCGGGCGTTCCGGACCATCGATTTCCTGGTCGTGCTCGACGTGCGCGAACTGGAGCGCCATGTCTTCCGCAGCTTCTTCCGCTAAGCAGGCCGTGGACAATCCCCGCGTCGCACCGGGGGTGGCGAGGCGGCCTCCTGGAACCGAGGCGGGTCCGGCACGGCCGCAGGTGCCGCCCGCCCGGTGGCCGGTGGTCGTGGCCAGGGGACTGGCGACCCTGTCCTGGACGGCCGCGATAGCCGCGCTCCTGCTCGTCCTATGGGTGCCGACGGTCTTCCGGCCCCGGTCGGCCCCGGTCCTGCGGGCCAGGGCCCGCCGCCGCCTGCAGCCGGTCTGGGGCCGCGGCCTAATGCGTGTCCTGGGGGTCCGGGTCGCGACCGCCGGGCAGCCCCCGCCGGCGGGAGCGCTGATCGTCTCCAACCATCTGAGCTACCTCGACATCCCGGTGCTCGACTCGGTCATGCCGATGGTGTTCGTGGCCAGGGCCGACCTGCGCCGCTGGCCGTTCTGGGGACCCATGGCGAGCCTGGGCGGCACCATCTACGTCGATCGCGCTACACGGCGCGACGTATTGCGGGTGCGGCGGGAGATGGGCGAAGCCATGGCGCGCGGGGACAGCGTGATCGTCTTCCCCGAGGCCACCACTTCCGGCGGCGACACGATCCTGCCCTTCAAGCCCGCTCTTCTGGCCGACGCGGCCGAGGCCAATACCCCCGTGTTCTGGCTGACCCTGAGCTACCGGACGCCACCGGACGGCCCCGCCGCGCGCGACCAGGTGTGCTGGTGGGGAGACGCGAACTTCCTGCCCCACGTCCTGGGCCTCTTCGCGCTCAGGCGGGTGGAGTGCACGATGCGCTTCGGTGACCGGCCACTGCGGGCGGGCAATCGCAAGGTGCTGGCCGCCGAGCTGCGGCGCGTGATGATGGGGGATTTCGAGCCGACTGCGGGGCGCAAGGCGTCACCGGGCGCGGAGCGGACGGCGTCTCCGGTCGCGGAGCGGAGTGCGCCACGGGACTCAGTGCGGAGTGTGCCACGGGCCTCAGGGCAGAGTGCGCCGCCGGGCCCGGTGCGGAAGGCCCCACCGGACTCAGGGGAATGAGTCGCCGGCCTCGGTGGCCGCGGGTCCGGAAGCGGGCGGTCCTGCTGGTGTACGCAGTGTTGCTGGCCGCCTCCCATGCGGCGCGCGCCGGGCGCCCAGAGGCACCGCCGCCACCGGGACTGTCGCTGCAGCAGGTGGAAGGGTGGCCGCAGCCGAAGCGTGGCCGGGTCACAATCGCCTACCGGGAATGGACAGATTACGGTATGAATCTGTCAAATAATGCCGAGAGATTGACACAGGAGGTCCGAACTCCGGTCGAAGGCGAACCCCACGTGACAGAATCTAACCCTAATTTGTCACTCAATCTAACCATGGATCGAAGCCGGGATCCGGCGCCGGGTGTCTTGGAGCCTCCGGAATCTCTCGGCGACCCCGTCCTGCTCCTCCACGGGAGCCCGGGTTCGGGAAGGGTGTTTCGCCGGCTCGGGGCCGAACTGGGCGCCGAACGCCGCACCATCGCGCCCGATCTGCCCGGGTTCGGCGGATCCACTGCGAATATCCCCGACTACTCGATCCGGGCCCACGCCGTGATGGCGCTGCAGTTCCTCGACTCGCTAGCGATCGAGCGCGCGCACGTGGTGGGATTCTCGCTGGGCGGCGGGGTCGCGCTGGAGATGTACCAGGCCGACTCGGCGCGCGTCGCGTCGCTCACCCTGCTCTCCTCCATCGGCGCCCAGGAATACGAGCTGCTGGGCGAGTACCATCTGAACCACGCCATCCACGGCCTGCAGCTCTTCGCCATCTGGACGCTGCGTGAACTCGTCCCCCACTTCGGGTACGCCGACGACGCCTTTCTGAGCTACAGCTACGCGCGGAACTTCTACGACACCGATCAGCGCCCGCTGCGCGGCATCCTGAACGGCTACCCAGGTCCGATGCTCATCGTGCACGGCACCGACGACCCCCTCGTCCCCGCCGCCGCGGCCGAGGAGCACCACCGCATCGTGCCGCAGTCCGAGATGGTCATGCTGGACGGCAGCCACTTCATGACCTTCCTGGAACCGGACCGGATCGCACCGCCCATCGAGGACTTTCTGGCCCGGGTCGAGGCCGGGACGGCCACCCTGCGCGCCAGCGCCGACCCGGTCCGCGCCGAGGGCGCCGCCACCCCCTTCGACCCCTCCAGCGTGCCGCCGGTTACGGGTTTCGCCCTCGTCGTGACGCTACTGCTGATCGTCGCCGCCACCTTCGTGAGCGAGGACCTGACCTGCATCGGAACGGGCCTGCTGGTCGCGCGTGGGACGCTGCCGTGGACGGCGGGGGTGGGCGCGTGCCTGGCGGGCCTGGTGGTGGGCGACCTGCTGCTCTACGCGGGAGGACGGCTGCTCGGGCGCCCCGTAACGCGGATCGCCCCGCTCAGGTGGATGATCCGCCAGGAGGAGCTCGAGCGCGCGTGCCGGTGGTTCACCGAGCGGAGCGCGGCCCTGCTCATCGGCGGCCGCTTCGTGCCCGGGACGCGCCTGCCCACCTACGTGGCCGCGGGGGTGGTGCGGATGCCGCTGATCCCGTTCAGCCTGTGGATCGTGGTGGCGGCCGTGCTGTGGACGCCGCTCCTGGTCGGGGGCACGGCGCTCTTCGGGGCCGCGGCGGCCGAGCGCATCGGGATGTTCCAGGATCGGGCGCTGCCATGGCTGATCGTGTCGGCGGTGGGCGCGCTGATCTTGCTGCGGGTCGGGGTCCCACTGTTCGGCGCGGCCGGGAGGCGGCGCTTTCTGGGCCGATGGGGGCGCGTGCGCGGGTGGGAGTTCTGGCCGCCGTGGCTCTTCTACCTGCCGGTGCTGGCGTGGGGGGTGTGGCTGGCCGTCAAGTACCGGTCGCTCACAGTCTTCACCGCGGCCAACCCGGCGTTTCCGGACGGCGGGCTGGTGGGGGAGTCGAAGTCGGAGATTCTGGGCGCGATCGGGGACCGGGCGCGGGTGGCGCGGACGGTGGTGGCGGGGATGGGG
>VXLT01000012.1 GCA_009841475.1 Gemmatimonadota bacterium
GTGTAGTGGTCGATGGACTCGACGAGCGCGGGGTGGGGCTCGGCGGGGGCGGGGACGCAGGCGGCGGCGAGGAGCGGGGCGAGGGTGAGGACGAGCCGGGATTGGTGAAGTACCGGGAGGCTCGGTTGGGGGTGCGTTCGCATGATTATTCCGAGTTTATCTCCAAAACAGAATAGCGATTGGAGCTATTGCGGAGAGCATAATAACGGTGATCCCTGACCTTCGGCCAACCCATGAATGACTGCCAGGAGGCGTATCTTCCCTGCTGACCGACAGAACTCTCTTCATGTATGTCTACATCCGGAAGGAGGCTGTGCTCTCCTCCCAGATCGAGGGGACACAGTCGTCCCTGTCCGATCTCCTGCTATACGAAGTGGAGGAAGCTCCAGGAGTACCCATTGACGACGTAGTAGAGGCCTCGAACTGCGTCGCCGCGATGGAGCATGGACTGCGTCGGCTGGAGGGAGGGTTTCCGCTCTCCAACCGCCTGATCCGGGAGATCCACGGGGTACTGCTTTCGCGTGGACGCGGGAGCAGCAAGAACCCCGGAAGATTCCGCCGTTCGCAGAACCGGATCGGGGGCACGCGGCCCGGCAATGCGCACTTTGTAGCCCGCGAAACAACCGGTCGCCAGCGTGATTGCCTGTTCGTCTACGATGAATATGTCGCGGTTATGAACGAGGGCACGGAGATCGAGGAGAGGTGAATTCGAACCCGCGGACGAAAGTGCCCCCTCTCAGACCAGATCCTCTCCCGCCAGCCCCAGCTGCTCCAGCACCTCGGGCGGCGGACCATCGAAGCTCGGGAGCGGCACGTTGCCCATGTACCCCAGATCCCTCATCCCCTCCTCGGTGGTCCAGAAGCCGGTCGAGCACATGTCGCGGAATGCGTCGAAGAAGCGGGCTTGGGGCTTGAGGTGGTCCGCTGCGTCGGGTTCGAAGCGGATCTCGTCGCAGATTTCGTGCTGTTGGGCGGTGGTGAGGGCGGGGAAGTCGGCTGCGCCGAAGCGGTCGCGGGCGGTACGGTTCAGCCACGCCAGGCCGCCGCGCAGCTGGGTCAACTGTTCGGTGTGGGCGGGGGCGGAGACGAACTCGTTGACGTAGTCCGGCACGCCGACGGCGCTCGCCGCCGGAGAGCGGTCGTCCGCCGGGATGATCACGTCGGCGAGGGCCGCCACGTAGTGCATCTCCTCGTCGGTGAGGACCATCTCCCAGGGGACGATGGGCGCCAGCATGTCTGGATCGGTCGGCGTGCCGGCCGCGAGGGGGTTGCTGGGTGGAAGGGGGTTGAACCCCGACAGCTCGGTGTGGGCGGCGTCGGCGCCAGCGGCCCCCCCGCCGCTCTCACCCGGCGAGCACCCCGGGACCGTCGCGCCCAGGGCCGCTCCCGCTGCGATCACCTTGAGGGCGCCGCGGCGGGTTATGGTGCCGTCCGGCTCCCTGGGCGCTGGCGCGGACTCCGGGGCTGGACCTGGCCCGGGGTCCGTCCCGAGCGCTTTGCCGCGCCGCCCTCGCTCCTCGCTCATCCGATGCTCCTCTGCCCGAGCTGCTCGACGATGTAGTCGCTGGCCCTCCACGCGATCGCCATGATCGACAGCGTCGGGTTCTTGTCCGCGTTCGACACGAAGGGCGCGCCGTCGGTGACGAAGAGGTTCGGCACGTCCCACGACTGGCAATACTGGTTGAGCACGGAAGTGCGCGGGTTGTCGCCCATCATCGCGCCGCCCACCTCGTGGATGATCTGCCCGCCCTTGGAGATCGCGTCGGCGCCGCTGCTCGCCACGGTGCTCAGCAGCTGCCCGCCCATCTCGTCGACGATTTCGGCGAAGGTGCGCTGCATGTGGAGCGCCTGGTTGAGCTCGTGATCGGCCCACTTCCAGTGGAACTTCAGCACGGGAATGCCGTAGCGGTCGACCTTGTCCGGGTCGATCTCGCAGTAGCAGTCCTCGTTGGGGATCATCTCGCCGCGGCCGTCGAAGAACAGGAAGCTGCCGTAGTAGCGGCGGCAGTCATCCTTGAATTGCTGGCCGTAGGTGCCGCCGGTGAGGGGCTCGAGGCCGCCGAAGGCGCCGAAGCCCGGCATGCGCCTTCCGCCGCCGAACTCGATATGGTAGCCGCGGGGGAAGTCGAGCCGGCCGGCGAGCTGCTCACCGTAGAGCCACCACGGCATGTACATGTGCATGGCGGACGAGCCGTCCTCGTTGTGGGGCGGCAGCGCCTGCAGGGCGGGGATGTGGGAATACACGCCCGCGCCCACCGTGTCCATGAGGTACCTGCCCACGAGGCCGGACGAGTTGGCCAGCCCGTCGGGGAAGAGGCCGCTGGTCGAGTTCAGCAGGATGCGCGCGCTCTCGCACGCACTCGCGGCGAGCACCACCACGCGCGCCCCGGCGAATTCGTCGAGCAGCGTGGTCCGGTCGATGTAGTGCACCCCGGTGGCGCGTCCCTGCGCGTCGACGGTGACCTCGCGCACCATCGCGTCGGTGCGGATGTCCAGGTTGCCGGTCGCGAGCGCGGGCGGGAGGAGCACGGTGGTGGACTGGAAGTTGGCGCGGATCGAGCAGCCGCGCCCGCACGGGGTCGCCCAGTAGCAGGCGGCGCGGCCGCGCATCGAGTCGGCGGTGACGCGCCGGGCGAGCTCGTTGTCCGGGAAGAGGTCGCCCGGGAGCCGCTCCGGGTCCTGGGTCTGCGTCATGATCGCGAGGTGCGCGGGGATCACCGGAATCCCCATCCGCCGGCAGGCTTTGCGGGTGAGCAGTTCGTAGCCCCTCGGCTTCGGGGGCGGCTGCAGCACCCCCGGAGACGAGTTCGGCGTGTTCTCGAGTCCCTCGTTCGACCCGTAGACTCCGATCAGCAGCTCGGTCTTGTCGTAATAAGGCGCGAGATCGTCGTAAGACATGGGCCAGTCGAAGCCCAGCCCGTCCCGGCTGCGCGGCTTGAAGTCGTACTCGCCCATCCGCAGCGAGATCCGTCCCCAGTGGTTCGTGCGCCCGCCCAGCATTCTGGAACGCCACCACATGAACTCGGACCCGTCCGCCACCGAATACGGCTCGCCAGGGACCTGCCACCCGCCGTCGACGGTCGCGTCGTAGAAGCCGAACGGCTTGTCCGACCCTCCCGCCCCGCGCAAGGGCGCATCCTTCGGCAACTGGAACATCGGCGTCTCGCGCAGGGGATCGTAATGTCGGCCCGCCTCCAGCAGGAGCACGCGCAGCCCGGAGGTGGCGAGGATGAACGCGGCAATCCCGCCGCCCGCCCCCGAACCGACAACAATCGCGTCGTATTCGGGGGATTGTCTCATCGGTCTGTCCTCCAGCGTTCGCTAGTGGGCCGCCGGCGTAAGAGCATTGCCCCTGGCGGGCGGGCTCGCCGCATCGGGCCGCCTTGTCACTCCTCTTCGGGCGCCCCCGGCGCCAGCCGGTTCGCGCGGAAGATCGGTATCTCGAAAATGTACGGGCTCGCCGCCGACTTCAGCCAGAAGTTGCCCTCCTGCTCGGCCATCGCGAGCGATGCCAGTTCATTGCCGTCGGCGTCGGTCGCCACGACGGAGCGGTCGGCTGCCTCCGGCATCGCGGATCCATCCGGCGCGAAACCGCTCGCGCGCAGCGACGCCAGCTCCTGCAGAATGGCGCGAACCGTCGCCGCCTCCGCCGCCCCCCCGCCCACCGTCCAGGCCGAATCCTGGCGCTCGTAGACCTCGGTCCCCCCCGCGTGCGTCACCGAGATCCGCGCCACCGCCGCCGTGTCGGCACGGACCACGATCTTGTCACGCCAGTCCACCAGAGGCCGCGCCGCCGCCGAGCGCAGATCCCCCTCGACGACGCTGACCGGATCGGAGTCCGGCAGGCGCGCGTACGCGGTGCGGAAGCGGGCACCGGTCTTGCCCAGCAGGATGGGGGAGGAATCCCCCGCGGTGAACGACCAGGCGCTGTCCGCCGATAGGCCGAACCGCGCGTGGTTGGCCGGGTTGGTCCCCGCAATTGCGCCCACCTCGGTCTCCTCCACCGCGCGGATGAGCCGCGCGACGGCGCTCGAATCGGCCTCGAAGCCGTTGGCTGTCCACGCACCGGCGTCAAGCTCCAGCAGGATCGTACCCTCCGGTCCTTCGATGACGAAGCGCTCGAGCGGCCCGGCGGCGATCCCCTCCAGCGCGGCCGCGAGCCCGGGATCGACGGAGCGGGCACCGCCGCCGCCCCCCCGCGCCAGCGTCACCACCAGGTAGAGCCCTCCCACCGCGACCAGCGAGTAGATGCATGCGCGCAAGGTCTTCTTGCTCATTGCGCGCCCTCGCTTTCCGCCCCGGCCGCGCCACCCGCCTCTACCAGCCCGCCCCCGCCGCCGCGCCGGCCGGCCCCCCCCCGCCGCCCGGGCGCGGCCCCCCATCCCGCCGGAGTGCTGCTAGAGCAGGCCCTGCGGGGGGA
>VXLT01000281.1 GCA_009841475.1 Gemmatimonadota bacterium
GGTGGGCGTCGTGGCGGAGGAATGGGCTGGGGCGGAGGCGGTATTGTCGGCGGACATCTGTCTGATCCCTGGTCTGTGGCGTGGTCGGTTGCTCTCCCCTTCTTATACACCACAGTTCGGAATTTGTTCGGGTTCAGTCTCCATCCGCGGGGTTCCCCACCATCCCGCTCACCTCGGAAAACTGGTCTCCGCGTTCGCCGCCGAGGGCGGGTGGATGATTCGGCGGGTCAGCCAGCCCGACTCGTCTTCCCGCCACTGGGGCTGTTGTAGGGTCCCAGCAGCACGTCGCTCCGGGCCCCCGCGAACGTGCCGTAGATGTTCTCGCTTTGGAGGACATCGCTCCCGTTTGCGCCTTTCGAACCTCCAAATCACGTTACCTCTACACTACGATAATCTTCCAGATCCTCCCACGCAGCGAGTCGCTCACGTAGAGTGCTCCGTCCGGGCCCGCGGCCACTCCGGTCGGCCGGTTGTCGGCCTGGCTCGATGAAGTGATCCGGCCCCCGGCGAAGCCGTCGGCGAACACCGACCACTCGCCCGTCGGCTCGTTGCCGTCGAACGGGATCCACACCACGTTGTATCCGGCCTGCGTGGGCGTCCGGTTCCACGATCCGTGAAAGGCGACGAATGCGCCGTTGCGATAGCCCTGCGGGAAGGCGTCGCCGGGCGAGAAGGCCATCGCGTTGGGCGCCCAGTGCGCGGGCAGGCCGATCACGGGATCGTCCATCTCGGCGCAGCGGCCCACCGTTTCGCCGTCCCCGCCGTATTCGGGGGCGAGTACCTTCCGGTTGTTGATCGGGTCGTGGTAGCAGTAGGGCCAGCCGAAGTCGGACCCCTGGCGGACATGCACGAACTCCTCGGACGGGTTCTCGGACCCTTCGGACTGGGAGTAGAGCGCGGGCCAGAGCTCGCGGAGCTGGTCGCGGCCGTGGATCACGGCGTAGAGCTCCCCGGAGCCGGGATGGACCGCCAGCGCCGCCCCGTTCCTGACTCCGGTCGAGAAGCGTTCGCCGTCGGACTGCGTCTGGCCGGTGCGGTCGGAGGCGAAGCGCCAGATGCCCGCGCGCGTCTCGAGTTCGTCGCAGGGGTTTTTGCCGGGGAGCCCGGCGGTGCGGGCGGGGGACTGACAGTTGTTGCCCGGGGAGCCGATCCCGACGAAGATGCTGCCGTCGGCTCCGATGGCGATGCTCTTGGTGGCGTGGTTGCGCGCGCTGGGAAGCCCCTGGACGATCGTCTCGGGGGAGCCCGATGGCGTCAGGGAGCCGGCAGCGATGGCATAGCGCAATACGGCGTTGTCGGTCGCCAGGTAGAGCGAGCCCTCGTGGAGCGCGATTCCCGACGCGCCGCCCTCCCCCCAGGCCTGTGTCCGGTCGGCCCGGCCGTCGCCGTCGGTGTCCCGGAGCGCGACCACGCCGCCCCGGCCCCCGGATCGGGCCCTCATCGCGACGAAGACGTCGCCGTTCGCGGCGACCACCAGGTTGCGCGCTGAGCCGACGCCGTTGTGGAAGCGGATTGCGCAGAAGCCGTCCGGCACGGTGATGGAGTTGTCGCAGGTTGGTCCGGACGGGGGGTCCGGGGGCTCGACCACCGGTGGTGTGGGGTCGTCGTCGCCGCCGCAAGCGAGCAGGAGGGCCACAATGGCGGCCACTCGCGGGATTGTCTTCATCGTCGCCTCCTCGTGGCGTGTCCTTCAGGGTGATTCTAACTTGGCAGCCGGATTCTGGTACAGTCCCGGAAAAAGGAGTAGTCGTCGTGAAAAGATTCACAAACCTGGTGATCGTGGCGAGCGGGTGTGTCTTGGCGAGCGGGCGTGTCTTGGCGAGCGGGCGTGCTTTGGCGAGCGGGCGTGCTTTGGCGAGCGGTCTTGCCTTGGCTGGCGTTGGTGCCTTGGCCGGCGCGTCCGGCTTCGCCGCCGAGGTCATGGCCCAGACCCCCGCGGTCCCCGCGCAGGACCAGCAGGTGGTGCTGGTCACGGGCTCCACATCGGGGCTCGGAAAGGAGCTGGCGATGCGGTTCGGCGCGCGCGGCGATCACGTCATCGTGCACGGGCGCAACGAAGAGCGCGGGGCGGAGGTGGTGGACGCCATCAACGCCGCGGGACCCGGCAGCGCCCGCTTCTACAGGGCGGATTTCGCGTCGCTGGCCCAGGTCCGCTCCTTCGCGGAGACGCTGCTCGCCGACTACGACCGCCTCGACATTCTCATCAACAATGCGGGCTTCGGCTCGGCGCCCGACGAGCGGCTGCTCACCGAGGACGGCCATGAGTACCGCTTCCAGGTCAACTACCTTTCCACCTTCCTGCTCACGCACATGCTGATGCAGCGGGTCCTGGACAGCGCGCCGTCGCGCATCGTCAACGTTTCCTCGGGCGCACAGAGGCCGATCGACTTCGACGACGTCATGATCGAGAACAACTTCAGCGGGGGACGCGCCTACGCCCAGAGCAAACTCGCCCAGGTCATGTTCACCCACGACCTGGCGGAGGAGCTGGAGGGTACGGGCGTCGTGGTCGGCTCGCTGCATCCCGCCACCTACATGCCCACAGGCATGGTGCTGCGGCTCGGCGTGACCCCCCGCGCGACCATCGCCGAAGGCGCCGACGCGGTGATGCAGGTGGTCGATTCCGACGAATTCGAGAGCGGGCAGTACTTCAGCGGGCTCAGGCAGGCGAGGGCGAACGCCCAGGCATACGACGCGCAGGCAAGGGCCCGGCTAAAGCAGTTGAGCGAAGAGCTGACCGGGATTCGGTGCAGGCTGGGACGCTGCCAGGCGGTGGGCGGCAGGTAGAGGTCGTCGACAGGACCGGCTCGGCATTCGAACGGCGCTGCCGGGTCAGCCCTCCTGCCCGCAGGGCCGGCGAACCTCGTAGCGGACGATGTACGGGACATCCAGCGCGCCGCGGACCTGCGCCCACACTTCGCTCCGGCTGGCCTGGAAGACGTACGGCCGGTAGTCCGGGTTCCCGGTGGACGCCGCCCAGGTCTGCACGCTTCCCTCCAGGTTGCCCTCTTCGTCGTAGACTTCCCAGAGGCTGGCGTCCCGGGGCCAGGCTTCGCGCAGCAGCCAGATCGAACCGTCGTGCCCCGCCAGCATGCGGAGAACCGGAGGATGCGTTCCGGGGAAGGTGATTGCGTCGCGCGCGATCCTTCTGCGGCGGTCCGCATCCCGGATGCGCCACGGGGGCCTGAGCCGTTCCGGGGTGAGGTCCCCCGCGATCCTCGCGGCGAACTGCTCGCGCATCAGCTCCCGTTCTTCTGTCGTCACCGGCAGCGGCACGTACGGCACGGCCCGGTGCAACAGCGTGTCGCCCGCAATGCCGATCCTGAGAAGGTCGAAGGTCGGCTGTTCGTCCTCCGGGCTCACCTCCCCGATGAACACCACCGCCGACCCGTCAGCCGCGGCGACCACCGGAAGCCACGACTGGTCATTGTCAGGGGTCAACGGGTGCGGGGTCATCATGCCGAAGCCCCGGCTGTCCCTTTCCCTGTGGATCACATGGTCGGCGAGGTGGCGCTCGACCATCGCAATGGTGTCCACGATCTCGCCGGAGGCGGACAGCCGCCGGAGCGGAGCCCGGTGCCGGAGCAGAAACCGCTCCGATTCCTGGTTGACGGTGCGGTAGGGCAGAAACGTCCCATCGGCGAGCGGCGTACCCGGGGCGAACCTGGACCCCTCCACCGGCATCGGGACCGAGAAGCTGACCTGGCGGACCGGCGTGCCGTCCGCGAGGAAGAACTGCGTGACAAAGCGGTCGCTCACCCACAGCGTGTCCGCCCGCCATCCCATCCTGCGAGGATCGGACGCAAACTCCCCGGGTCCGCTGCCGGCGCGTCCGACCCGCCCCGCCGGACGGCCATCGGGCAGGAACACGGACACGTGATGATCCCAGCTCTGGAGCAGATAGATGCGGCCATCCGGCCCGATCTCCAGCGCCCTCACGGGACTCAGGGCGTCGTCGCCGTCCAGGGAACCCAGTCGCAGGGTCTCCACGAGGCGCCATGGGACGTCGCACGCGGATTCCTGGGCAGTGGCGGCAGCCGGGCCGGAGAAGAGGGTCGCGCACATCGCGGCGATGGCGAATGCCGAGGCGCGTCTGGACACTGTCGCTCCAAATCCCTGCAGGTGACACGATGGGGCCCGGCGCCAAGTCCGGCACGGCTTTCCGGAAGCACTGGAAGGACCTATCCTGATCGTTGTCAGCAGATTCTGACGCGAGTCGTCGGATGTCAACCAGGAGACCCTTCGGTGAACGCGATTCCGAACGAAACGAGCCGCGGCCGAGCGCCCGGCGGTGGACTCATGGGGCGGGCGCCCACCGGGCAACCGGGGGCCGGGCTGCCCGAGCGAACTGTCCCGGCGGCGGCCTTGACACTCGCGGCCTCCATAACGGCCTCCCTCACCGCCCCGCTGGCCCTC
>VXLT01000241.1 GCA_009841475.1 Gemmatimonadota bacterium
CACCCCCACGGCGCGTCCCCGATCACCTCCAGGCGGCCCGCCGCCTTCACCGTCGCGCGCAGCGCCACCGCGTCCTCGCGGCGCGACCACTCCAGGATCAGCGTGCTGGCGCCGGGCGCGGCTTCCCGGGACGGCTCCACCCCCACGTCGAACTCCATCCGCGCATAGGAACCGTCGGGCGCTTGGGGACCGACCCGCGAGACCATCCAGTACCAGTCGTCGAGCTCCCGGCGCTCGCCGTCAGGCGTCACGAAGGCGAGCCTCAGGCCCACCCCGTCGTCCGGGCCGGCGGCGAGCACCAGACCGGCCCAGCGGCGGGCTTCGAGGGCGCCGACGAGCATCAGGGGAGGGCGATTGTAAGGTTTACATGGCATTGTGTAAAGGGGAGGCTACAGCATTGACCGGATGTTCCACACGATGGTATCTATCAAAGTACTGAATTGAAGACCGGGATTTCCATTGGACGGTGTTTTACCCTTGACCGACGCCCTTACCCGCCGGTTGTCGATTCTCGCCTGGTTGATCTCCGCGACAGCGTGTGACCGCCCGCCCGACACCGACACGGCGCTGCCCGGAGGAGTGTCCTTTCTGGAACGGGACAGCGCCGGGATCGTGGTGGCTACGACGCTTGGCACCCGGGCGAGAGCCCCGGTTGGATGGGTGGTGGATACCGTCCCGGAATACCAGATAGGGGAGGTGGGGGGAGAGGACCCGAATCTCTTTTCGAGGATCGAGGGCGTGCAGCAGCTCTCGGATGGGCGGGTTGTGGTACTGGACCGAGCGAACTGTGAGCTGCGCTTCTTCGGCCGGGACGGAGTCTTCCTGGAGCACAAGGGAGGAAGAGGCGAAGGGCCCGGGGAATTTAGGCCCAACTCTTCGTGCGACCTGGAACCGTCACCCGGTAACGATTCGTTGTACGTCCACAGTCTCCGTGTCAGGTCCACGGTGAGTTTTTTCGACAGCCACGGCCGGTTCAGCCATCGCGTGAGGGGATCGTGGGATGGCCAAGATCTGTGGCGCGTTCATGGCGTCGCTGGGGGGAGGTTCCTGGGAGAGAATCGGCGCATCCCCTTGTTCAATCAGAATCCAGCCGCTCGCACGGTTGGCATGGCTCCTGAGCCGGCCATGGTCTACTACGCCCTGTTCGATGCCGATACAGGGATACCGGTGTGGGAAGGGTCCTTCCAGGGGGCTCATGAATACAGGAGACCGTCGAGTAAGGTGTACTATCTGCCCTTCGACATCTGGCCCGCCGCGGTGTTGGGCAGGAATGGCCTCTTTCTGACGCTGGGTGAGAACCGGGGACCCGAGATCCTGGAGTATGACATGTCGGGCAGCCTGCGCCGAATCATCCGGCTTGCCGAGCCGGTGGTGGAGCCCTCACGGGAGGATATCGACAAGTTGGTGGAGTTTCGACTGTCGCACATGACCTCCCCGCGTAGAGAGCTTGCTACCGATATACAGTTGGGCGCCTACGCCGTGATGCCGCTGCCGGAGATCATGCCCGCCTTCTCACGGCTTCTGGTCGACGAGGTGGGCTGGCTGTGGGCGGAACTCTACCGGTTCGATGTTCGGGCACCGGTGACCTGGTTGGTCTTCGGCCCGAACGGCCAGGGTTTCGGGAGCGTGGACATGCCGCCGGATCTGGACATCCGGCAGATCGGCCGCGACTTCGTATTGGGGGTGTGGCACGACGAACTCGAAGTGGAGTACGTCCGCCGCCACGCTCTCATTGGGCGGGGGTAGAGAAGGGTCGTGGTGGTCGAGTGAGCCGGCCCCCCTCAAGGCCCCGCCGGCACCAGCCTCAGCGTCACCGTCCGCCTGCCCTCGCCGGCCATCCTCTCACCTGCCACGAACGCGACCATGAACCTGCCGCCGCCCATCCCGGCCCGCGCCGCGTCGGCGGTCGGCGGCGCCGGTGAGACGGTGGCCCCATCCCCGGTGGCCATCGCCTGTACCGCTGTCCCGTAGAGGTCGACCAGGTACTCGTGGCCCGCGGTGCCCTCGATGGTCAGCAGCCACCCCTCCCCGTCGCTTTCGAAATCGATGACGCGCAGGCCGGTGCTGCGCTGGCCCGGTTCGAGATCGATCCGGGGTGGGGCCACCGCCAGCCCTCCCTGCCACCGGGTAGTGACAACGGCGGGCTCCCCCTCGGCTAGCCGGACCCTGGGGGACGGCATCGCCGCGCCGGGAGCTCCTGGCTCCCGTGGCGCGTCCACCCACTCTGCGCCGGCAATCGAGAAGTCCACGAATGCCGCGCCCAGCGGTACATCCGCCAGGTAGTCGACCGTGACCGGAGGGCCTCCGCTGTTGCGGATCCGGGCGTGGCGCTCGCCGCCTGCCGCGGTCCAGCCGCCGGTGATCTCCACGTCGAGGGTCGTTTCGCCGACCCTGAGGCCCCGCACCGACGCCTCCTGCCAGTCCGCCGGCAGCTGGGGCGCGATGCGGGCACGGTTGTTCGGCGCGTCCGGCTCCCAGCCGAAGACGCCGCGCAGCAGCGGGTTCGGCAGCATCGAGGAGGCGAAGAACTGGTGCGGGACGGTCTGGTCGAGGGGCTGGTAGAAGTTGCCCGAGAAGAGCTCGCCGTGGCGGCCGAGGCTCCAGTCGAAGGTCATCTGCTTGACGGCGTCCATCAGGTGGTATCCGGCCCACGGGCGCCGGTAGCGGTACTGTGCCCACGACGCGAATCCGGTCACGAAGGGCCACACGGTTCCCATGTTGTACTGGAGAGGGTCGTAAAGTTCACTCTCGGTGGAGAGCATGTGGGTGCCCCAGTCCGACGAGATGCGGTCGCCAGCGATTCTGCGCAGCGTGCCGCGGGCCCGTTCGCCGCCGAACAGGCCGAAGGCGGCGGCGGCGGCCGGCCAGACCGTGAGGTTGTCGTTGGTGGTGCCGTCGGAGAGGATGCCGAAGGCGTGGTGGCCCTCCGTCTCGCTCCAGTAGGCGCTGTTCAGGGTCTCGTTCGCCACGGGCCCGAGTGCGGTGGCTGCGTCCAGGACCTGGCCGTCGTTCATGTGCTCGGCCATCGCGACGGTGCCCTGCAGCGCCGCCGTCCAGACGCCGGCCAGGTAGATGTCCTGGTGGAGCGCCGCTCCGAGGCCGCCGACCTCGACCGCGCCGAGCCCGCCCACCGTGTTCTCGATGATGCCGTCGCCGTCGGTCTCCGCGGTTAGGCACCACTCCCAGGCGCGCTTGTAGGCGGGCCAGAGCTCGCGCAGCAGATCGTCGTCGCCGCTCGCGCGCCAGTACAAGTAGACCGCGTACATCCAGTGGGGGGTCGTGTCGGCGTGGTAGTAGGCGTAGGGATAGGTGTCGAACCAGTCGATGTGGGCGGCGGCCTGCGAGATCTCGTGGGTGATCTTGCCGTCGTCGCGCTGGTAGTTCGCCAGGAAGCGGAGCTCTTCGGCGACGAGTTCCCACTGGCCGAGCGCGTCCATTGCCCAGGTGTTGATCATCGCGTCACCGCCGAAGAACCAGCCGAAGCCGGGGCGCCCGCCGGTGCGCGAAAGCCCCCATCCGGCGACGAAGCCGCAGCCGAGGTCGGGGTTGCAGACGCGCTGCTCCTCCAGGTTGATCTTGGCCCACTCGAGGGCCAGGTCGAGGGAGGGGTCGGGGGTGGTGACGGATGCGGTCGATGCGAGCGCGTGGTCGGCCCAGGCACGGGTGTCCCGGTAGAGCATCTCGGCGCCCGCGATCAGGCGGCTGTAGCGGGCGAAGACGGTGTCGCGCGGGACGGTCCCGGCCGCCACCGCGATCGGGATGAACTCGGCCCGGGCGCGCTCGGGGTCGACCGGGATGACCATCGTGCGGGGCGCGTCACCGAGCTGGTGCGCGGGGTGCTCGACCGAGTTCGTCGCCCACGGCGAGCCCACCACCGCGTTGCGCCGCTGCAGGCTCTCGGAGAGGACGAAGACGCGCCGCCCGCCGTCCCAATACGCGTACTGGCCGCCCAGCGACGCGGGCCACATGTAGTTCAGCACCGGATGGAATTCGGCGACGATCTCCATCGGCTCCGGGCTGTCGACCTCCAAGAGGACGAGGATCCCCGACGCGGCGGTGTCTCTGGGCGCGAGGATGTGCTGGCGCACCTGGAAGGCGGCGTGGCTGTAGGTGATGGTGGTCAGCTCGGGGCGGACGTGGATGGTGCGCGCGACCACGTCGCCGGGGATCGGGGCGCCGTAGCGGGGCGTCGAAAAGGAGAGGCGGAAGCCGGTGCCGACCTTGAGCGGATGCACCCACAGCTCGGCCTCGCCGGTCTCGACGCCGAGCCAGGCCGCGCGCGGGCCGGTGACGCCGAGGTACTCGCCCGGCCGTACGGGGCCGGTGAGCTCGATGGGCGACGGGTCGACGTGGAAGCGGGGGACGGAGAGCGCGGTGAGGTCGCCGG
>VXLT01000151.1 GCA_009841475.1 Gemmatimonadota bacterium
GCCGCCGGAGCTACGGCGCCGGCGAGTGGGGCCGGAACCGGGTCCGGGTGTTTCCAGACCCGAAGACCGGCCTGTTCCAAGTGGAGTGGCGCGAGAACGGGCGGAGGCTCACCCGGTCGCTCGGACACCGCGACTGGGCGAGGGCGAAACGGCAGGCGGACGAGTTCGCTGCCGGGTTTGCCGGCCCGGACCTGAACGGCAAGGCCGAAGCCGAGCCCGAGCCGCTCACACTGGGCACGCTGTTTGACAGCTACGGTGAGGAGGTGACGCCGACCAAGGGCGAACGGTCCCGGCGACACGACAGGTCTTCAACGGAGATGTTCCTCCGGTTCTTCGGACGGGACCGCGAAGCGGCGACGCTTTCCCAGCGGGACTGGGACCGGTTCATCGTGGCGCGGCGCGCGGGCAGGATCGGTATCTCGGGCAGGCCCGTGTCCAACCGGACGATCCAATACGACTTGGCGTTCCTGATGGCGGTGCTCAACTGGGCCGCGAGGTCGAAGGACGAGCGGGGTCGCCCGATGCTGGACAGGAATCCGCTCCAGGGCCTCAGGAAGCCCATCGAGAAGAACCCCACCCGGGTCGTGCTCACCGAAAAGGAGTACCGCGCGCTCTTGAGGGTGTCCACGGAGGTGGGCTGGCAGTTCCGCACCGCCCTCGTGCTCGCGCACGAAACGGGCCACCGGATCGGTGCCATCCGCCAGCTTCGGTGGAGCGACATCGACTTCGAGGGCCAAGCGGTGCGGTGGCGCGCGAAGCACGAGAAGACGGGCTACGAGCACACCACGCCCGTGACCGCCGAGGCGTTGGCCGCTCTGGAGGAGGCGCGAGCGTTGAGCGCCGGGTCCGGCGACGGGCCGGTGCTCCCCGCACCGAGGGATCCCTCGCAGTGCGCGGGCCGGACGCTCGTGGGGTACTGGTGGAGGAAGGCCCAGAGGCTCGCCGCGCTGGAACCCAAGCGCGGTCGCGGCTGGCACTCGCTGAGGCGGAAGTTCGCGTCCGACCTCATGAACGTACCACTCAAGGTGCTCTGCGATCTCGGCGGCTGGAAGGAGGCACAGACCATTCTCCGCTGTTACCAGCAGGCCGACGACGTACAACTCAGGACGGCTCTGGACAACCGTCGTCGAGAGGTTGAAGCCCGATAATCCAAACGGCGGGAACCAAACAGCGGGAACCGGATCGCCAAATTCCGTAAGTCACGCGGTCACAGTAGGATGCGTGACCGATTGCAAATGCCTCGGCAGCACCACCGCCGGCAGTCCCAGCCGCTCGACCGCCTCGTTGAAGCGCACCAGTTCGTTCTCGAGCAGGTCGATGTAGCGGACGCGCACGGCCTCCCATTCCGTGAGGAGATCGTCGAGCCGCTCAAGCGTGCCCTCATGGGGTGCCCCCTCGGCGCCGCCCGAGATGTAGCCGTCGGTGCCGGTGACGCGGCCGTAGAGCTCCATCCACTGGTTGTCGAGGCGGGGCGGGAAACGGATCGGATCCTGGTTCGACTGGTTGCGGGTTTGCATCAACTCTTCGGTCACCGCCGTCGACTTGTTCGCGAGGGTGTCGGCGAGCGCTCGCAGCTCCGCATCCTGCTCGGCGGCCCGGGCGCGCACCATCGCGGTTTCGACCTGTTCGCGGATGGCGGCAAGGTCCTCGATCGCGCGCGTGATCGAGGTGATCGAGTCGCGGGCCTGGATCGCGACGCGGAACTGCCGTTCGTAGCTTGCGGCGGTGACTTCGGGGATGCGCGGGTCGGGAAGCAGCTCGAATTCCCGTTCGAGCACGGTGTCGCCCACCGCCAGCCGCACCGAATACCGGCCAGGAGGCGCTTTCACTCCACCCGTGTACCCCCATACGACCGAGCCTTCGGGCAGCTCTGGGCCTCCGTAGGAGAGCGTCCATGCGATTCGGTTGAGCCCGGCGGCCTTGGTGATCTGCTCGCCGTCCGCCTCCTCCGCAGCCGCCGAGTCCGACGCGAACACGCGCACGGCCTCGCCGCTCCCGTCCACCACCTCGATCCGAATGTCGCCCTCGGGCTCCCCGGCCAGGTAGTAGTGGATCAGTGCCCCCGCCGGCGCCGGGTCCGGGTTGAGTTCGGAGAGCCCGGCCGCACCCACGTTGCTGAGCCGGACGGCGTCGCGGGGTGCAAACAGGTGGATGCCCGCCGCGACCGCGTCCTCGATTTCACGTAACGGGCTGATGTCGTCCAGGATCCAGAACGAGCGGCCCTGCGTCGAGATGATCAGGTCGTCGTGCGCGACCCGCATCCCGGTGACGGGGGTGATGGGGAGGTTGCGCTGCAGGCTCTGCCAGGAATCGCCGGCGTCGAAGGAGACGAAGACGCCATACTCGGTGCCCGCGAAGAGGAGGCCGGGGCGGACGGGATCTTCCCGGACGGTTCGGACCGGGTGGTCGCCGGGGAGGCCGTCGGTGATCAGGGTCCAGGATGCGCCGAAGTCGTCGGTGCGGAAGATGTAGGCGCTGAAGTCGTCCAGTCGGTACCGCTGCACGGCGACGTATGCCCGGCCGGCCTGGTGCAACGACACCTCGATCTCGTCTACTGTCCCCAGCTCCGGCATCTGCGGGGGCGTGACGTCCCGCCAGCTGCCGCCCCGGTTCAGCGTCACATGCACCCGTCCGTCGTCCGTTCCGGCCCAGATCTCGTCGCCGTTGGTAGGCGATTCCGCGATAGAGAAGACGACGTTGTAGATCTCCACCCCGGTCACGTCGGCGTTGATCGGCCCGCCGGACTGCACCTGGTGTTCGGGGTTGTTGGTTGTGAGGTCGGGGCTGATCGTCTCCCAGGTCGAGCCCTCGTCCTGCGAGCGGTTCACGTACTGCGACCCGTGGTAGAGGACGCGGTTGTCGTGTGCGCTCACCAGCATCGGCGACACCCACTGGAAGCGGTGCTGGAGGTCGCTGGCCGCCATGCCGAGCTGCAGTTGCGGGTAGAGCATGATGTTGCGGCGCTGTCCCGACTGCAGGTCGTAGCGGTCCATAACGCCCCCGTAGCACCCCGCGTAGGTGATGTGCGGCCGGTCGGGGTCGAGCGCGATGGGGCCTGTCTCGCAGCCCCCGACGTTCAGCCAGTGCTGCTTGGGGTAGAGGGTGTTGACGTCGGACCAGGCGGGCACGGAGATCGTGGTGTTGTCCTGCTGGGCGCCGTAGAGCCGGTAGGGGAAGCCGTTGTCGACGATCACGTCGTAGAGTTCGGCGGTGGGCTGGTTGAAGTAGGTCGACCAGGTCTCGCCGCCGTTCACCGAGACCTGCGCGCCACCGTCGTTGGCGACCACCATGCGGTTCGGGTTCGTCGGATGGATCCAGAGGTCGTGGACATCCCCGTGGGGCACCGGTATCATCTCGTAGGTCGTCCCGCCGTCCACCGAGCGGTACATGCGGGTGTTGAGCGCGTACACCGTGTTCGGGTCGACCGGGTCGGCCTGTACGTGCGTGTAGTACCAGGCGCGCTGGCGCAGGTTGTTGTCCGAATTGGTGCGGGTCCAGGTGGCGCCCCCGTCATCCGAGCGGTACACGCCCCCGTCCGGCTCGGCCTCGATGATCGCCCACACCCGGTCCGGGTCGGCCGGGGAGACCGTCACGCCCACCTTCCCCACAATCCCTTCGGGCAGTCCGCCGCCCAGCTTCGTCCAGGTGTCTCCACCGTCGGTCGTCTTGTAGACGCCCCCCTCTTCAGCCCCGGAGATGAGCGCCCATGGCTTCCGCTCCCCTCGCCACATCCCCGCATACAGAATGCGCGGATTGGTCACGTCCATGGCCAGGTCGGACGCGCCGGTCGAGTCGTTCAGCGCCAGCACATGCTCCCACGTCTCCCCGCCGTCGCGTGAGCGGAAGATCCCCCGCTCCGGGTTCTTCCCGAAGGGGTGGCCCAGCGCCGCGACGTAGACCAGACCGTGGTCGCGCGGGTGCACCTCGATCCGCCCGATCTGCCCGGCTTCCGGCAGCCCGATGAAGGTCCAGGTGCGGCCGCCATCCATCGACTTCCAGGCGCCGCGCCCTGCGGACGTGTTGCCACGGATGTCCATCGAACCTTCCCCCACGTAGATCACGTTCGGGTCCGAGCCCGCGACCGCCACCGCCCCGATCGACCCCCCGAAGTACCCGTCGGAAATGTTGCGCCAGGTGACGCCATTGTCGTCGGACTCCTAGACACCGCCGCCGGTGGTGCCCATCAGCCAGCGGTCGGCGTCGTCGAGGAAGCCGGTGGCGGCGGTGGAACGACCGCCGCGGTAGGGGCCCGCCATGCGGTAGCGCAGGTCCTTGAAGGCGAGGGTGTCGAGGTGCTGGGTGGTGGGGGTGGCTGTCAATTATACAAAT
>VXLT01000083.1 GCA_009841475.1 Gemmatimonadota bacterium
ATGAGCAGATGCGAATCCACGACCGACTGTCGGGCTGGCAAGGCGCGACGAAGGGCGCATAGCGGAGCTATTCGCCCGAGGAGCAACGCTGAGCGGTGCTTCAGGATTCCGGAAAGTGAAGTCGACATGACAAGATGTAAAGTCCTCTTGACATTTCGAACGCGAGAGCACCGCGGTCCAGCGCGGATGCATCGCCGGCCGAATGCAGCGGGGACTCATTCCACGGCCTGCCAAACTACCCGGCGCTTCCCCCATCACGCCAGCAGCTCCGGCAGGACCTCCCCCGCCGCCCCCCGCAGCGCCACCTCGGCCGCGCGGGTCAGGTCGGTCGCCTGCGGGTTGACCTCGATGATGCGCCCGCCTCCGTGCAGCGTGGCCAGCGGGATCCCCGCAGCCGGGTAGACCACCGCGCTGGTGCCGATCACCAGGCAGAGATCCGCGCGCGCCGCCATCGTCTGGGCGCGTTCGAGCAGCGCGCTGTCGAGCATCTCGCCGAAGAGCACGACATCAGGGCGGCGCAGCCCGCCGCACTCGGCGCAGCGGGGCAGGGGGTCGCCCGGTGGCGGCTCGCCGCCCCCGGTGCGGCGCGCCCCGTCGTCACGGACCGCCAGCGGCTCGGCCTCCGCGCGGAGCCCGCACTCGTTGCAGCGGTCGCGCGCGATCGCGCCGTGAATCTCGATCGGGAGCGCGGCGTCGGGCGGCGCGTCCCCCGCCTCCTCGATCGCCGCCCGCGTGTGGAGCCCATCCACGTTCTGCGTCACGATGCCGTCCTCTCCCCGCCCCAGAAAGAACCGGGCCAGCGCGCGATGCCCGTCGTTGGGATTGCAGGTGGCCAGGAAGCCGCGGCGCCATTCGTACCACTCCCACACCGTGCGGGGATCGCGCTCGAACGCCCCGATCGTGGCAAGCTCCTCGGGGCGGTAGTTGCGCCACAGTCCCCCTGCGTCGCGGAAGGTCGGCACGCCCGACTCGGCGGAGATGCCGGCGCCGGTGAGCGCGACGACGCGGCGTGCCTGCGCGATGAGCTCACGGGCGCGGGGGAGGTCGGCTTCCCGTTTAGTTGCTTGCACTCGGCTACCTCCGATTCACAATTACCACCAGGTCGTCGTCACCAACGGACTTCCCCTGGTCGGCCAGCGCGATCACTTCCCGGTACACGCGGTCGACTTCGAACCTCGTCAGATTATAACCCAGCCCCTCACACCGCCGCTTCACCGCGTGGCGCCCCGAGTGCTTCCCCAGCACGAGCTTCGACTCCACGCCCACGTCCTCGGGCCGCATGATTTCGTAGGTGCGGCGGTCCCGGATCATGCCGTGCTGGTGAATGCCCGCCTCGTGCGCGAACGCGTTGCGGCCGACGATCGCCTTGTTCGCCTGCACCGGCTCCCCGGTCAACTCGCAGAGCAGCCGGCTGGTGCGGAAGAGCCGGGTTGTGTCGATGCCGGTCGCAAAAGGCAGCAGATCGCGCCGTACCCGCGTCGCCATCACGATCTCCTCCAGCGACGCGTTGCCCGCCCGCTCGCCGATGCCGTTGATCGTGCACTCCACCTGCCGCACGCCGGCCAGGACCGCGGCCAGCGAGTTGGCCACCGCGAGCCCGAGGTCGTCGTGGCAGTGTGTGCTGAAGACGACTCCGTCCGCGTCGTTGGTCCGCGCCATTACCTCACGGAAGAACCGCGAAACCTCGCTGGGAACGGAGTATCCGACGGTGTCGGGCAGGTTGATCGTCGTCGCGCCCGCCGCGATGGCCGTGTCGACGACCTGGCAGAGGAAGTCCATGTCGCTGCGCGTCGCGTCCTCCGCGGAGAACTGGACATCGTCGGTGTAGTCTCGCGCCCGGGCGACGCAGGTTTGGACAGCCCGCAGGCACTCGTCGCGGCTGATCCGCAGCTTGGCCTCCATGTGCAGGTCCGAGGTGGCGATGAAGGTGTGGATGCGCGGCCGCTCCGCGCCCCGGATCACCTCGCCGACGAGTTCGATGTCGGCCACGTTGCAGCGCCCCAGCGCGGCGAGCACCGGACCCCGGACCTCGCGCGCGATCAGCTCTACCGCGCGAGCGTCATCCTCCGACGCCACCGGAAACCCCACCTCCATCACGTCGACACCAAGGGCCGCGAGCTGGCGTGCAAGCCGGAGTTTCTGCTCGGTGCGGAGCGAGAAACCCGGCGCCTGTTCGCCATCGCGAAGCGTGGTGTCGAAAACGATCAATCGGTCGGTGGTCATGGATGTACTCCGTGGGGTCGATGGTGCGGAAAGAGATGTGAGAGGCGACGGCCTGGGCGCCGTTCAGAAGCCTCTCACGTAGGGAAGTCGGGAGGCGACTCGGCGCACGTCCTCGAACTCGCCGAGCAGCAGACCCGTCGCGTCCCACTGCCCCGTGAGGAGCGAGTCGCGCAGAAGCGGGGGGATGTCGAGCGCGATCGTGCGCCCCGCCGCAGTGACGGAAAGCGCGCCGACGCTCATGGCCATCGGGGTGCCGGGATCGCCCTCGGCGATCGTCATCAGCTCCTCGATGTCGGGGGCCGGCGCGGTCGCGCAGGGAAGCCCGATGGTGGTCGCGTTGCCGAGAAAGATCTCGGAGAAGGACTGGCCGATGCAGGCGTCGACGCCCCAGCGGCGAAGCGCCTGCGGGGCGTGCTCCCGCGACGAGCCCGAGCCGAAGTTCTCGTTGACGAGAAGGATGGACGCGCCCGCGTAGGCCGGGTTCGCGAACGGGTGCTCCGGCATCGAGGCGCGGTCGTCCTCGAAGACGTGCTCGCCGAGTCCGTCGAAGGTCAGCGCCTTCAGGAAGCGGGCGGGGATGATCCGGTCCGTGTCGATGTTGTTGCCGCGGAGCGGAATGGCGGTTCCCTCGACGCGATCGACCGGCCTGAGCTCGATCATAGCAGTGCCCTCACGTCAGTCACCTCCCCGCTGACGGCCGCTGCGGCGACCATCGCGGGGCTCATCAGGAGCGTGCGGCCCGTCGGACTCCCCTGCCGGCCCTTGAAGTTGCGGTTCGACGACGATGCGCACACCTCGCGCCCGTTCAGCCGGTCCGGATTCATCGCCAGACACATGGAACACCCCGCCCCCCGCCACTCGAATCCGGCTTCCCGGAATACCTCGTGCAGCCCCTCGGCCTCCGCGGCCCGGCGCACCTGCTTCGACCCCGGCACGACCAGCGCCCGCACCCGCGGCGCGACCTTGCGCCCCCTCGCCACGCGCGCCGCCTCGCGCAGGTCCGACAGCCGCGCGTTGGTGCAGGATCCGACGAAGGCCACGTCGACTGCGGTCCCCGACACGGGAGCGCCCGGCGCGAAGCCCATGAACTCGATCGCCTCGCTGATCGCCGCGGCATCGGCCGCACCGCCGTTCGGACCGGCCCCCGGTTCGGGAATCCGTCCCGAAACGCCAACGGACTGCCCCGGGTTGATGCCCCACGTCACCCTCGGTTCGATCGCCCCGGCGTCGATCTGCACGACATCGTCGTACACCGCATCCGGGTCGGAGGCCATCGACCGCCACCACGCCTTCGCGCGCTCGAAGTCGTCGCCCGCGGGTGCGTGCGGCCGGCCCTCCAGATACGCGAAGGTGGTCTCGTCCGGGTTGACGTAGCCGATCCGCGCGCCGCCCTCGATCGACATGTTGCACATCGTCATGCGCTCGTCCATCGTCATGCGCTCGACCGCCGGGCCGCCGTACTCGTACGCGTAGCCGACCCCGCCCCGCACACCCAGCCGCGCGATGATGTCGAGGATCACGTCCTTCGCGTAGACCCCCGGCCCCAGTTCGCCCGTCACGTCGATGCGCCGGACCTTGAGCGGGTCGATCGCCAGGCACTGCGAGGCGAGCACGTCCCGCACCTGCGACGTCCCGATCCCGAACGCCACCGCCCCGAACGCTCCGTGCGTTGATGTGTGGCTGTCCCCGCACGCGATCGTCATGCCCGGCTGCGTGAGCCCCAGCTCCGGCCCGATGATGTGGACGATCCCCTGCCAGTCGCTATCGAGCCCGGAGAGCGAAATCCCGAACTCGCGGCAGTTGCGCTCGAGGGCGGACATCATCTGCTCGGCGAGGTCGTCCGCGAACGGGCGGCTCTGGTCCAGCGTCGGCACGATGTGGTCGATCGTCCCGTGGGTGCGTTCCGGAAAGGCCACCCCGATCCCGCGCCGCCGCAGCATGTCGAACGCCTGCGGCGTGGTCACCTCATGGATCAGGTGCAGACCGATGAAGAGCTGGGTCCGTCCGGTCGGGAGTCGGCGAACGGTGTGCAGGTCCCAGACTTTTTGGAGGAGGGTCTGTGGCATCGGGGGGTGGGGGTGTGTTGG
>VXLT01000310.1 GCA_009841475.1 Gemmatimonadota bacterium
GGTGGGCTGGCCGGGGTGGGCGGGGGCCGCCGCGGGGGCGATCTACTTTCTGATCTTCCGCGAGCTGGCGGGACCTGAGCAGGCGCAGCTGGTGTACTGGATCGGGGTCGGCACCTTCGCGGTGTGCGTGGGAGTTCTCCTCTTCGGCAAGCGCATCGCGCGGACGCTGGAGCTGCTGAACTGGGTGCTGGTGGCGGCGATCCTCGGCGGCTTTCTGGTCCTGGCGCTGGCGTTCGTGTCGGCGGACACCTGGGTTGCCGCGGGTGCGGGACTCGTGGGCTACGACCCCGGCGCCGGATCCTTCCGTTTCATCCCCGAGGGCGTGGACTGGTTCCTGATCGGCGCGTTCGCGGCGTATTCGGGCGCCGGCGGCGTCATCAACCTGACCCTCTCCAACTGGGCTCGCGACAAGGGCTATGGAATGGGGAAACGGGCCGGACACATTCCCGCGGCGGTGGGTGGGGAACGCACGGACCTGGCGCCGACCGGCTACACCTTCGACACCGACTCGGCGGCCATGAACAGGTGGCGCGGCTGGTGGAGGGTCGTCCGCGCCGACCAGTGGGGCGTCTACTTCGTGGGCGCGATGCTGGGGATGATCCTCCCGGCGGTCCTGTACGTCACCTTCATCGAGGGCGGCACCGACATCCGCGGCCTCTCCGTCGCGGCCGCGCTCGCGAACGCGATGGCCAGCCAGGCGGGCGCCATCTTCGGCGGCGCGATCGCGCTCATCGGCGTGTGGGTGCTCTTCAAGACCCAGCTCGACATCATCGAGGCGATGACGCGTGCGATCACCGACATCCTCTGGACGGGCTCAGGGTGGGTGCGGCGGCTGCGCGGCGGCGATGTGCGCTTCCTGTACTACACCGTGCTGGGTTTGCTGGCCGTCTGGGGGGTCATCGCGCTGAAGCTGGCCCAGCCGATCTTCCTGCTTCAGCTGGGCGCGAACATGGCCGGGATCGTCTTCGTGGTCTCGTCGCTGCACCTGCTGTACATCAACACGCGATTCCTCCCCGAGGCGGTGCGTCCGCCGATGTGGCGCAGGATCGCGCTGGTGGCGATGTCGGTGTTCTACGGGGCGTTCGTGGTGCTGTGGCTGCGGGGGCAGTTCGGGGGGTAGGCCCTCACCGCTCCTCGATCCGGAAGAGCTGGATCCGGAAGTACAGCGTCTCGTTGGGGCCGACCAGACCGTCGCCGGCGCCGGCCCGGCCGTACCCGAGCCGGCCGGGAACGATGACTTCGAAGTGGCTGCCGGGCGACATCAGCTCGAGGGCTTCGCGGAAGCCGCGGATGAGTCCCCGCAGGGCGAGAACGTCCGGCTGTCCGCGCTCGTAGGACGAGTCGATCACGGTTCCGTCTTCGAGCCTGGTACTGTAGTGGACGAGCACCCGGTCGCGTGAAGTCGGCTTCGGGCCGGCGCCCTCCTGGAGGACCTTGTACCTGAGCCCGCTGCGGGTGGTGATGAAGCCGTCGGCGTCGGGGGTGAGGTCTGCGACCACCGGTTCGCCGCCGCTGGCGCAGGCGGTGGCGGCGAGGAGGAGGAACAGGCGGGCTCCGTGGCGGGCGGCTCTGCGCGGTGTCACTTGATTCCCTTTGGCATCGGTGTCTCCTGTTGGCTGTGGACCCGTCCGCCGCCGGGCTGGCCGAAGGCGCCCGAACCCCAAAGGTAGGGCCGGCCCACGGTCGCCGCATCCGTGCGTCGGCCGGGCTCCCGGGGCGCAGAACCCACACGACCCTCGCGGATCGGCCGGGACTACTTTTGCACGGTTCGGCTCCGGGAACTGTCTATGTCATCAGGTGGGCAATTCAGCCCGCGGATGACCAAGGAGGGAACGGGATGGCCGACAGGGGTCAGGTGGAGCGCTGGACTCAGGGGCACGACAGAGCGATGTCGGCGGTGGCGGCAAGGTACGCGGGCCCGGAGGGGCCAGGTGGGTGCCAGTCATGACGGGGGGCCGCAAGTCCGTTGTCCTGGCCGGACCGAGCCCGCTCTTGCTGATCGGCATCAAGCAGGTCCTGGAAGCGACGGATCGCTATAAGGTCGTGAACCAGGCGCACGCGAGTGAACTGGCGCCGGCCCTGGTGCGGCGGCTGTGCCCGGACTACGCGGTGTTGGACGGTACAGCGCGAACACACACGAGTTCGAGGGGAGGCATAGTAGACACCGTGCATGGAATCCTTGCGGAGAGTTGGGGCGGGATGCAGATAGACATGGCTCCCATGAAACTCCTTTCTGGCTGAAAGGAAGCGCAACGGCGAACGGTGTCGATGGTTAGCCGCTACCGGGACCGGGATGCGCTCCCATTCCGTGTGATGCGACGGGTGGTCGCAGTCTGCTATTCTCCATTTCGGGTGGTTGGTACCATTTCCAAGGTGCCGGTCATACACAGGGTGCTGTCGATCGTTTTCTACGGCTTCTGCGCCTTGGCTGCGCTGGCTCTGTTGACATACTGGCTCGCTGGCGGGCCTCCGGTGCCTTGGGAAAACATGTTCCGGTAGTCGTCCAGATAGGCTTTGCCCACCGCCCCCCTTCCCGCCCGACCGCCTCCAAGGCGGCGCGGGTGCGCCCTACGCCGGGCCGTCGCGCGCCAGCATGTACGCGAATCCCGCGACCAGTGCGAGCGCGAACACCATGGCAATGACGGTGATCACCGCTCGACGATGTCGAGGAGCTCGATCTCGAAGATCAGGGTCTCGTTGGGTCCGATCACGTCGCCGTAACCGGTCTCACCGTAAGCCAGCTCCGGGGGGATGGTGACCCGGGCGTGGCTCCCGACCGACATGAGCTGCAACGCCTCGCTGAATCCCGCGATGAGGCGGTCCACGTTGCGCTCGGTGGGCTCGCCGAGGTCGTAGGACGAGTCGAACTGTGTACTGTCGGTCAGCATCCCGCGATAGTGGATCCGTACGCGGTCGGTGGCCGTTGGACTGGGGCCGTCGCCCTCGCGGAGGGTCTCGATCTGCAGGCCGCTCTCGGTGGTGGTGATGCCGGAGTTGGCGTCGCCGCAGGCGGCCGCGGCCGCGAGGGTGGCGATGGCGAGTGATGCGGCGATGAGTGTGAGCGGCCGCCGTGCGCTTGCCTGGTTGATTGCCTTTGACATGGTGTTTTCTCCAATTCGGGTTTTTGTGCGCTGGGTGAGTGGACCGGACGGGGGGACGCTTCCGCGCGCGGGGTCAGCGCCCCTATCCTCTCCCGATCGACGACTCGCCGATGCTTGCCAGCGACGGGGTGCCGGCCAGCCGCATCGTGATCGCCAGCTCGCGCCTGAGGATCTCCAGGATCCGCTCGACGCCGGGCTGGCCGAAGGCGCCCAGCCCCCAAAGGTAGGGGCGCCCTACCGCGACCGCATCGGCGCCCCGGGCGATTCCCTTGAGGATATCGCTGCCGCGCCGGAAGCCGCCGTCGACAATCACGGGGACCCGCCGGTTCACGGCGTTTGCGATCTCCGGCAGCGCGTCGATGGTTGCCTGCCCGCTTCCCTCGGAACGGCCGCCGTGGTTCGAGACCCAGATCGCGTCGACGCCGTGCTCCAGTGCGAGCCGCGCGTCCTCGTGCGTCATCAGTCCCTTGACGACGATCTTCTGGTCGGTGATTTCGCGCAGCTGCCCGATGAAGTCCCACGTCATGCCGGGGGTGCGGAAGTCGGCGGGGCGGTATTCGGTTCCCTGGAACATGGGCTTGACCGTGGGCGCGCGGCCTCCCGGGCGGTGGCAGGACACGCAGGTGCGGTCATCGGTGCGCGACCATCGCTCCAGGGTGAGGCGGTTGCTGCCGCCGGGAAGGTCTACCGTGAGGACGATGACGGGGCACCCGGCCGCGCGGACACGCTCCACCACGGCCTCGGTGACCGACCAGTTGGAGGTCGCGTAAAGCTGGTACCACACGGGCTCGCCGCGCGCTTCGTTCACCTCCTCCACGGCTGTTGATGTCACCGTCGAGAGGACCTGCAGGTGGCCGGCGGCCTGCGCGGCCCGGGCGGTCGCGAGCTCACCCTCGGGGTGAAAGCCCTTCTGGCTGCCGCACGGCGCGATGATGATCGGGGTCGGCCACTCGCGCCCGAAGAGCGTGACGCGCGTGTCGAGTCGGCTGACGTCGACCAGGCGCCGCGCGCGAATGTGGATGCGCTCCAGTGCGGTCCGGTTGCCGAGCTGGGTTTCCTCGCCGTCGACCCCGGTCTGTATGTAGCCGAAGTGGGCGGGGGGGACGGTGGTGGCCGCGACGCGCTCCATGTCGAAGACGTCGAGGGCGGCGGCGGCCTCGGAGGGCAGCGGTGGGGCGCCGCCATGCCTGAATGGGCCGAGGGG
>VXLT01000134.1 GCA_009841475.1 Gemmatimonadota bacterium
CCTCATATATTTAAGGCACCGCCGACCCCCGCTAGCTACCCCCCTAACATCGTCGGCCGCGTCACTTTGGAATAAGCCCCCGGTGTGCGGGGGGGGCGGGGGGGTGGCCGCACAACAAGGCTCCAGCGGCTGCAACCTACACCTTGAATTGTGACCTCACCTTCACCTTGCGGGGAGCCCGGCGATCAGAAAGTGACAACTGAAGACTACCTGTTGTCACATTCTCATTAGATGCGTGGCGAAAAATCCGGAAGGTCGAGATGGCTTGGTCGCGCACGGTTCGCCGAAAAATAGAATGCCCTAAACCTCTCCATCTGCTTGATCTTGTCCACCAGGCCACTCTGCTGAGTCGAACTGGCGACGTTCTTCACAAGCGCTTTCGCATCTGGCTCGTTCAACCGCAACACCAAATAGTTAGCAATGGCAGAGAAAACGGAAACGTGAAAGTCCCTGGCCTCTTGGGACGCCAGAACCAAGGAGATTCCGTACTTCCTACACTCTTTTGCCATGGTAGGGATCAGGGTCAGCCTTGCCGCTCGATGGGCCTCGTCCATGATGATCGCGTGAGTGATCCTATCTCGAATGCCTCGGCGAAACATATTTTTGTAGAGTCCATAGAAGACCAGAGAGGAAAACGCCCTCTGAAGTACGTCACTCTGAGTCCGATGGATCCGAATGACCGTCGCGCCGTCGCTATCCCACATTCCGCCTTGCGACTCGTTGAGGGTGAAGAACCCGTAGTCGTCCAACTCCTCCAGGCGTTCCAAGAGGTTTCTTAGTCCGACGTTTGGTTTGGGCCGGTCACGCAAGATCTCTAGGAACCTTCGAAACGCGGGCTCCTTCAGAGTCGTGGCATCGTCCGTTTCGCTACCCCACCCAACCTCCTGGAAACTCTCTTTCACAGCCTTGCGGATGTCGCCCCCCTGTAGCCCTCCCAACTCAGGATAGACTGCCATGAAGATGTCTCGAATCGTGCCCGCCACGTCGAGATGGGCGAATCTAGATAACCGATCGAACACCTCGAGCGGATTAAACCCCAGTCCGTCAAAGTCGATGAAACGGACGGGCTGTCCGATAGACTCCAACTTTTCGTCAATGTCCTCATGGTAAGAAAAGACGATTGGGCGTACACCGCTGACCATCATCTGCTTACAGAGATTCAGCAAGCACGTGGTCTTACCCATTCCCGACAGCCCCGCAACCAGGAGATGGGGATTACCCTTGACTGTGAGGGACCAGTTGACATCGCTATCAGCGAATCGGTCTTGCCCCATAACCAATGACGGTTCTGAGGCAGGAGTGATCGGAAATACCAGGCGTGCCGTGGGTGCCTCGTCGCGCGAGCTATCGTCTCCCTCTGGGGCCGTGTTGGGAACTGTGAGGCCACCATCCGGCACAGGAGGGTCCTGGTCCTCGGTTGTGTCTTGGTTTGCTCCTTCGGCGGCGGGGACACGCCCGCCTTCCTTGATCGATTCCGAAAGCAGATCCTTGTCATCGCGACCAGGCGGATTCCAATCCAGGTCGGGCAACGATGCGGGACCAAAAAGAAAGACACCTACATCCTCCCATTCCCGCGGCGAGATCTTCAAGGGCTTGCGACCACGGAATTCGGGACAGAACACCCACCCGCGCTCCCCGCCCACTGCGGACGTAAACTCGTAGTTGCCGCTACGTTCCACCATACGATCAATTTCACCTACAAGTGCCTGGTGGCGGTCATCCGGCAGCCCATGCCTGCTGGCCTTGTCCGCGTAGAAACGGAGGATCCGCGCCAGCTTTCCTCGGCGAATGGCTCGGAACGATCGTGCAACTCCCTGCAATCCGTACCAAGAGAACCACCGGCGCCTCATGGATCTCGTCTGGTCGCGAATGTCCTCTAACAGCTGGGAAGACCGGGCGGCACGAAGATGTCTGCGATACTTCACTTCGACAAAACGAAATGAGAGTCCACCCCGCGCTGTCAGCCCCACATAGACCAGATCTGGGCGGACTCCACTGCTCCGTTCACCTCCATCTTCGACAACCGGCGGCAAAAGGTCGCGGATGTCATCCACAGGCACGAAAAAACCCATCGCCAGCGATGCCCAGCACTCATCATCGCCAGGACCGTGGCAGTTGGCCTGGCTCAGCGCGAGCGCTACCAGTTCGGATGCCGGAGTCGTGCCACCTGTTAGGCGAATAGCAAGCCGACCACTTAGTGCCTTAAGATTCGTCATCAGGAACTCAGCGTTTCGACGGCTATGGCTAAGCCCCATCCGGCTAAGCGCAACGTCGAGTAGACCACGTACTTCCTCGAGGCTGGCAGTGGAGGTGATCAACTGCAAACAGCCGAGATCCTCCCGTTCGGGCACGCAGTCGATCACGAATCTGTCGTAAGTCTCCCGGTCATGACCTGGAGAGTCGAAGTATTCAATGCCTGCATTGCGGTCCAGTGTAATGACCCAGTCGCAGAGCTCGTGAAGTTGATCGAGCTCCTCCGCAGATTCCGGGGATACCTCTGTCACCAGGACCGGACTAGATGAGCGCTCAGGCTCGAGGTTGCGAGCAACCAACGCGCTTACGAGATCCTGAGTGCGCAGAAGTCTGTCTGTGTGAGCACGGAGAGACGGATGCCCTTCGCCTCCCTCCCAGTCTGGGACCGCTCCTCGCCAGCGTGGATGAGGTTCGCTCGAATAGCTCCGTTCCAAGAAAGCCATCAACCCAAATGCGTAGACCGGTCTAATCGCAGACGGCGCCTCGGTTGCGCACACTCTTGACGCAAACGTGTCAAACGCCAGCGCAATGTGAGCGGCAGTCTCTGGATGACCGACTTCCTTGCGCGCCCATCTCAATCTCGGAAGACGCACGCCACCGGGAAGACTGACTGACTGCAGCATCCAGCGATCGGTCTCGTCCAATGTACCGGCTCCGCGCCTGCGCTTTTCTTGCGCTTCGGCAATGAAGCGCCCGGCGACTCCCCGTTTCCTCTGTCCCGCAGACGGATGAAGTTCGAGCACATAGATTAGCCGCCGCATACCCCCCGCCCCGTCATCCATACGCTCGCCGCGTCTGCTATTGGCAACACGCTTCGCGGCCAGGCCTAATGCGCGCACCACAGTCTTGCCGTCCCCGGCCCGAAGCGCATGAACGTGCATAACCCTCACGGCCTCGTGTGCCTCGAGGTACTTGTAGATCTCATTTCCGAGAACATCTGCGCCGCGCGACCCTACCGTTGGCACGCCACCGCTCGCTTCGGCATCCCTGGTAACGAGCGCCCGATGAAGAATCGCGAGCGTACCTTTGGGCTCAGCATCAGTGTCGGCGACCATTCCGACAGCATGAAAGCCAAGCGTATCTGCGAACACAAAGGAGCGACCGGGTGCGAAGCCCGGTAAAAAGGCCGGAAACATCGCCCCATCAAGCGCTGCCATCTCTCTACGGATTTCTGCCGAGTTCAGCTCCTCGTCAAATCTCGCATGGAGCACAAGATTGTCGTACGCGGCGTGCCAGGCCATGCGCAACGGGTGGCTTGGCAGGACGACAAGGCCAATCACTTCGCCAGATTGTGACTGGACCTCAATGGTGTGTGCCAGCGCGAGATCGGAGTATCCGGTCTGTAGTAGGGCGTTCCACGACCTCATATATTCTGAAACTGTGGTCTTGAATGCAGGCACCCGGTCGTCGTAAACCTGGCCGACCCCTCCAAAATCACCGAATCGCTCTGACATCCTTACGTTAGCTCTCTGCACCCGGTTCCAGATCTGTTGATCTGCCCCCGCAGGGCAGTCGAACGGCAGGAATTCAGGTCTTCCCACCCGTTTACCGGAAACCCTCACTTTCACACGCCACCTGCCGATCACACCTCCCGCTGAACGCCATTCCTCCTCGGCTTCCTTGACCAAAGGGGGCCGATAGACGCGAAAATAGCCGCGCCGGCTCGGCGCGCTCCAAATCAGGTAGTCGCCTCTCGCGTTCCTTGGAACTGTGGTAGAGAAAGCGGTCATCGCCTCCACATCCGCGCGACGATCCAGCTCAATCAGAGCTTCACTGAATGTCCGAAACCGTTTTCCGACTGGAGACGCACCCGCTGGCCGCTCGCCACACAGAATCTCGAATTCTTCGCTCTCCTGAGTTTCGATGGAATCGGCGCCCACAACCGACAGAGACACCTTTGCAGGAATGACCGCATCTTCGGGAAGGTCGGGGAAATCGTCTTGGGTGAAAATGTGCTTTTCTTGCGCTCTGGCGGAGTGGAGTTCTTCCCGAGACGCTATCTCCGCCCCGCTGCCAGACGTTTCTACGACGACCCGGTATTCCACAGACCCCTTCGCCAAATGCTCTGGGCGAGCCTTCCAACGAACCTCAAGCTTCGCATATGGCTCCGCTTCTTCCGCGTCCGGATCCACAAAAAGTGCCGGTAAGTCGCCAGCTCTGTCGGTCAACCCTGACCACCTAACCACCTTCCCAGCCTTAGTTCTCCACGGCAACAACTCCACGGACAGGATCTCTTGCGCGACCTCCTCAGTCCTCAGGGCATTGATCCACAGATGTTCCTTGCCGACAAGTCGGGGCAGCGCCGAGCGGATTGGCAACGTAGCCGCCTCTCGGAGAAAACCCTCCAGTTCCCGCAATTGATGCTCCGTCGGTTCGAGCAGGCGCAACCCAGCGATTCGCTCGGCCGGAGTTCGGCCGGCAACAGCTGGAGCCAGCAGTCGGTCTACGAACTTCCGCGAAGCGTCAATGTCGGAAAGCGACCGGGCACCCGCCGTCCCCTTTGCCGGCCACAAGCCTAGGAGATGAAGGTAGGCACCAGCGGGCTGCTTGTTATCCGCAACGTGGCAGTAGAAGTCGAAAACTCGCCAGGGTGAAACCGCAAACCTCCCGCCATGGCCCCGCGCTCGACTCACCGCACGTTCCGCGTACCTCCGATGTCCTGCGGTCAGTATTCTCGTGATCGCCGCAGCCACAAGTCTGTGGGCTTGAGCAAAGAGATCGGCCTCAGCCACTTCACGAGTTGCACTGAAAATCCCGTCCATCCCCGCCCCAGCTCTCCCTGTATCGACGAGAAGCAACACCGCTTCCGACTTGCTCTCACGAATCTCGACAGCCCGATCCGCCGTGATCGTTCGCGACTTGTCATCGCCCACATCAGCAACGCGCCAGATTTGCCACTCAGGGAGGCAGAAACCATCAGAATCACGGGCGAGGGCGTCGACGACATCCTGCGTGAGACAACGCACGAATGCCATGGCACCGCGCTCTGGTCTTCCCAGAACAGTCGTTAGCGCTTGGGCCAACAAGACGCCATGATGACTAGTCCAGTTCATAGGACTAACCCTCCCTCGGGTTGAACCGCGGCGTCAGGCGCTTCATCGCCTCCGCGTCGTTTACCGAGACGAGCAGGCCCAGGTCACGAAGACGCCGATCTAGGGCCGCACGGTTGAGTTGGAGCAAATCGTTCGAGACGCTCATTCCAGCGGGACTCACATCAACGAAGAAGCCATACCGTTCACGGAGGGTGGCGATGAACTCGTCGAACGACAGCCATCTAGTGCCTGATCCACCACCAGACTTCAGCGATAGCCGGTGTACGAGATAATCGAGTACTGAGTCCGTCAGCGAAAGAGAGCGAAGAATCGTAGCTCTCGAAAAGCCAGATCCAGGGATCTTCTGTCTGGAGCGTCTCTTTACCGCCAGTCCATTTGGGCGGCCTATGTAGAGGCCGGAGTCGATCAGGTGTTCTGTGTGGCTCTGCACCTTCTCTCCTTGCAGAAGCGTGAGACCTTCGGCAAGACGCCAAACGGGGTTCGGCTCGACGGAATGATTCGTCAGCAGGGTTGCGGCAGCAGGGTAGTCGTCCTTGACCGTCTCGGCCAATACCTGCGTCTGTTCGTCCAACGAACTCAGGATAATGTCTGACCGCCCGTGCCGTTCGTGAAGCAGATCCCCGAGGAGCCCCAGCCATTCTGTTGCATACGGGCCCGTCATGGAAGACACATCGACCGCTGTCCGGATTTTGCGATCATAACGAGCCTTGTAGTCCAGGATACGCAGCGCCATAAGAACGACGGGGAATCGACGTGCACAACGCACATACTCGTCCATCGACTGCTCCGCGAGCCCCCTCAGTTGGCGATGGGTCCCGATCGAACAGTCGACAAGCAACGGTGCAGGTCGCTGGCGACAAGCATCTAGCACCTCGCCCGTCGAAGCCCAGTCCAGAACGATCCCAATCGCACTCGAGGTGATCGTCGTGAGTCCAATCGCAACGCAAGACTCCAACGATTCCACGAAAGCCTGGCGGGGCACTTGAGTTGCGTATGACCGTACATACTTGCGGATATCCTCGGAGAAATGCCGCGCCGCGACAGTGGCAATCGGTCGCTGGTTGGAGATCATCTCCGCCCGGCCCATTATCTTTCCTGGTGCTCGCCGTAGGCTCTGGGCCACCCGGATCATCAAGAGCTGGTCGATCCCTACGGCAACTTCCTCGTCGAACTGGTCCGCCGCGTAGTCATCTTTGATCTGCTTCTGTGTAAGACCCGTCACAAACGGCTGCAATAGTACGTTGCTGTGCACATCCTCTCCGACTGGAAACCAGGTCTTCCCCTTAGCCTCGCTTCGCTGCACATTACCACCCTTCTTTTGGTCGGCAAGCACCGCAACCATCATCTCGGGCACATAGCGAAGGTTGGCCACCCACTCGGGAAGGTCCACCCAACTTGAGACGTAGTGGGTCGGCGCAACCCGTTGAACCTGGCGCGTGCGACCGAGCTTGTTACCCACATTGTCCAAACAGTAGCACAGAAGCAAATCCGCCAGCACAGCTCGCTCAGCGTCGCCGTCAAACCCCGTGAATCCGTTCGCCTTCTTATCGGCGAGTTTGTTTGCAACAGCTTCAACGGTGGTTGATCTCCTCATCTGCGCTGGTGTGCCAACAACTGGACTGAATTCCTCAAGAAACCGCCCTTTCCCCCGTCTATGCCCAAAGCGGAACATATAAAACACCGCTGGCAACACGGCCGACAGGTCGAAGTCTTGGACAGTAACCGGCAGTACTTTGGCATAACTAGACGACCAGATCTTCCGGGTCATAGCCGGGCTGAGCACGCCTTCCACGAGTTTGCGCACACTCATTACGAGCCACCGTCCCACTGGGAGGGTCGTATCACCAATACCTGATGACGACCCTCGGGTCTATCGGCAAACTTGGCCGACACCTGGTAAATGACTTCATCACGCATTGGACTCCAGGCCATGAGCTCGCGATCATCTTCCTGCACCAATCGCCGTAGGAAAACCGAGAGGTTGGCAAAAGTATCGTCCGTTGAGACGTCACCCAACTGGAATCCCTCAGCGAGTCGAAGAAGACGATGAAACAGGCCAGCGCTCAGCCGAAGAGATTCTGTCCTTCCATCCTGGTAGCGGTAGGTCAAGTAGGCTTTCCGTGGCAGACGTTCATCGACCGCGGGAGCTTTCGAATCGCTGTCATCCTCTACGCTTGTATCCGACTCGGACACCAACGTAAATCGGTGAATTGGCTTCTCAGTCCAGAACGCCGTCTCGGTGGGTGTTCGCGGCACGATGCGAAGTGGCACGATGTCCGGGCGTTCGACAGCCAGTGGTGGAAGGTCACCGAGGCGGGCGATGCCTCTACAAAGATGGGCACAGAGTTCTCCCCGAGCTTCCTCGTTCATCAGGCAAATGTCGCCGAAGTGGGGGAGGTTTCGTCCCTGTGCCAAACTCAGGGAACGTTCCGCATCCTCTTCGCCCGCTACTCTACGGATTCGCTGTTCGCTCCATTCAAAGTACGCCCGCCTCCGCGCCGAAGCCAATTGTTCCTCAGGCCGTTCTTCGGACTGAAATGGGGCATCCCGTAATAGCTGACGGTCGACTTTTGGGTGTGCCTCAAGCGCTGGATCCAAATGAACTAGCTCCCGAAGCACGTCCCCCTGCCGTCGGGGTGATTCCGGTGCAAACGCTCGGTCCCAATAGGCTCGGCCCGAAGACACTGTGCGATCATGATGGTCCGAACAGTAGTGGGTACCAAACAGTATATAGACCAACGCGGTCCGCAGTTCCCGTACCGTGATGTGTGTTTCGCCCCGGAAATGAACCGCCTGGAGCGCAGAGAACAGCCTTTTGCGTGCTCTCTCGCGTATCTGCCTCGACTCGACGCCCTGTAAACCATCGGGTCCGAACATCTTCGTGGCCCGAAACACCCCACAGCTCTCTTTGGCGGAGCAACTCAAACAAGGCTCCCAGGTGTCCCGTGCACGGTCTCCGCCGTAGAGGCCATTGAGCAGGCGTTCCAAAAACTCGGTGGCAATCCGTTTCTCTTTGGTCAACACGCTGCCGACATGGGACCTCTGGTTGAGATGGTAGAACGCTATGTGGCTCTCCGTCTCCAGAGAATCCTCACCGGATTCGCGCGAACTCACCTCCAGAAGATCTTGAAGATTGGATTTCAGAGGCGTATGGGGCGGGCCTCCGATCCACTCAAGCAGGCGTCCATCATTGATGGCTAATAGATGGACGATGTCTTCGCTGGGCGGTCCTCTTCGGAAGGGCTCCAGAAAACCGTCGAGCACTTCATCAGCCGACCGACCCCTAAAGGCCGCGGAGCCATCCAGGTTCATCCTCACACGGAGACCGTCATCAATCACTTGATCCACGATCCGCTGGGAAGAGTCGTGCCGTCCCATACCGAGCGACTCGGCCAGGTGTTGGAGCATCGCCGTCTTTCCATCCCCAGCATTGCCACAGAGGATGACCAGGCGCGCTCTTCGGTTCATAATGTCGTCAAAGAGAACCGCCTCCAGTTCGGTCTTCACATACGTTTGAGTCGCAAAATGCGTATCCAACCCCCTGGTCTCACGGTTGCCCCACCGGGACCCTGGATACGACGTCAGTAACTGCCGTAGCCAAGGAACCTCGTTGGGGCTTCGTATCCTTGCCTCTTCAGGCTGTGAAGCATCGATACCTTGTCCAGGTGATTCCTCGACGACCAACTCAGGCTCACTAGTGGAGTCCTTCGTCAACGTCCCCAAGGCGTCGGCAGCGGTGAGTAGGGGTTCGGCCGAGTCGGTGTGGACAGCGCGCTCGAAGAACTCCACCAGCTCTGGATACTCGTCGCGATCAGCCCCCTCCCAATTCAGCTCGTCCTTCTGGAGACGGTCGCCATCGCGCGCAAAAGGTTCCCTATCGAACAGCACATGGAAAAAGCTCGCGGCCAATGCATAGATGTCATCTGCGGGAGTGACCTCTACATTCGTCGCGTTCACGGGTGAAGCATAGAGCGTGGCACCGCCCGACCGTTTGGTATCTCCGATGCGTGCCACGCAGTCGTAGTCTGTGAGGACTAGGTCCTCGCCCGACAGAATCATGTTGCGAGGACTGACGTCACCGTGAGCGAGACCGTTGCGATGCATCGTGTCCAAGGCTTCACACATCGTGCGCAACCACCGAGTGGCCAGCTCCTGTGGGTCCTCTCGATTCTGTTCGGCCAGCAGCGGAATCACTCCGGTGAAGTCCGCAAGTGCGCTGCCATCGATCCATGTCGAGAGCGCCACGAACTCGTTCTCCTGCCATTCAGTGGTCACCTCAAACACCGATGCAAGCGCAAGATGCTTGCTCACCGGCTCGCGAGCGAGCTGATAGGAACGCCTGGCCCATTCACCGTTTGCCGCGTCATGAGCGATCTTACCCACGAACGTCCCGACCTCCCCCTGGGTGTCGCGATCTAGTTCCACGACCTTGAAGGCCGTACCAACTCCGCCCGAGCCGAGTCGGGTCACGATACGGTAGTCGCGACCGCGAAAAGGTACGACTTGGCCCTCGGCCCAATACCGGGCTGGAGGAGCTGGGGATGGGGGAAGCTGCTCACCCAGCAGTTCTGTTAGTTCGCGATCCAGTTCCGCCAACTGTACGCGTTCGTCCGGTGCGACCTCCAGACCCTCCGCTAAAGCCCTAGAAGCTCCTTTCGACTGCCAATCTACGCCCTCATCCGGAAACAGAACCTGTAGTGACGAACAGAGGGAGTAGATGTCCGATTGCGGGCTCGCAGCTCCGAGTCCACCAATGCGTATTTCGGGCGAAACTACGTCGGGCCACCTGCCGTCCTCCACACCATCGATAGCCAAGGTAATGTCGGAGGGAATCCTTGCCTGTTCGAAACCGGTGAGAACGGGCGAGTTGTCGTGCTTCACCAAGATGGTCTCCGGGGACAGATTGCGGTGAAGCATCGGCTGGTCTCCTTCGCCTTCTCCATGCAATTCCGCCAAGGCGCGTACCGCGGCCCTGGCAAAGTCCACCCGGGCCAACACACCCCAGGATTCGTCTTCGCGGCGCTGTCCGATGCTCGGTGCTTCCCGATCGACAATACTGAAGAAACTCATCTCCGCCGGGTAGTTGGGCGCATCCTGGAATGAGTCATAGATGCGAGGGGCCCAAGGATACCGCTGGAGACGGTGAAGGGCTTCAAACTCTCTGCGCGCTATCGTTTCCAGATTCGTGCCTTCACCGGAGGAGAAATCGTACAGGTGAAGGAGGAGACGATCCTGTCTGACAGAGTGCACCCCCCTGTAGACGCGGTGGAAAGTGCTCGCTGGAGGCGTTACGAGTTCCAGGTTGACATAGCTGGAGAACTCTCGGAGTGAGCCGTCTGGCCCGACAAGTCTCTTAGGCTGAAGCCGATGGGCAGCCGCGGCAATCTGCTCTGGAGTCAAAGACTCTCGGCGCTCCAGTCCCAGTGCTTCCTGCCAGTCTTTAGCAAGAGAGAAGAATGGCACGCCACGGATCTTGCCCCGCCCCAGAAGGCGCCTTGCTTTGGACGGAGGCTGGGTGATCAGGACGGCACCGTCGACGTAAGGGGCCTCCGGCAGAACCCTTCTCAGTTTGGAGCCGACTCGCCGGGCCTTCATGTTCAGCAGATCCGCTGCCCGTTCGGCCAATTGGCGACTCCTATCCGTCCAGTGCTTGACCTCGATTACCCGAACGCCTGGAGGACCAATAGCGACGATATCGATCTCGTCGGACTGACGCTGGTTGGTTACCGAGAGTGTCAGGTTGGTCAGGAGAACCCATTTCCCCTCTGTCTGGAGGGACGCCAATCCCGCCTTCAGTCGATTGAAGGCAGTTACTTCACTCCTGTTCGCGGCGGGGCCGCAATGGCGAAGGTCGACTTCCACGGCGTTTCGTGGTTGGTGAATGGGTCAATGGCTGGATGGGACGAACGGGTTAGAAATGTACCTATTAGGTGCGCTTGATCCAACTCACGCGAACTCTGACTCGGCGCTCGCCGGGGGAGTCTGTCCAGTTAGCACGCTCATGAAGCCGCAGCGTGACGTGGTGAGAAGACAGGAAGGCAACACGAGAATGTCAAGCTCCGGTTACATTATGTCAAGTGTACTTGACATTCTTGCGCTCCAAAGATGCCCCGCCACCCCTAAACCCCCTGCCGCGACCGAGAAAAGCCGTCCAGCGCCGCCAACAACTCCGCCCCCGTCATTGCGCTCCCGGCAGCGACCACCAGGTTAATCCAGACCCGGAGGCCACGCGATGGAACCCCCCCACAACCCACCTACCCTGACCGCAACCGACCGCCTCAGGCCCTGGATCGCCCAATGGATCGGCGCCAACTGGCTCTGGCACGCCAAGTTCCTCTCCGGCACCGAGACCTCGGCCACCCAAGCCCACCGCCCCGGCCCCTGCGTCCCCCGACACCTGCTCACACCCGCGTTCTCGTCACTGACGGATGACGTCACGCCCACCCCCGTCGAATTCGACATCGAGATCGACTCCCACGGATTCCACGAGGCCCAAGTCCGCGCCGTTCCCCACACCGGCAAGGGCCTCTTCGGCGCACCGCTGCCCGAATTTCGCCTCACCAACCTCAGCCCCTCCTCCCCTCTGCGGGATCACGAGAACACCGGCGCCCTGGCGATCTTCGCATTCCGGCCTGGCCCCGGCCCCGCCTCGCCCAACTGCCGGCTGTGGATCTGCCGCAACCCGGACGAAACGGACGTAGCCAACGACCTGATCGGCCCGGTGGAACCGGGCTTCCCTGCCCCGTGGGGCCCACCCTAAACCGCCCATGCCCAAAGCCGTCCTCACCACCAAGGTCGATCCCTCGTACGACGACCTCCCCGAGGAGCGATACCACTTCCCGCGCACCTACCTGAACGCGGCGCGGGCCGCCCTCGGCGACTGGATCGTCTACTACGAGCCCCGCCGCTCCAGCGCCCACCTGTCCAGCAGCGGAGCGCGCCAGTCGTATTTCGCGACGGCGCGGATCGTGCGCGTCGATGCCGATCCGCGCCGGGCCGATCACTACTACGCGTACGTCGAGGACTATCTGGAATTCGACCGTCCGGTTCCCTTCCGCGAGCGCGGCTTCTTCTACGAGAGCGGACTGCGGAAGGAAGACGGTTCGGTGAACAAGGGCAGGTTCGGGCGTTCGGTCAGGCTCCTGGCGGACGACGAGTACAGCATGATCCTGGCCGCGGGGTTCGAGACCGGAACCGCCGAGCGCGAGCGATTCGGCATCCGCGAAGGGGTCCGCCGCGATCCCCGTCTGCTGGAACTGGCGGACCGGCCCATCATCGAGCGGCTGTCACGGCGACCGTTTCGCGACCGGGTGTTCTCCACGGGCATCAAGCGGGCCTACGACAACACCTGCGCGATCAGCGGTCTCCGGATCATCACGGCGGCGGGCGGGCCGAGGCCCAGGCCGCGCACATCCGGCCCGTGCACGCCAACGGACCGGACAGCCTCCGCAACGGCGTAGCGCTCAGCTCCACCTTCCACTGGATGTTCGACCGCGGCCTGATCTCGATCGACGACGACTACAGCCTGCTCTTCAAGAGGAACGCGGTCCCCGGCAACGTGCTGTCGCTGATGAACCCCGACGGGCGGCTGCGGGTGCCGGAGCAGGAGATCTACCGGCCGCACCGGCGGTTTCTGGAGTACCACCGGGAGGAAGTGTTCAAGGGGTGAGTCAGAGACCGAGGGCGTCCAGCAGCTCGCGCAGTTGCGGATCGTGACGAGCTGCACGGGTGAGATCTGCCAGCGTAAACCGCCGTACCAGCTGATCCGCGCTCAGCGATCCTTTGTCGTACTCCGGCCACAGTCTCTGCAGTTGAACCTCGGCATCGCCGGCCCCGATCCTGTGCGTCTCGCGCCCCTCGTGCAGGCGGACCAGAAGTCCCTCAAGGTTGGGGGTCATCAGGACGACATCCAGCCTCCGCCTGGACGCCTCGGCCAATGCGTCACGGCCCGCCCGCCGATCCTGTTCAATGCGATCGGAGTCCAGCAGAACCAACCGCACCTTCAGGCTCCGGCGGTCGGGATGCCGAATCAGGCGGCGGCGCGCGTGGTCGACCACTTGTAACGAGTCGCCGCCGGTCGCCGACTTGACATCCAGATGAAGATGAAGGCCCGCTGCGTCGCAAATCCGCTGGAGAAACTGAACGAAGGCCCGGTCGCTCTTCCCCTCTACTCCGATGAAGATGACGCGTCTGCGCTTGACCCCACCCCGCCGCCACATCGCCCCTCAACCGATTCTGGGCAGCCCGCCAAGCACACCCGACCGATACTTCGGATAGAGTCGCACATCACGCCGCAGACCCTTGACATCCTGCGCGCCGTGCACACAAGTGGCACCGCCATTGTCCTTCTCGACGATAAAGACCTCTTCCTTCTCCAGGCCATCGAGCAAGCCGACGTGATGCGAGGACATCAGCAGTTGGGCGTCATTCGGGTTGCTCTCGCGGGACCGGAACCAGTCCAGGATCTCCGCGAGCATGTCGACGTGCAGGGCTCCATCGATTTCGTCGAGGATCGCCAAGCCGGTGATATCCAGCGCAAACCTGATCAATGGTAGCAGGTGCACCAGCTTTCGGGTGCCCCTGGACTCCAAGCCGAGCACGATCGGCCCATCCAACCCCCTGTGGCTGAAACGGATGTGCTTGCCGCCGAATCCGTCGACGACCTCTATGTCCTCGATTCCAAGATCGCTTCGACGGACCTGGCCCCGCGCCCATGCCCGTGCCTCGCCACTTGCCTCCAACCACCCAATGACGGTCGAGGTATCCGGTGTGAACGTGTCATTGCCGGCAATGTTGCTCGCGCCGAGCAGGGTGTCTCTGAGAAAGACCGCGAACCGGGTCGCAACGGGCACGTTGACCAACGCCAGCGTGCCGACCGCCGACCGACTGGGCTCAACTCCTTTCAGGCGATCGTCCGCCGCAGTGAGACCGAACTCGCGAGAAACGTAAACGGGCTCCCCGGGGGACCGCCGCTCCAGCAGTCTGCGCCGCCTTCCCTTGGGAAAGTGGACCAGTGTTTCGTGATTCACGAATAGAGGACCATCTCCGCCGTCGTCCGTCGGTTGTCGTCCGATCTCGACTTCGTACCGAAATCTCCGCGCACCTTCGCCAGGCGCGAGGAAATCCCCCTCGGCCTCAAGGGCGAAGCGTGTCGGCGCCCACCTTGTCTCGTGTGACAGGAACGGCAACAGGGTGACGGGTTCGGTGGGCGACGAGCCGATCCGCCCCAAGTCCACCAACGCTCGAAGCAAGGTCGTCTTGCCCGATCCATTCGGCCCCATCAGAACAGCGACGGTGGGCAGCCGAACGTCCGGCCTGGCCGCGCTCCGGCGGAAGCACGCGAGGTCCGGCGCCGTACCCGGGATCCGGAGATCGAGAGTCACGGATTCGCGTATGGATCCGTAATTGGATACTGAGAATGTATGTATCATATATTGATAGTAACGAAAAACCGTCAATAGTCAACAACAGCTGCCCCTGATCCGGGATCTTCCAAGGCCCGCGGTGCGTTGATCTGCGGACCTCCCTCCCCTATTCTGGCTCCCACGCACGGTAGCCGACTAATCCACCCTCCACCAAAACTCCCCATGCCCCGATTCAAAGAGCACGAGCAAATCCTCGCGGCCGCCCAACGCTGGAAGGACCAATGCCTGCTGGGTGAGCGATCGCTGTTCACCGACCGGTCCCTGTGGACTCGCGCGAACTTCCAGAAGCTGCTGCCGCTCTTCGACGAGAATCTGGACGATCTGTACGAACGCCTGCTCGCCTCCGACTCTCCGAACGCCAAGTGCCTTTGGGCCGAAATCACCTGGCTGTACCACTTGGTCGAGCGCACCAGCTCCATGGGGCCCGAGGCCAAACGACGCCGGATCGCCGAGGTTTGGCGGTCGTCCGGGCGGGACTTCCCAGAAGGCCATGATCTCTTGGCGGACACTGTGCTTGGCGCCGGCATCCTCAACCCGGGTCGGGCCTATAGCAGACACGCCTGGAGGGAATACCACTTCTTCGTGGTCGCCATGCTGGACTGGTTCGCGCTGGATGGAAGCAGGCGTGAATCCCTTCTCGGTGACGCCTGGGAGTTCGCCTCGTGGCTGGATGCTACCCGGCTCGCCCGCAACCGCATGTTTCGCCACGCGATCGTGTTTCTCTTCTTCCCCGACGAATTCGAACCGATCATCTCCAACAGCGGTAAGCGGAAGATCGTCAGCCGGCTGCATGAGGGTGAACGGGTCAACCCCTCCGATGCGGTCGCCGTCGACCGCGCGCTACTGAAGATCCGCGCGCGCCTCGAGGAAAAGTACCCTGGCGGCGAACACCACTTCTACCTCTCCCCGTTCAAGGAGCATTGGCAGGTACCCAAGCCGCCCGGGCCCCGATACACCACCAACGGCGGTACCATTCGCGAGGTGGACAGCGATCAATACCAACCCGACCCACTCCGCTACCTCCCCACCCACGCCCAACAAGACCTCTTCATCCCCCCCACCCACTTCAACCGCCTCCTCACCTCCCTCGAGCGCCGCAAGAACCTCATCCTCCAGGGCCCGCCCGGCACCGGGAAGACCTTCATCGCCCACCGCATCGCCTGGTGCCTGATCGGCCACAAGGACAACGACCCCATCGAGATGGTCCAGTTCCACCAGTCCTACGCCTACGAGGACTTCGTCGAGGGCTTCCGCCCCACCGACGACGGCGGCTTCACCCTCAAGCCCGGCGTCTTCCACCGCTTCTGCGAACGCGCGCGGGCCAACCCGGAGGTCCCCCACGTCTTCATCATCGACGAGATCAACCGGGGCAACCTGTCGCGCATCTTCGGCGAGCTTCTCATGCTGATCGAGCACGACAAGCGAAGCGAGGACTACGCCGTCGCGCTGACCTATTCCGACACGCGGTTCCACGTCCCGGCGAACGTCCACATCCTCGGCATGATGAACACCGCCGACCGGTCGCTGGCCCTGGTCGATTACGCGCTGCGCCGGCGGTTCGCCTTCGAGACGCTAGAGCCGGCCTACGAGTCGGACCACGGCCGGAACGCGTTCACGGACTACCTCACGTCACACGGCGCGGACCCCGCCCTGCCCCGCCGCATCTGCGACCGGATGGGCACGCTCAACAAGATGATTCGCGACGACCGCGAACTCGGCCGCGGCTTCGAGGTCGGCCACAGCTACTTCGTCCCCGACGACGGCGACGAGCCGTCCGAAGACTGGTACCGGCACATCGTGGACACCCAGATCGTCCCGCTTCTCCGCGAGTACTGGTTCGATTCGCTGGAGATTGTCGAGGAGGCCGTGGACGGACTCACAGCCGACGCCTGACCTTGGACAGCATCCCGATCCTCAACGTCTACTACCTCCTCTGCTACGCGTGGAGGCACGTCCAAGAGCGGGACACGAAGCGGCTCGCCAGCCTGGCCGACCTCTCGACCGTGCAGGACCTCCTCGGCAAAGTCCTCGCCACCGGCGTCAACCACCTCGTCCGCCGCGGCATCGCCCGGGGGTACGTGGAACGGCGGGAGGATCTCGCGGGCATTCGCGGCAAGCTGGCGGTCAGCGAGACGGCCAAGCGGGCACTGCGGTCGCGAGCCCGGGCCGCGTGCGACTTCGAGGAGCTGTCGGTGGACATCCTGCCCAACCGCATCCTGCGCACGTCGCTCCGCAGCCTGCTGAGCCCCCGGATTACACTGGACCGGTCCGTCCGCGGCGAGGTGCGCTCCGCCTACCGTCGGCTCGACGGCGTGTCGCGCGTCCGCCTGAAGAGGAACACCTTCGGCCAGGTCCAGCTGGGGGGCCAGCGCCGGGTCTACCATCACCTGCTATCGGTGTGCCGGCTCCTCCACCTGAGCTCGGTGGTCGACGAGAAGACCGGCCACACCACCTTCCGCGACTTCCGCCGCGACAAGGCCACCATGTGGAGGCTCTTCGAGGACTTCGTCACGGGATTCTACGAGCGCGAGCAGCGCCTCTACCGGGTGAATCCGGGAGGCCGCCGCCGGATCGACTGGGCGGACGCCCGCGCCACCGACGCCGCGAACCGCGCACGGATCCCCGTCATGGAAGCGGACGTCATCCTCGAATCACCCGATCGCCGCATCATTCTGGACACGAAGTTCTACCGCGACGCGCTCGCCCGCGGACGCGGCACCGGCACCGGCAAGCTGCACTCGAACAACCTCTACCAGCTGCTCGCGTACCTGCGGAACCGCCAGGCCACCCGCCCGGACGGGGCGCGGCACGAGGGGATTCTGCTGTACCCGCAGACGGACGGGGAGCCGCTGAGGGCCGAGGTGTGGCTGGAGGGGTTCCGGATTCAGGCGCGGACGGTTGATCTGGATCGGGACTGGCGGCTGATTCGGGGGGAGATGCTGGGGGTGATTGGAGGGTGACTGGTCGGCATGCGCTGGGTCAACTCCGAGCCGTTCACGGGCTGACACCGACCGACCCACTACTCCTCGTCCCCGTCAGCGAGACATCGAGCCTCACCAGGTCGTAGGGCACCCGCGGCACCAGCCTGCCGCGCCCGCCTCGCCGCAATTCCACCAGTCCGTATCGCGACATCGTCTTCAGGGTTCGCGAGAGGTTGGACTTGCTGCGCCCCGCCATTTCTGCAAGCTCCGTGAGCGACCGTGGCCGCTCACGGGCAATCAGTTCCAGGAGATGCCTGTTGTGCTCGGACAGGAGCCTTGCGAAGCTCTCGATCGACGTGAACCAGACCTTGGGTTCACCACTCGCAGGGGTGTGCTCGCCACGAGCAATTGCCATGGTGCGCGCCTTCATCTGGTCGTAGTCGGCGATACCGATCTTCAGTGTCTTCATGGAATCGATCCTCTCTCTCGAAGCACCTGGTCGAATAGCGCAGGCCGTGTGGCCGTTCCGGTGTCACCTCGGTCTGCAACACGACGAACTTCACCCAGTGGCCCGCATCGTCCACGAAGAGCGTCTCGCCGTGAAGGTGGAGTAGCGTGTCCAGCCCCGGATCTCGGTCAGGTATCGTCATCCTTCAAGTTATCAGTTGCTGATAACTTACGTAAGAGCCGAGGGGGCCTGTTGCCGCCCACGCGTCCCCGCCCTCCGCCGCCCCTCAGCCGATTCTGGGCAGCCCGCCGAGCACACCCGCCCGGTACTTCGGATAGAGCCGCACGTCACGCCGCAGACCCTTGACGTCCTGCGCGCCGTACACACGGGTGGCACCGCAATCAGCCTTCTCGACGATGAACAGCTCCTCCTTTTCCAGGTCGTCGAGCAAGCCCACGTGATGCGAGGAAATCAGCAGCTGAGCATCATTCGGATTGCTCTCCCGGGATTGGAACCAATGGAGGATCTCCGCGAGCATGTCGACGTGCAGAGCTCCATCGATTTCGTCCAGGACCGCCAGGCCGGTGATATCCAGCGCAAACCTGATCAATGGCAGCAGGTGAACCAGCTTCCGGGTGCCCCCGGACTCCAAGCCGAGCACGATCGGCCCATCCAACCCCCTGTGGCTGAAACGGATGTGCTTGCCGCCGAATCCGTCGACGACCTCTATGTCCTCGATTCCAAGATCGCTACGGCGGACTTGGCCCCGCGCCCATGCCCGTGCCTCGCCACTGGCCTCCAACCACCCGATGACGGCCGAGGTATCCGGTGTGAACGTGTCATTGCCGGAAATGTTGCTCGCTCCGACCAGGGTATCTCTGAGGAAGACCGCCAGCCGCGCCGCCTCGGGCACGTTGACCAAAGCCAGGGTGGCGACCGCCGACCGCTTGGGCTCAACCCCCTTCAGGCGATCATCGCTCGCAGTGAGACCGAAATCGCGAGAAACGTAAATGGGCTCGCCGGGGGACCGCCGCTCCAGCAGTCTGCACCGCCTTCCCTTCGGAAAGTGAACCAGTGTTTCGCGATTCACGAATAGAGGGCCATCTCCGCCGTCGTCCGTCGGTTGTCGTCCGATCTCGACTTCGTACCGGAATCTCCGTGCCCCTTGACCAGGTGCCAGGAAATCCCCCTCGGCCTCAAGGGCGAAACGTGTCGGCGCCCACCTTGTCTCGTGCGACATGAACGGCAACAGGGTGACGGGTTCGGTGGGCGACGAGCCAATCCGCCCCAGGTCCACCAACGCCCGGAGCAAGGTCGTCTTGCCCGATCCATTCGGCCCCATCAGAACAGCGACGGTGGGCAGCCGAACGTCCGGCCTGGCCGCGCTCCGGCGGAAGCACGCGAGGTCCGGCGCCGTACCCGGGATCCGAAGATCGAGAGTCACGGATTCGCGTATGGATCCGTAATTGGATACTGAGAATGTGTGTATCATAGATTAATAGTAACAGAAAATCGTTGATAGTCAACGCAAATGCGCACCGATGGCGCCGTAAACCGCGCACGAGGCGGAAAGGGTTGATCTGGTTCGGGATTGGCGGCTCATTCGGGAGGAGAAGCTGAGGGTGATTGGGGACCAGGCCGAGCCGCAAGCGCATACGCGGCCACCCAACCGTCAGCCGCCTCAGCTCACCCGTTCACCTCCATTCGCCGCAGGAATTCGACGAACGTGTCACCCCGGAGTCCGGTCAGCGCGTAGGCTTCGCGGTAGGTGAGGCGGCCCGCCACGACCGCGCGGCAGACAGCGGACCCGAACCTGTTCCCGATGCGGGTGTTCTGATTGTTCCAGAAGTTCCCGCCTTCGGAACTCGGTTGCTGCGCGCCCGTGTGCCCTCGTAAAAACGCCGGAACTCGTCCGGTCGAATGAGCTGGAGTTGAACGGCTCGGCGCGCGGCCACAAGAACGCTGACTTTGAAGTGCCTGGCCACCGACTTGAGTGCCCGGTCCACTTCGGCACCGGGGGTCCAGTGGTCGATCATCTCGGTGGCGGGAACCAAAAAACTCCGCGGCCGCGGCGTTACAGAAGCGCTCGGTCCCATGGCGGGGTTGGTCCTGGTCGCCGAGGCCCGACAGCGGGCGGGCCGAGGCCCAGGCCGCGCACATCCGGCCCGTGCACGCCGACGGACCGGACAGCCACCGGAACGGCGTCGCGCTGAGCTCCACCTTTCACTGCATGTTCGACCGCGGCCTGATCTCGATCGACGACGACTACAGCCTGCTCTTCAAGAGGAACGCGGTCCCCGGCAACGTGCTGTCGCTGGTGAACCCCGACGGGCGGTTGCGGGTGCCGGAGCAGGAGATCTACCGGCCGCACCGGCAGTTTCTGGAGTATCATCGGGAGCAGGTGTTCAAGGGGTGACCTCGTCCAGCCCCGCAAACCAGTCCCATCCCGCCATACCAGCGCCCCCGCCCCACCGCGAGCTTCCCCGGCAACCCACGGGCCGTCGGCACCGCCGCACGCCGGAACAACCCGCACGACACCACGGCCACAGCCGGAGATGCTCCTTGTCCCGCAGGCACGACCAGTCCTACAAGCTCCTGTTCTCACTGCCGCTGGCCGTCGAGCACATGATCCGCGGGTTCGTCGACGACCGTCTCGCAGACGAGTTGGACTTCACGAGGGCGGAGAGTCTGGGCATCGAACGCAGCACCCCCAGCCTGGTCCGATTCCAGGCCGACATGCTGTGGAAGATTCCCTTCCGTGGTAGCTCCCGGCATCTGCTCCTGCAACTCGAGTTCCAGTCGGCCCCCGAGCGCTACATGGCCGTGCGGGCTCTCTGCTACGTGGCACTCCACTACCACGGCCTGACCGGTACACGAGAACGCCGGGCGGAGCTGGCACCCGGAGGACGGCTGCCGCCGGTGCTTGCGATCACCATCTACAACGGCCGGCAACGCTGGACCGCTCCGGACAACGTCTTCGACCTGATCGAACCGGCTCGTGGGTGGCTCGCCGAGCGCCAGCCCCGGCTGCCCCACCAGGTGCTTGACCTGAGGACGCTCGCGCGCCAACCTCTGATAGCGGGAGATCGGATAGCGATAGAGTCGCACGTCACGCCGCAGACCGCGAGCACATCGACGTGCAGGGCTCCATCGATTCATTAGAGGCGAGCGTCAGCGGCTGCGGCGAGGGCTTCTCTTCATCAATCGACACCGGCGCACAGATGTCCTGATGGTGAGCGAGACCACTTCCGCCGGGTCGGAGCCCCAGTTGAACGTCACGGCCTCCCGATGGAGAGCTCCCACCCAATCCGTCAAGCTCGATAACGATGGACGTGCCGTCCGAATTCGCCAACGTGGCGGCGAGGTCGGCCCGAGCGACGACGCCTTGGCGGACGCCGAGCAACTCCTGGAACGTTGTGCCGACGGGAGTGGCGGAGTGCAAGTCCGATGAGCCGTCTCGGAGCCTGGGTCCGCAGTGCCGCTGTCCAAGCGACCGGGTGAGCCTGCGCCCGTTCTCGCATCACTCAGTCTTCCAGGACCTCGGTGAAGCTCTTCGGCGTCGTAGCCGCCTTCGAGACCGGCGAGGAGCGGCTGCTCTCGGCACCGGACCGCGCCACGATCCACCCCAGCCTGTCGCACAGGGTGGCCCTTGAGGGACGATTGCGCTGCAGGATCGACTTCTTTCGCAAGCCGCCGGACTGAATCACACGCGCCCCCGGCCCTACCGGCGACTTTTCCACTTCCACCCCCCTTGACCCCCGCTTCATACCATAGTATGACTAAAGTATGAAAACTACCATTTCCCTCCCGGACGCACTGTTCGCCTCGGCCGATTCTCTTGCCAGGCGGTTGAAGGTGTCCCGAAGCGCACTATACGCGACCGCCGTCGCGGAGTACGTGGCGAAGCACAATGACGCCGACGTCACCGCCAGGCTCAATTCCGTCTACGCCGATTCGCCCAGCGGAATCGATGCGGGCCTTCGCCGGGCGCAGGCACGCTCGGTAGCCGAAGATTGGTAGTCGCACGCCGGGAAGTATGGTGGGCGGACCTGGACGACCCGCGCGAATCCGAACCCGGCTTTCGGCGCCCCGTCCTCATCGTCCAGGCGGACGCGTTCAACCGAAGCAGGCTCAGAACCGTGATCGGCGTGGCGCTCTCGTCGAATACGCGGCTCCTCGACGCTCCGGGCAACGTGCTGCTTCAGGCGGCGAGCACCGGCCTCCCGAAGGACTCGGTCGCGAACGTCACCCAGCTGCTGACGATTGACGAGGACTACCTCAGCGACCGGGCCGGACAGGTTTCCCGGAGACTCATGGGGCAGGTCGAGAGCGGGCTCAGACTGGTGCTGGGGCTCTAGCCTGGCTCAAACGACGCGCCCGTGCGGACGCGCCTGTCCCCCTCACCTCCGCAGGTTCTCCGGCAGCCGGTACACCACAATGCTCGGTATGTCCATGTCGTCGGTTTCCCAGTACGCGACCAGGCCGCCGGGGCCGAAGGCGCTGGGCATCCGCAGCCCCTCTTTGGGGAATGTCCCGACGTAATTGCCCTCGGGGTCGAACACGTCGATCAAGCCGTCGTTGTCCTCGTTCACCGGATCCTGGCGCCGCACCCATACGAACCCGTCCGGCGTTGCGCGGATCTCGGCGATAACGGGGACTTCGGGGTAGAACGTCATGTCCCCGTAGGCCCCGATCAGGGCCGCCCGGGCTTCCCTCTGTGCGGCTGCAAAGTCGAATCCCGGTACCTCCAAGACTTCGGCGGAGGAATCCGGGTTGGCCATGCGTTGCATTTCTTCACGCGCCCTGGACTCGATCGCAGGGGTGAGCGGCCGGGGTGCGATCGGGCGCGTCAGCGTTTTGAGAACGGCACCGTCCCGGGCGATCCGGATAGTGTAGGTCGACGAGTCCGCATAGGCGATGGCACCGCCGGGCAGCGCGTCCCACAGGAGCTCGGGCTCGAAGACCGGTGCCTCGGCGATGATGCTCATCATGCTTGCCAAGTCTCCGAGCTCGATCTCAGGGTTCGCGCTGTCGGGACGCGGTGGACGCCACGCCTCGAGCACGGTTTCACCGGCCACCACATCGTCGGCGAGGTCGAGCGCCTCGATCATCCGCTCGTCGGCCGATTCCTCCTCAGGTTCGGTTCCCATCAACTCGGCCATGGCGCCGAACATTCGGCCGAGGCTGGCGTCCGCGCCCTGGGCGTAAAGGACCCCTGGACTCGGGCCGGGCCGCATGACACGCGACATATTGGCCGACAGGTCCATCTGGCCAGTCGCCGGACGCCATCGTACCATCCGATCGAACCGGCCGTTGGCGCTGAAGAGCTGGAGACCGTTGCGGCCCAAGTCGCTGACGACAAAGCTGCCATCGGGCCACACGATCAGATCGATGATCCACCCGAACTCCCCAGGCCCCTCGCCCTCCCGGCCGACAGTCGTGACCAGCGAGCCGTCCGGCCCGACTTTCACGATGTGATGGGCTTCCAAGTCCACCACATACAGGTTGCCGCTGCCGTCGAAGGCCACTTGGCCGCGCCAGGTGAACTGCGCCCAATCGCTCGCATGGAGCCCGCCGGCTCGCCACACCTCGTCGAAATCCCAGGACAGGGGTACGTTCTGGGCCCAGAGCAACGGCGGGGAAAGGATCGGGATCAAGAGCGCTATCGCTCGCGTACGGTATCTCATCTTGGCGACCTTCCCGGGCGTCAAATCCTCGATCACACCCGCTACAACGACCGGTCCCCCAGGCGGAATCGGAAACCGCCACTCGATTCCTGTTCGTCCTCGCCCGCTTCTTCCGCAGCGTCAGCGGCCGGGCCGACATCCACCTTGCTGGCGATCGCCGCGACTGCGTCGGCAACCGACTCGTGGACCGGGATGATCTTGTCGAAGCCGCTGAGCCTTACGACGCTCTCGATCCCCTCCGGGAGCCCGCACAGACCCATCGCCCTGTTGGGCCCCTGAAACCTTCGGGACATGTCCAGAACGACGCGAAGGCCCGCGCTGCTCATGTAGGTCAGCTGGGCACAATCCAGGGCGAGAGTTCGTTCGCCCTCCGGCATCCCTTCCTTGAGCGCCTCGTGTAGGGCCGCGCTGTTGCTGCCGTCGACGCGACCGGTCAACGATGCGACGAGCACTCCGGCATCGCGGTTCCAGCTGACCTGCACATCCATATTCCTCACGTCTCCGTCCAGGGCCATTCCTCTTCGTCCGGCCTTTGAGTCTACGCCTCCAGAAACCGGTGTCAAGCATGCGGTGTTGCCGAAACGCTTCAGAAGGACAACTCCAGCTTACATTCTGTAAACGCGACTTTACATCCCGGCGCTCCATGCTCCGGGGTGGCCGCGAATCCGGCTGGACCCCGATGTCGGGTTTCGCACCGTCCTGGGAATATTCCCGATCGGGACAATTCTTGCAGTTTTTTTCCCGATCGGGAGTATTTCTCGATCAAACTGGCGCAATTTGTACTAGTTTTACCGATCGGGAAAATTCACGTGACGCCCTGGAACGAACTTGCCATCGATGCCGAAGGCCTCGCTACCCGGGCAGCTCCTCCAGGAAGTCCCCCAGCGGGAGCACCTCGACCCCGTCGAGCAGTTGCCGCCGCTCACCCAGGAAGATCACGATCCGCCGCCGGACCCGGTCGCTGCGCGCCGCGAACGAACCCAGGCCCCGCAGCATGCTTCGCGTCACCCGATGACCCGCCTTGACCTCGATTCCCCAGAGGTCGCGTCCCATCTCGAGCACAAAGTCCACCTCGGCGCCGGCTCTGCTCCGGTAGTGGAAGAGCGCGGCCTCCGGCCACAGCGTCCGCAGGCGGCGATGGAGTTCGCAGGCAACGAAGTGTTCGAGGAGGATTCCCCGTTCGTCGGGAAGCGGTGCGTCGAACGGCCTCCTCAGAAGGGCGTTGCGAACTCCGGTGTCGAAGAGGAAGAGCCGTGGATGCCCAACCACGCTCGCACGGGTGGAGCCGCTCCACGCCGGCACGCGGAACATGACGAGCGTATCCTCCAGGACTTCGATGTAGCGGCGCGCCGTTTCGTACACGAGTCCGGCCTGTCTGCACATCGACTGAACGTTCAGGATCCGCCCTGAAGACGCGGCCATCAGATCCAGAAGGCGTGAGAATCCCCCCAGATTCCGCACCAGTGCCTCGGCCTGGATCTCCTCACGCAGGTAGGTGTCCGCGTAGCTTCGAAGATCCGCGGCGCGTAGCGCACCGTCCTTTTCCGCGTAGATTCCCGGGAGCGTCCCGTGAGCGAGCACGCGATCGAGGTCGAAATCTCCGCCCAATTCGCAGGCGAGCAGTGGGTGCATCTGGTGGACGTGGATCCTCCCGGGCAGGAGATTCGCCTGTCCCCGCCGCAGCTTGCGGGCGCTGGACCCCGACAGGAGAAACCGGAAGCGTCCCGAGTGCTCGTCCAGGAAGAGCTGCACCACATCGAGGAGGGCCGGGACCCGCTGAACCTCGTCCAGGAATACCGTGCGCGCGCTGGGCGGCGCGGCCAGGAGCTCGCGTTCGAGGCGTTCCGGATGGGCGACGAAGTCACGAAACACCCTCGGGCTGGCAAGGTTCAGCGAGATATCGGGTGTGGTGGATGCCAGCAGGGTGGACTTGCCAACCTGCCTTGGCCCGAGCACCAGAACGCTCCGCTGATTGGATCGGATGACATTAGCAAGGATTCTTGGGTACATGTAGGTATAATAGCGGGATTTTTACCCACGACCAAGGCAAAACTCACGGAATGTTGCCCGGAATCCCCACCCGCACCCGGACGTCACCAGCCACGATCCCCCACCACCACCTCGTACACCTCCACAGACTCCACGAAATGCTCGTCCCGCCTCAACACGGCGATCCTCCCGTGCGCCGCATCCAGCAGCTCGTGCGGCTGGTCCGTCACGGTTTCCGTGTCCTCCAGCCAGGCGGGGCGGTACACAGGGAGACTGAACGCCCCCACCGTTGTCCCATCGGGTTCAAGAACCGTCCACCGCCGCATCTCGTCCGTCAGTTTCGGGTAGCCCCCGACCCAGATCCTCCCCTCGTCGTCGACGCTGATCGCCCCGAACGCGGGGTAGGTGTCCCGCACGAACGAGTCCTCAAGTCTCCGGCGCCAGTTCAACCGGGCCTCCCCCTCGAACATGCTCAGGAAGGCGGCTGTCCAGATTCTCTTCTCTTCGGCCGTGACCGCCACCGGCGCACCGCCGCCACGGATTCGGGCGACCGGTACCGACCCTGAGTACAGCGTGAGGTCCAGGGAATCGGTCGTGCCGATGAGCGCGTGTGGCCCGCGGCCGGTGAAGAGCGTGGTGGCCCCGAATCCAACCGGGTTCCAGCGCTCGGCGACAAAACGCTCCCTGCCCGCCCACTCACCGAGCGTGTCGACGAACGGACGCGCGCGCGGCGGTGCATTGCTCCAGGGTGCCGGCGAGCACGGTTCGCGCCGTTTCGACGGCCTGGACGATGTGGCGGCCGTCCGGGAAGTCGGCCCAGTACCTGGCCAGCCGCGTGTTGACCGCCCGATCAACGTAGCAGACGGGGTCCCCCTCGCAGGAATAGGCACTCGACTCGCTCGCGAACGTCCACAGGATCTCCTCGGCGAACGGGTCCGAGCGGTGCCTTTCGTACAGGGTCAGGTACGCCTCGTCGCTCACGGTCCAGGCACTGCCCTCACCGGTATAGGCGACCTCGCAGCCGAGCGCCTCGATCCACGCAAGCGTCACCGCGTCGGCACTCCTTGCACGGCCAGCAGGTGCTCCAGCGGCGGCAGAGCGTCCGCGGACAGCAGGCGGTCGGCCAGCTCCAGCAGGTGACCGGCCCCCTCGGTCGAGACCACCATCGACTCCGGCACCCAGCACCCCTCAGCGACCCACGGACGTGACGTGAGACTGGGCGCGATGCGGATCCAGGTCTCGCCTCTCTCGTCGGTCGCGGTCCGCCGGACCCAGATCTCCGCCGCCCAAGCCCTGCCCTTGAGCTCGAGGACCTCCGCCACGTTCGCCGAGTGCGAAGGCGCGGCGTGGCAGGCGACTTGCGGCGTGGCGAGCGCCACGCGGGACGGCTGCTGTGCCGTCGCGGGTTGCGCGCCCCCGACGACCACCGCCGCGAGGAGGGTGGCGGCCCGCGGGAGTATCGGCTTCGGCCGGAACATGGTCCTCCTTCTCGACTTCACCCCTGAAGGGATTCGTCCGGCTGGCTCATCCTCGAAATCTGAACGGTCGCCGCTCAGATTTCCAGGAAAACGGGAAGCCGAGGGGCGGGCTACGCTACCGCGTGCGGCCGGATCGCCTCCAGCGCGTCGCCGACCCGCCGCTCGGCCAGCGCAAGTTCGTAGCGGTCCTGCAGGTTCATCCAGCTCTGGGCATCCGTCCCGAAGTACCCCGCCAGACGGAGCGCGGTCTCTGCCGTGATGCCCCGCCGACACCGCACGATCTCGTTGATTCGTGCCGGGGTCACCCCGATCGCCCTGGCCAGCGCGGTGGACGAAAGCGCGAACGGTTCCATGAAGTCGTGTCTCAGCACCTCCCCGGGGTGCACCGGATCGAGCCGCGTCATGGTGTCTTCTCCTCAGTGGTAGTCGACGATCTCCGCGTCGTAGGCATCCCCGGCCTCAAAGCGGAAACACAGTCTCCATTGATCATTGATTCGGATGCTTTAGTGACCCCGGCGGTCGCCCTTGAGAGCCTTCAGGCGGTTACCCGGTGGCACCCGCAGGAAACCCAGCGTCGCAGCCGCGTCCAATTGCACCAACTTCCGCTGGGCGACCCGCTCCAAGGGCTGAAATCGGCGGACGCGGTGGCCAGCGGCGAGCCGCTCCATGTCCTTGCATCGAAAGCTCCGAATCATCGTTTAGTGTATATCGCATATCGATACGCGACAGGGGGGAGGCACGCTTTGGATCACCGGCGCTCTCTCGCGTGCTCGCCGCGGAACCAGCCGACTCGTCGTCACTGACGTTGGTTCACGACCCGGTGCGGCCCCAATTGAAGAATCCCCGTCACTCATTCGTATCTTTAGGATAGGCCCGACCCAAACGGGCCGTCGCCAACGCCCCCCGCGCCCGAACAGACAACCTGGAGAATCCGGATGACAGACTCCGCCGACCCCATCGACGCTGCTGAAGACGCCGACACCGACGCCACGACAGACACCCCCGACGACGCTCCAGAAGCCGACGCCACCGACGGCGCTGACGCCGACTGCACCACCGACAGCGGGGACAGCCGAAAACGCACGGTCCCGGACCCGATTGAACGCTACCTCAAGGCACTGAAAGTCGGGCGATCTCCGGGCTTCCTCTCGATCCTCGGCCTTCTGTTCGTCACGCTGAAGCTCACCGGGCATATCGACTGGTCGTGGCTCTGGGTGCTCTTGCCCTTCCTGATCAAGGGCACGTTCATGCTCCTGGTGCTCGCGGGGCTCGTCTTCGCCATCAAGAAGAAGTTCTGGAAACCCTCCGGGAAGACCTGAAAAGTCCCCGAATAGGGGTCCGTGGGACCCCAAGTGAATAGCCGCCACCGACGCGGTCCGGGCGGCGGATCTGCTACCGTCGCGGCCCGGGCGGCAGCGGGCGCGAATCGGCGTTGGTCCAGGTACGGTAGCTCGCCCGGATCAGCGCCATGCGCCGACGCGGCTCGTCCGGGATCACGCCCAGCCAGAACTCGGCCATCTCCTCCTCCGACTGCCAGCCCCACTCCAGCCGCCGAGGCGGATCGAAGGGGTTGTCCGCGTTCGCGTCGGAGTTGTCCCACTCGAACCAGCCGTCGATCCTCGAACCGGCCGGGATGTGCAGGGGCGTGCGCAGGGTGTAGATGTTCTGCCAGCGGAAGTCCCAGTCCTCGATGCCGACGATCGCCTGTTCGCGCCCGTCGGGATAGGTCACGACCATGCGCGCCCTCGACCCGGCGTAGTGCATGTGCGGCATCACGTCGACCAGACGGAATCCCACGGGCACGTCCATCGAGATGTGGCGCGTGTACGCCGCCTCGCCCGGCGGAATGTCCAGGTCCTGCGTGCCGATGATGAGGCCGTCGATGTACTTGGGGGTCGGCCGGTCGGCGAAGTAGAAGGCGATCTTGCTCTGGTCCGTGGTCGCCCTGCCGTTCAGCTTGTAGTGGACCTCGATCACGATGTCGCCGCCCCGGGGCAGCCATAGCCCGACCCCCTCGGGAAGCGAGTACGGCTCGGCGCCCGGCGTCCAGCCCCCGATCCCGTACGCGTTCTCGTCGGTGTTGTCGTACGACATGAACGAACCCGTGCCGAAGACCGAGAACCCGGGCTCGTCGTCCTTCGCGTCCTCGCGCCTGGCCCTGCCCGAGTAGTCGACGAAGAAGTTGGCGTGGTGGACGACCGAGGCGTCACCCGGCTGGAAGTCGATGGCCGTGACGGTCCTGGGCCGCTCCAGGCCGGACGGGATGACGAAGTAGCGGTACACGTCGTCGCCGGAGGCGGGAACGGCGTAGGGCTCGAGCATGGGGAGCACCAGATCGGGCTCTCCGTGACGCCATCCGGGATCCGGCAGCCTGGCCGCAGGCGCGCGGTCGCCGGGCACCCCTTCGGCGGCCCCGCCGGCCGCCCACGCGGCCAACAGGTCGATCTGGGTCTGTGACAGGTAGCGCTCGTCGCGGAAGCGTCCAAACCGGGGCACCGCGCGCCAGGGCGGCATGAGGCCCTCGCCGGTCACGTGCGCCAGCATGCGGGAGCGGCCCGAGGCCTGCCGGTAGTGGCCCAGCGCAAACGGGGCCACGCCGCCCGCCTGGTGGCACTCCGCGCAGTTGGCGGCGAGGATCGGCTCGATGTCGCGGGCATAGGTGACTTCGCGGTCGCCGACGTTCTCCCACGCCTCGAAGTAACAGCCGACGGGCGTCGTCGCGCGGGCCTCCGCCTCCGGTTCGTCCGCGACCTCGAACGCCTCCAGCAGATCGTGGCTGCGGATCACGCGGCGCAGCCGTCCGATCGACTCGAAGCGGTCGTCGATGCGGCCGCGGTAGATCAGGCGGTCGTCTTCGTTGATCACGAACACTTCGCCCAGGGTGGCGGGAGCGAGACGCGCCGCGAGATCGCCCGACGCGTCGAACAGCACCGGCGTCGCCAGTCCGTAGTCGTCGCGCAGCTTCCGTGCGTCCGCCCAGCTTCGGCGGGCGCTGGACATTACGGCGTAGAAGTCGATGCCGGCGGCCTCGGCTTCGGCCAGGAACGCGTCCATCTCGCCCAGGTACCGCGCCGATACGGGGCATTCGTCGTCGACGAACACCAGCGCCGCGGGTCCGGCGCCGTTCTCGTCGCCGAGGCGGCGGATGTTGCCGTCCACGTCCAGGAAGCGGGCGCCGATGATGCCGGCGGAGGCTACCTGGACAGCGGGTTGCCGGAGGATTCCAGCGCCAGGGCGGCCCGGCGCGGCGGGTGCACTCGCGGAGAACAGGATCAGCGCGGCGCCGGCCGCGAGGAAGACATGTCGCATTCTTTCACCCTCGTCGATGAGCCTTGCCACGGAAGCCCGCCTCGCCTTCTTGCGGTCCGCGAAGCTTAGCGTCCGACGCGCCGGTAAACAAAGAGCGAGCCTTGAGACGCGATCTCAGGACTTCTTCCCGGGTTTTGGAGGGGGTGGGGGAGGCGTCTCTCTCGGCGGCCACCCCGGAGGCTGAAGTCGTCCGGGCCGTGGTGCCTGCTCAGGCGGGCGCGATGGTCCTGTTTGCGGGGGCGGCTTCGCCGGTCCAATACTCATCAGATTCCGTTTCTGTCAATCCAAGCAATTTGTTGTCAATGGCTTCGGTGGCCTTGTGAGCGGTGGCCTCGTTCAGGCGCTGTGCCAGGGACTGCCAGCGTGACCGGAGCTCATCGGTCGGAAGCTCCTCCACTTCCTGCCAGAGCGCGGACCACTCGATCGACAGATCGCCGAGCCTCTTCTGGCAGTACGCAGCCGAAAGGACCCGCTCCCCCAGCCGGGACAGCAGTGGTACGATGCTGACGAGGGCCGTGATCACGATTGCCACTGCGGCCCACTGCGTATTGTCCGCTACCGTCAGGAGAATGGCGCTGACAACCGCGAAGGCGCAGGTAGCTCCGGTTACCACGGTCTCCCGGCGAGCCAGTTTGGCAGCCCGCCGCCCGTAGTACCGTTCGAGCCTGTCCGTATCCAGCATCGCCTCCCAGACATCCTTGCGGAGTTGCTCATTCATTGGTCGCTCCTTTAAGTCAAGCGGGGTGCTACAATAACAACTTCTTGCAGTGGACTGCAACCATGCAGCGCGGTCACTCCTCAACCGTGAAGTGGAACATCATCCCCGCGTGCAGGTGTTCCGCGATGTGACAGTGCAGCATCCAGTCACCCGGGTTCGACATCTCCACCAGGATGTCCATCGTTGAGCCGACCGGCACGATCGCCGTGTCCTTCCAGACGAGGTTGTCGTTGGGGATGTCGTCGCGCGCGAGCACCACGAAGCGCTGGCCGTGGACGTGGATGGGGTGGTTCATGGGGTGGAACGAGTCGGGCGAATTGAAGACGCGGATCTTGACGAGGTCGCCCCGCTGGAAGGTCCAGTGGATGTCCTCGTTTTCGCGGCCGGTGCCGGCGTCGCGCAGGATCCAGGTGACCTGGGTGCCCGCCGACAGCCAGTTCATCATCGGCATGGCGTCGTTCCACTCGATGGGCGGGATGTAGAGCGTGTCGATCTCCATGGAGCGGACGATCGGGAGCGGGAGGCCCTGGACGCGGACGGTGGCTTCGAGAGTGTGATCGGGAGGGCGGCCGAGGTGGGCGCGAAGGGCGGCGGTTTCGGCCACGACCGCGTCGTGCGTACGCAGGGTGGCGTGGGCGCGGGTGACTTCGTCGTCGACGGGCGGGCCGGCTACGGTGACCAGCGCGAGGGTGTCGACGTGCGGGTAGAACTCGCCCCGGAAGTGGTTGACGGCCTGGATCGTGTTGGCGATCGCCACCTCCCCCGCCTCGGGGAAGACCACATCCACCACGTACCGCTCGGCGGGCGCGATCACCACGTTCGGCACCCACATCTCGCGCTCGAAGCGGCCCACATCCGACGCGACCAGCTTCACCCGCGCGTTTCCGAAGGTGACGTTGTAGGTGCGCGTGTTGGCGACGTTGGTCATGAAGAAGCGCACCACCTCGCCGGGGGCGGCGTCGAGCGTGTGTCCCGTCACACCATTGACGAGCATCACGTTGCCGAAACGGCCCATCAGCGCATGGGTGGGCGCCTCCTTCCCCCAGGGGATGAAGCCCTGGCCGTCCATGAGGATGTCGTCCAGGACGAGCAGCTCGTCGCGGTGGGCGGGACCGTGGTAGTCCGGGTCGGTGGGGGTGACGCGCAGGTTGCCGTAGAGGCCGAGGTCCTGCTGGACGTCCTCGCGGATGTGCGGGTGGTACCAGAACATCCCCGCGTCGGGGACGTGGAGTTCGTAGGTGAAGGATTCCCCGACTTCGATCGGGTCCTGGGTGAGCTCGGGCACGCCGTCGAAGCGGTTCTCGAGGCGGAGGCCGTGCCAGTGGACGGTGGTGGGGCCCTCGATCCGGTTGGTGACGCGCACCACGACGGTCGAGCCCTGCGGCGCCTGGATGAGGGGGCCGGGGTACTGGCCGTTGTAGCCGTACATGGCGGCCATGTGCCCGTTCAGCGTGCGCCGCACGATCGAGACCTCGAAGTCGAGGGTGTCGCCGGGCGCCAGGTGGACCACCTCGCTGGGGCGCGCCTCGGGGAGCGTCATGACGTCGATCCCCATCGCCGCCAGGAAGGGCTCGACCGGGGGAAGCGCCATCTCCAGCCCGGGGATCATCGGCATGTTCGGGTCCATCGGCGGCATGCGCCACCCGCCGCCCATCATCATGTGGCCGGCGTGGTCTATCTCCTGGGGGGCCGCGGGAGGAACCGCCGCGAGGAGGGCGGCGATGGCCGGCAGGACAATCCGGCCCGTCGTCTTCTTGGTGGGTCCGCGAACTTCGGCACGCAGTTGCTCGAAGTAGGCCGCATCGGCCGTCACCGAGGGAGGAGACTCCCCTCCCTCGACCAGGAGACCGCGAAGGTGCTGGCGGTCCCGGTCCCGGCGAATCCAGGCTCGTTGCACGCTCACGCCGCGTCGATATCGGTTTGAGAGAAATCGCCGCCCTTGAACAGGAGCGGTTCGCCGGTCGTCCTGGCGAGGGCGTACGCGAAGCAGTCGCCGAAGTTCAGTGCGGCCGGGTGATTCCCCTTGCCAAACCGACGCCATGCTCGGCGCGCCGCCTCCAGGTGTTCCACCGTGACGGGCACCAGCTCGATCTCCGCACGCCCCAGAAGCGCATCGAGATCATCGGCGGCCGTGGCGCCGCCCCGCCGTTCCAGGGCGATCGAGGCCTCCAGCACGTTGGCCACCGACATGCGGCATGGGTGCGCAGCCATGATCGCAGAGGCATGACGCCTTGCGTCCGCTTCGTCAAACAGGATTGCCAAAACCGCCGAGCTATCGACGATCACCCCGGGAGGCCCCGGTCGTCATACAACAGGTCGCCATGCTCGACAGCCGACGGCCCCGGCTCGAGCGACTCGGCACAGCGGCGGCCAATGGCCAGCAACTCGTCAATTCGGCCATCCAGGTCTCGCCGGCGCCTCTCGCGCGCAAGCCGCTCGCGAAGCGCGACCGTGATGGCGCCCGTCATGGTCTCGCCGGTCAGCTGGGCGAGGTCACGAGCGAGAATACAGGTCTCGTCATTCTTGATGTTGAGTCCCATGGTGTTTCTTTCAGGGTAGAAATTGTGAAGCCGTATCTACCCTATGCCGAATTGCCGACGCAATCAAGGGGCCTACTCATACCCGTAGGCCGCACAGTTCTCCTGCTCGAAGGGGCCGTGGCCGGCCATGGTGTGCATCATTCCGCTGCGGGACATGCCGCGGGTGACGATCGGGCCGGTCCACGCGGTGGCGCCGGGGTCGAATGCAGGCTCCAGCGTGACGACCACGAGGAACTTGTTCCACGCGACCTTGCCGGAGAAGGAGGCCGGGTCGGTCATCTCGCCGGCGAGGGTGATCTGGTCCAGTTCGGGGGTGGTGGTCCACACCACGTAGGTGCCGGAGCGGGCGGGCCTCAGGCGCTCGAAGCGCACCGTGAAGTCATAGAGGTAGCTGCCGTCCTCGGTGAGGGAGATGCCGAAGGGCGAATTGGCGAAGACGATCTCGCCGACCCCGGTTGCGTTGCCGGTGCCGGGGACGCGCCGCGTGGAGACCATGGGGAACTGGTAGTAGTCGGGGCCGCACCCGGCGAGCACCCCTGCCACCTCGGTAGGCGAGCCGGCCACCCGCCCGGTGTTCTCGGAGTCTGGAGCCGCGGCCGCGAGCACCAACACCGCCGCCAGCACCAGCCAGCCTCCCGGTCGCCGGGATCCAGTCCCCACACTCCTGTCCTTCATCCCCCAGACCCATCCAGCCATACCGCGCACTCCTCCCCCCTTTAGCTGATCGGGCGCTTGACCGGCCCGTTGTCCCAGTCCTGGGCCGACGAGATGTTGGGAACGCCCCAGTTCTCGCCGTTCCAGCCGCTGAATCCGTCCATGCGGAAGGTCCAGAAGCCGGTGGTCATGTCGCTGACGACGATGAGGCCGTCGGCGTTGCGGATGTCGACGCCGAACGCGCCGTTGAAGACGGGGGTGCGGTCGCGGTTGGGCGGGCCGGTGTAGGTGTCGTAGTAGCCGACGGTTACGGGGTTTTCTGGGTCCATCAGCGAGAAGATCTGGAGGCCGTCGAGGTAGCCCGACGCGAAGACGTAGGGCCAGCGGACTTCGTGGTTGTGGACGAGGTTCTGCCAGTCGGCGGTCCAGGCGGAGATGGGGCGGTTGATGTTGGTGACCTCACCGTCGAGGGCGGGTTGCAGGTCGAAGATGCGGATGGGGGCGTACTGGTATTCGGTCTCGGCGACGACGTAGCGGCCGTCGGGGCTCGGGGTGAAGGTGTGACCGCCGCGCACGCCGCTGACGCCGACGAGGGTGACCCGCAGCTCGGGGTTTTCGAGGTCGCTGACGTCGTAGATGTAGTAGCCGCCGCTGCCGCCGCCGTAGAAGCGGTCCTCGCTGGTGTCGGGGTGATAGCCGACGTAGAAGTCGTGGTAGCCGCGGCCGCCGCGGTTGAACTCGGTCTCGGGGACGGGGACCCGGCCGACCAGCGCGTTCTCCAGGTCGCCGGAGACGACCCTCGCCATGTCGTAGACGTGTGCGAAGGGGCCGCGCACGGTGCTGAAGAGGAGGACCCGCCCGTCGGAGTGCTTGTAGACGAAGATGTTGTGGAAGCCGCCGGGGAGGTCGGGCTCGCGGATGCGTGCGACTTCGCGGACGGTGGAGGCGTCGGGGAGCCCGGTGACGTCGAGGACGACCGCGCCCAGGTCGGGGTTCGGCCCGCCCTGCCCGAACTGCAGCGACTGCACGACGTAGTAGCGGCCGTCCAGCTTGAAGTGCTTGACGTCCATGCCGCCGGTGCGCATGTGCAGATCCTGGTTCTCGATCCGCCACTCGTAGAGGACCTCGGGGTGCTCCGGATCGGCGATCGAGATGATGTCGAGGCCCTTCGGCCCGATGTCCCCGTAGACCATGCGCGCGACGTACGCGTAGGGGCGGTCCATCTCCTGCTCCATGTCGATGTCGGCGACCGAGAGGCGCGGCCCGAGGGGGATGTGCCCGAGGATATCGATGTTGTCGCTCCCCGGCTTGATAGGCGACCACTGGGCGTGGGCGGCGGGGGTGGCGATGAGGAGGACTGCGGCGGCGAGGCAGCTCTTGGGAACCGTCTGAAGACTCATTTTGCCCGACTCCGTTGGTGGCTGGCGTGGCGTGGGGCGCGCCCAGGCGGGCGGCACGCCATCAAACTAGCGCGTCGGGGCTCACCACGGCCAGCGCTGGAGGGCCATGGTGGCCGCAGTGCCGCCCACGGCGAGGGAGACGGCGGCGTTCCAGGCTTTCCGGGGAAAGCCGGTTTCCGGTTTGGCGGCGCCCCGGAGCGCGCGGACGCCCGACACAACCGCGGCCCCGAGGGCCAGCACCGCACCCGCCACGACGATCTGCGCGAGCTCCAGCCCGATGTTGAAGGACAGCAGGGGGACGAAGAGGTTCCTCTCGTCACCCAGCGCGATGCGCAGGAAGTTGGAGAAGCCCAGTCCGTGGATGACGCCGAAGGCGAGGGCGAGGGCGTAACGGAGGGGGCGGGCGGCGACGCGGTGCGCCGAGGGATCGTCGCGCCGCAGCCCGGCCAGGTTGGTGAGCGCCGTGGCGACGATCGTGACGGGGATGAGGAACTCGACCAGCGAGGAGTTGACCGAGACCAGCCGGAGGGTGGCGAGCGCGAGCGACACCGAATGGCCGATTGTGAACGCGGTCACGAGCACGAGCAGTTCCCGCCAGCGGGCGAGGGAGTAGGCGGCGCACAGCCCCGCGAGGAAGAGGATGTGGTCGTAGCCCCGCAGGTCGAGCAGGTGCTCGAAGCCGAGTTCCAGGTAGACGGCGAACATGGCCGGCGGCTAGCGGCGCCCCCGCGCTGGCGGCGCGCCTGCGCTGGCACGGCTGCCGCCCTGGCGGCCCCCCCGCCCCGCCGCCGCCCCCGCCCGGGCGCGCACCGCCATCCAGAGCGCGGCCCACACCAGCCACGAGAGCCGCTCGGCGAGGGTGAGCGCGCGGAAGTGCTCCCATGCGAGCACGGGGACGGTCGCGGCGAGCGCGACCGCGCTGCCGTCGTGGTACGGGATGCGGCGCTCCACGACCGTCACCGCGCGGCGGCGCTCCCGGTGCAGCGTCTCCTCGATCGCGCGGCCGAGCTCGTCCGGCGACATCTCGCGCCACCCCGGGATGCGCATCACGCTCCACGCCGGGACGGTGCGCCCCCATCCGTGCACGTTGGTACCCGCCACCAAAGCCAGATCCATGGAGTCGGCGAGCGCGAGGATCTCGCCGCGCTGGGAGCGCCCCTGTTCCAGCCCGCGCGGAGCCCCGTCGCTGAGTTCGACGCCGACGACGCCGGCGGGTGAGCCGTGTGGGCTGCCGAGCGGCACGATCTGGTCGAGGGCGCCGGGTAGGGCGTAGAGCATCGTGGGGGGCGGCGCGCCGCGCTCGGTTGCGGCGGCGATGGAATCCGGGTCGAGGTGGTGCCAGGTGCTGTCGAGGGCGAAGACATAGCGGGATCGGTCGCCGAGGATGTTGGTGTGGCGGCCGCGCAGCCGCACCTCCATGCCGCTCAGGAGGACGGTGCCGTCGCCGGCCCGCGCGGGATTGGCGGGGAGGGCCTCGTCCACGCCCGCCCAGGTATAGTGGTCGGTGACGTAGGCCGCATCGAATCCCCCGGCTTCGTGCCAAGCGCGGTTGCGCGCCGCCGTGAAGAGGGACCAACCGTCGTGGGAATGGTTGGTGTGCGAGTGGAAGTTGACGGCGAGGAGGTCGGGGGATGTGAGCCGGATCGCGGTCATGGGGCGCGGGATGAGGGCCGCTGCCGCGTAGAAGGCGAGCAGCGCGGTGAGGGCGGCGAGCGCGCGGAGGAGTTCCAGTGCGAGGTGGCGGGTGAGCGAAGGCGGCCGGGCCGCGACCGGACGCGCACCCGCGACCGGGCGGCGGCCTGCAACGAGCCGCCAGGCCACGTACAGCAGCACCAGCGTCCCCAGGACTGCGTAGTGCTGGCTGACCGTGAGAAGGGTGAGCGTGTCCCACACCCCGAAGAGGGGTGCGCCGAGGAGGTAGCCCAGCGGCTGCGCCGGGACAGCGTCGGGAAAGGTCCCGCGCAGGGCCGCGTCACGCAGCGGAGATACGGCGACCGGCGCCGACCCGATGACCAGTGCCATGACGGCCAGCGGACCCCACAAGCGCCGTCTCCGGCCCGTCCCGGGCGCCCTCATCGCGCCGTCCCGGCCAGCCGTTGTGCCCGTCTCCGCGCCAAGGCCGCCAACCCCGCCAGCGCTTCTTCGCGCAGTCCGGGCGACGCCAGCTCTGCTGCCACCCCGTCGCTGCACTCCTCCGCTCGGCTACACAGCTCCCGCACCCGTCGCCGAACGAACGACGGACTCAGGCCGCATTCGCCGGCAAAGCGCGCCCAGTCGCCCGGCCGCAGCTCCTCCAGGGTCGTCCGTCCCGCCACCTTCATGAGGAATTGCGCGGGGATGTGGGGAAGGGTGGCGGTCGTGACGAGGCCGTACAGCGGGGCGAGAGCAATCTCGCCAGGCCGCCGCCAAAGCAGGTTGTAGCTACGCGCGTGCGCGCGTGCGTTCCCGAGCAGGATCTGCAGAATGGCCGCGTCGACCAACTGCAGCACAGCCGCCGCGGGGAAGGTGCAGGCCAGCCGAACGAGTTCGAAACAATCGGCGTACCCGGGTCCCCCGTTCCACGCGGTCTTCGGCAGGGGCACCATCCCGAAAGCCTGGCGGAAATCCTCCTGGTGAAGTCGGCGAACCCGCCCGTCGGGGTCGCGTACCCGGTCGTAGCGCTCCACCAGCAGATACGATCTTCCATCCACACTTCCGACGCTGACCGGCGCGACCGCCAGACCGAGACACGCTGCCAGGCACATCGCGAAGGCCTCGTTCTCCGTAGAATCCTCGGACGCAATGCTCGCGGGCTTCAGGATGTGAGTGGTCGGCTGGCCGAAGGAAGGCAGCGCGACTCGCCCATCCGCGAGCACCACCGGAATCTTCGGCTGCGACCCGCAAAGCGACAGGCGTGGGCCCATTTCCTCGCCGACCAGGAACGGCCACTCACGCATCATGACCAAGAGCTCCGCCAGCTCCTCGTCCGAGAGCGGCATGCACGGACCCGTCGGTGCCGGGTGCGGCGGGACTTCGTCTTCGCGAAGCACCATGAGCGCCCCCGCCAGTTCTGCCCCCATGTGCGCCAGCAACGGCAGGGCCGTCGCCTCGCCAACCCCGAGCACCTCCCCGAGCATGTCTCTCTGAGCCCCCTCGGGCAGCAGGCCCTCGAAGAACGGGCGGCAGAACAGAGAGCGAAAGGGCTGCCGCTGCTTCGGCAGGTAGTGGGACACGGCCGGGGACACCGGATCGGCGATCCAGGCCTCCTCATAGGCAAACTCGATAGGGTTCACCTCCGCGTACCGGCCCGGGCGCAGCGTACCGACGAGGGCGTCATCCCACCAGACGTTGAGGTTCCCCGTCACAGCCGTGACTGCCCCCCGGCGCGCCCCCATTCCCGGCCCTGCAACCGGCGGCGGCGCATCCATGGCGGTTCCGTCGCCACCACCCGCGTGACCCCGCCCCGATCGATCTGCGGTGCTTCGATGTGCAGGGTGCACCCCAGTGCCTCCAGCACGGCCAGCACCTTGTCGAGCCGGACCGTCGTCTTCCCGCGTTCCAACTCGGAGAGAAACCGCACACCAACCCCGGCCACCCCCGCAAGCTCATCCTGGCGCAGGTGCTGGGCTCGCCGCACGGAGCGCACGATGTTACCTATTTCTGCAACCGTCATGTGGATTTTCCCGATCGGTAAAACTAATGCAGTTTGCCTCCACTATCGGACCAGAATAATCCCGATCGGGAAAAAAACTGCCAGAATCTTCCCGATCGGTAAAAAACACGACACGGTGTGACGAGCCACTTGCCGGGCCGCCGCAGGCCGGCGTGGGCACAGGCGATCGCATCCCCATCAGCTCACGAACGTGTGCGAGTACTTCACCATGACGGCACGCCCGGAGGAGAGCGGCCGCCTGGGGCCCAGTCCGTTGTCGCGCTCGTTGTTGAGTCCCTCGTTGTAGACGATCCAGAGGTCCGTGCCTTCGCGGAAGTGGTAGCGGAAGCGGACGTTGAAGGTGGTCTGGCCGATCGCGCTATTGTATTGCCCGAAGGTGCTCAGCGAGATGCGCGGGTTCAAGGCGGTGTTCAGCCTGAGGCGGGCCAGCTGCGTGGTGGTCGAGACATCCCGGTCCGTGAAGTCGAGGCGGTTGATTTCGTAACCGGCCTCGAGCTCCAGGTACTTCGACAGGACCCAGGCCGGATTCAGCGCCAGGCTCAGGCGCGTGCCGTCGTAGAAGGTCCCGGCCGACCCGTTGTATTCGCCGCGGTACCGGCTGCTGCGGGGGAGTCGGAACATGAGGGTGGCCTCGTGAAACCAGTACTCTCCGGCGGGGACGACCACATCCGAGATCGTGAACGGCTCACGCACACTCTCGAAGCTCGACAGGCCGCCGAAGGTCAGGTTCGAACCCTGGCGGAAGTCGAGCTCGATCTCGGGCTTGATCTCGCGGGATTCGGCCGTTCCGTCCCGGTTGCGGAAGTAGTGGGCCGTGCCGACCTGGATCGCGCGCGACACGAAGCGCGACGTTTCGCTGCTGAGCTGCCGGTAGCGCAGCTGCGCGCCGCCATGGCTGAAATCCCTCCGTGACTGGAAACCCAGGCCGGGCAGGTAGTCGGCACCGACCCGGATCGCCTCGGCGTAGTAGGAGAACCCGTCGTCGCGCCGCCGCTCCAGCCGCGCCCGCAGGAGCCCGGACTCCAGGCCCCCCTCCTGCTCGGTGGCCTCGTCGAAGGTGTTTGCCCACTGCAGGATCGCGTATTCGTCGCCCAGCCACCTCACCACGGCGTCGAGTCCCAGCGCGGTATTGTCCCGCCCGGAGGAACCGAGCCGCGTCGTGAGCATTCCGCCAACCGCCGAATTCGCGTTGAGGATCTGCTGGCGCAACCGCAACACGCCGACGTTCTCGGTGGATCGGTCCCCGTGGGGCGCGGTCTGCATGTTCACGAGGCCGAAATCCGTCCCCCCGAGCCTTCCAACCGCGCGGGCGCCCCCGTAGATGCGGACGAGTTGGCCCGCGTCCAGCCCGATCTGGCGGCTGTGGAAGAGCCGGTTGTTGAAGCCGCCGGTGTTGAAGTCGAAGGTGGAGGAGCGCTCCTGGAAGAACTGCCGCTTCTCGGGGAAGAAGAGGGGGAAGCGGGTCAGGTTGATCTGCTGGTCGTCGGCCTCGACCTGCGCGAAGTCGGTGTTGACCGTCAGGTCGAGTGCGAGGTTGGAGGTCGGCGAGTACTTGATGTCGAGTCCGGCTTCCGTTGTCGGATCCCGCTCGCTGCGCCAACCGGCCCGCGGGACGACGGGCGGCTCCTGAAGGGTAGGCGTCTGCCGGAATCCGCCCAGCGCATACGGCGTGATGTAGAGCGGCGCGGACTGCCGCACGTCCCGCAACACCACCCGCTGCGCCCGCGATGGCTTGGCAAACCCCAGGCGGCCCCCGCTGGGGTCCAGGGCCGGGAAGGTCTGGCGCTCGTTCTTGCGCGGGACCATGCGATACACGATGAGGCCCATCGTCACTTCGCCGCCCGTGGCCTGGAACCCGAGAGTGGAGAACGGGATCCGAAACTCCGCGAACCACCCTTCGTCGCTGCGCGAAGTGACGACATCCCAGTACGAGTTCCAGTCCCAGTTCATCGGCATGCCGTTCGTGAACTCGGCGTCGTTCGACACCGTGCGGTCCTGCCGTACCCCCGCCGGGTTGGCCACGAACCATACGGCGTTCTCGTGGTCGTTGTAGCTGTCGATGATCACCGCGAGGATGTCGTCGCCGCTGTACTGGTCGCGGTAGAAGGTGCCGATCCGAATCTGGTCGGGGTCGGAGTCGTACATGCGCCCCGCCACGTACAGGTAGCGGTCGTCATGGGCGATCCGCACCTCCGTCCTCTCGGTGAGCGCGCCGCGGAAGTTGGGCGTGTACATGGTCATGCCGAGCGGGGCGACCGCGTCCCAGGCGGCTTCGTTCACGACGCCGTCGAGCTCGATGGGGCCGGAGAGGCGGGCGATCGCGATGGGGGTGCCGGGCGAGGGGGGGATG
>VXLT01000091.1 GCA_009841475.1 Gemmatimonadota bacterium
TCAGACACCATCAACCCCAAAAACCAACTGTCCGTGAGAACGGGGCAGCTCCATATTGTAAAGTTATCTTGACATTGAGAATACGTGGGCACTGCGGTCCAGCCTGGATGCATCGCCGCTCGAATGCCGGGGGGATTTTGTCCACGGGCTGCTAAAAGGTCACCACCAGCGCGATCGTGAAGACGCGGTCCAGTTCGTCGCGCGGGACCAGCACCGTCCCCATCCTCTCCCCTTCGGGGGAACTCAGCGGCACCCTGCGCAGGGCCGGCTCGTTGTCGAAGGTGGTGCGCAGCGACGTCTTGAGGCCCAGATGCTCGTTCATCGAAACGCTCATCGAGTTCGTCCAGTCGGCCCGCACGTCCGACGCATCGTCGCCGTTCCCGTCCAGGACGAGGTTGCTCCTCCACTCGGTGTTATCCGTCATCTGGCGTCGGTAGTCCGAGGAGACCCTCATCCCGAGGAACCGGCCCGCGGCGTCCGGATCGGGGTCGACGTCGCTCTGCACCGTGTGCGTGAGCCCGTACGCCGTACGGAACCTCTGGTTCGAGCTTCGGACCCACTGTGTGGAGACCCCGAACACATTGACCAGCCGGTGCCTGAAGCCGGCGAAGGTATCCCGTTTCCACCCCGACTGCACGTACACCGAGGTCCGGGCCGAAAACCGGCGGTCCACCCGCACCAGCGCGTTGTACTTCTCGGCCGACAGGTTGCTCTCGCTGGTCTCTTCGAGGCGGTAGTCCGACTCGCTGCCCACGGCCGCGCGGCGGACACGCCTCGAATGCGTCCGGATGCCGCCCGCTTCCACCTTCACCTCGGTCCGGTCCCAGGCACGCGTCACCGTGCTGCCCAGTCCGAAGGTGGATGACTCGGCGTTCCCGCCCGTGCGGACAAAGCTGAATTCGCTGGACGCGTTCCAGCGGCCGTTGGGCTCCTGGGCTCCGAGGGCCGTGGCCGCCAGCAGCAGGAACACCGGCATCGCCAGCGGCAGCACGCGGGGCCTGTGGCCGGCCGCAGTTCCGTTTCCGTCCGTCGTCAACGCTCGCATCTTCACTCACTTCCCTCCCAAGGGCTTCGTATCATTGGTGGCGCCGGCGGATCGCGGCAGATGAATCCGCGCTACCAGATGGTCCGGTACCCGTCCGCCGCGAGGTTCCAGCGGCGACCGTACACGTGCAAACGGTCGGTGGCGGCTCCGTCGTGCACGAGCTGCCCGCCGATGTGCGTCCAGGCCAGCACGCTGCCCTCCAGGTTCAGCACCTCGACCCCGCGCCTACGCATATCGCGCACGTAGTCCGAGCTGCGCACCCCGACGGTGCAGTACGCGACCACGGTCCTCCCGGCCAGCTCCTCCAGCCTGGACTCGAACTCGTTCGCGCTGATCGCGCCGGGCAGCGTGGAAACACTCCTCTCCCGGTCGGTGCGCACATCCACCAGCACGATCTCGCGCGACTCGAGCGACTCCCTGAGCGCGGCGGCCGTGATCGTGGGCACGTCCGGGTAGTCCTCCCCGATGTTCCTGATCATCCGTTCCAGGGTGGCGCGGCGCGCGGCCTCGGTGCCGGGGGCCTGGGCGGCCGCGGGTGCGGCGGGCAGGGCCCCGAGGACACCGGCCATCACACCGATCCGCCAAAGGCCGGGGGCGAAGGCGCGCAAGCCCCTACGCATGGTTGCCTCCCACGTAGCTGAAGAGGTCGTTGACGGCGGACACTTCGAAGCCCTGCCCCTCCAGGTACGAAGCGGCAGCCGAGGCACGGGCACCGCTGAGGCAGTGCACCAGGAGCCGCTTGTCCCTGGGCAGCTCCTCCAGCCGGCTGGCGAGGCGGGTGTGGGCGATGTTGCAGGCGCCCTCCAGCCGCCCCTCGGCGAACTCGGCGGCGCGGCGCACGTCGAGGACCTGCATCGCCGGGTCGCCGCGCCTTCGCTCCACCTCGTCGAAATCGATGACTTCGATGCTCGCGAACTCCCCGCCCGCAGCCCGGTAGGCCGCCAGCTCCTCGGGGGGCGCCCACCCGGTGACCCGGTCGATGCCGATGCGCACGAGGTCGCGCACCGCCCCGTCCAGCTCCTCCATCCGACAGATCAGCACGATCGCCGATGCCGGATCCAGGTAGCACCCCGCGATTGTGGGAAAGGACTTGTTGAGGGGCGCGTACAGGGACCCCCGGATGTGGCCGGCGTAGTAGCCGACGCGATCGCCGCGCGTGTCGACCACCTGTGTGTTCCGGTTGCCCGCGGCGGCCAGCAGGTCTCTTCCCGAAAGCCGCCGCGGCCGGGGCAGCGACCCGAGCAGCGCGGGCCCGCGGCGGTTCTCCTCCTTCATGCGGCCGAAGTACTGCGGCGGTTCCGGCTGACCTTCGAGGATGTAGGAGACGAAGGCGTCCTCGCCCCTCCTGACCGCGGCGAGCGCCGGGCTGAAGCGCTTTTCGTACCCGGCGGTCGTGTCGGGGATCGCCCCAAGCGCCTTTCCGCACGCGCTCCCGGCACCGTGGCCGGGCCAGATGCGCAGGTAGTCCGGCAGCTCGAAGACGCCCAGCGCCGAACCGTAGAGCCGTCGCGCGGAGGGCTCCATCTCGCCCGCGTGCCCCGCCGCCGATTCGAGAAGGTCGGGCCGGCCGAGGTCTCCGACGAAGACGAAGTCGCCCGAGACCATCCCCATGGGGCCGTCGGCGCCCGAGCCGCGGTCGGTGATGAGGAAGCTGATGTGTTCGGGAGTGTGGCCGGGGGTGTGGAGAACCTGAAAGCCGATGCCGCCGACGGTGAAGTCGTCGCCATCGCGCAGGCGCGTCACGGAGTCGTGCCCGGCAGCCCATTCGTACTGCCAGTCGGGGCCGCCCTCGGCGGAGAGGTATGCCCTGCACCCATAGCGCTCGACGAGCTCGCGGCACCCGGACAGGAAGTCGGCGTGGATGTGCGTCTCTGCCGCGGCCGTGATGCGCAGCCCCTCGCGGCGCGCGATGGCGATGTACCGGTCCACGTCGCGCTCGGGATCGACAATGAGCGCCTGGCGAGTGCGCTGGCAGCCGACGAGGTAGGCGTGCTGGGCCAGTTTGTCGTCGACGATCTGCCTGAAGAACATGGCGTGCTCCCGGGGCCGTTTTCGGAACGCAGGAGTCATCCCCTGCACATCTACCTTAACGGAATCACCATCCCGCCTGTCAACGACCGTGAACGGGGCGGCAAGCGGTCGGTGGATGATCTCCGCGTCGCACCGAGGGCGGCGAGGCGCGGGGCTGGCAAGGTGCAACGAAGGGCGCATAGCGCCGACAATGCGGCCCCGGGGCCGGCCGGCCGGTGTCGGCGCCTCGTTCGCAACAATCAGGACTTCATACACGAATCAACACAGGGAGACGACGATGATCAGGGCATTCTTATCAAGGGTTGGGGTGGTCGCGGGTGCACTCGGGCTGATGGTGGCGGCCATGGGGGTCGCGCCCGTGGCGGAGGCGCAGCGGTGGGGTGGCGCCAATCGAGGCGGCGGTTGGAGCGCCGGCCGGGCAGCCGGTGGCGACTTCTCGGTCGAGCGGGTAATCCGGCTGGCCGACGAACTGGAGTTGACCGCGGAGCAGCGCGAACAGCTGGAGGCCATCCGGGTCGAGCTGTTGGGGGCGCAGACCACCCGGACGGTGCATCGGATGGAACTGCTCTCGGAGATCCGGGCCGGGATCCGCGAGCCGGAGGCCATGCGCGGCGACGCCAGGGAACTCGCCGGGCAGGCACGGGAGACGCTGAGCGGGATGAGGGACCGCTACGACGCGATCCTTACCGAGGAGCAGCGCGAGGAGCTGAGGCAGTTGAACCGGCGTACCGCGTGGCGCGGCAACCGGGATCTGCGCCACGGCCGCGGCAGCGAACGCTTCGACCGCGTGCGGGAGGCGCGGGACCGGGGTGCAATGAACCGGTGGCGCACGGCGATGGACCGGTGGCGGGAAGCGAGGGATCGTCGCGGCGGACGCGGAAGCGATGACCCGCGTCCGGGCGGACCCGGCAGGCCGGGCGGCGGACCGGGGTCCTGACGACAGCGTGCGACTGGCGGTCCGTGGGAAGTCCCCGCACGGCGGCGAGGCACCGTGGCCGGCACGGATACAGCGCCGGCCGGATGCGGGGGGCACTTATTCCACGGGCTGCCAGGCCGTATATTCAGTGTCGCCGCCCTGCTAGCTCAACTGGTAGAGCATCCGACTCTTAATCGGCAGGTTCGGGGT